>JAGWGC010000025.1 GCA_028867615.1 Nitrososphaerota archaeon | reverse complement strand
AGAAAGTTCACATCCAAGGATAATAAAGAAGTGATAAGAAAATGAAAACTCTACATCTTTCAATTATAGTAGGAGTAGGAATTGTATTTGTAATAGTGGGACTTGTGCTGGTACCACTCTTTACAAGCAAACCCGCAGGCTTGAGATTTGCAAATAATCCATTAGAAAATATAGAAAATAACTGTGGGCAATTCTATACCATACCAGAAAAACAACATGACCTTTACACTGTTCCAGTTCTTTTGATGGATTCAAATGCTACGGGTTGTTTTAAGCTCACTTTTACCGTTGCCGACACTCATGATACTGATCCTACATATCGCCTATCAACACTAAGACAGGAATTGGGTTTTCGGATAGGCAATTACAATGTAACTACAAATGGGCATTCATTTAGCATAGCTCCTGGCAAAGATCATACAAATTCATTTGAAATCTTCTACATGTCTCAGACGGTTGATAATTATCCTGCAAACTATCGAATTGGTGACGATCCTGTATACTATCCAACAGGGACAAACTTTACAGAAACGGTGTTGATAAAGGCATTGCCAAATGCCAAGGGATTCTATGATTATTCGATACCTGGACCAAATTGTAGTCACTATCCTCTATCTGTAGGATATGCTGAAAATCAAGTAAACTCTTCAGATTTTTCTAAAGTCAGTCCCTTGGGTCAAACCTGTGAACGTTCACCATACGAGATTACATCAGTTCAGATATCGGGCATGAGTTACAAAGAATTAAAGCTTGAACCAATACCATTTGAGTTAGGAAAATGAAAACTTTACATTTTTCAATAATTACAATTGCCTGCATTGTTGCAACATCTGTTGTAATCGTATCTGTTTTGTCTGTACAGATCCTAACTTTGCAAGAGCAGAAAAGAGTTCTTAATGAAACCACTCAAAAACTAGCCACAAATTTGACTAATTACAAAGATTTGTTTGGTGATATGCCAAAGAATTACACTTTCTTACCTTTTGAAGTGCAAACTAACGTGTATGTGGCAGGGCCACTTGAAACTGTTCCAGTTACAACAGTCATAGCAAATCAGCCTTATCAGATTGTAGCAAACATTACAAAAATGGAAAATACACAACCGCTCATCTATTATTATTGTATTGTCCAAGTATCCAATTCAACAGGTTTGGGTTATCATATTGGATGGGGACAAGGGATATTGACTCCAAAACAATCTTTTTCACAGTGTGCAGTTAGCTGGACGCCAACAGTTCCTGGAAATTATACTCTTAATGCATTTGCATGGAGAACATTATTTGGTTCACCTTTGGCAAATGCATCTACAAGATATGTCCAGGTAGTATCATCTTCAAGTGCAAGTACAATTTCTATACAATATACAAATGGAACTTATGCTAGTCTTCCAATTAACTACACGATTACAGGAGACAACAAACTACTTGACGCAAAAATGGATTCTCAATCAAAATCTCTTATTTTATCATTGAAGTCTGCATCTAATGGAACACTAGTTGTTTCCATTCCAAGAGTATTATTAGATGCAAAAACCAATGATGGTCAAGATGATCAATTCATAGTATTAGAAGATGGACAGGAAATTAATTACAAGCAAATTGACTCTACAATCATAGATAGAACACTGTCAATTCAATTTCAAAATAATACGTCAAGCATAGAAATAATTGCAACACATATAGTGTGATAAAATGAAAACTCTACACCTCTCAATAATTGCTATTTCTATTGTCATTATGTTGACATTTTCATTCCAAGAATCTTTTGCTCATGGAATAGATACTATGGGAAATCCTATAATTTTATCACCGTTAAAACAATTCAAATCTGGAATAGCTGCAAACGATGTAAAGTGCAAAGAAGGAATGCATTTGATGATTAAATCAGAAGATGGTTCCCCTGCATGTGTAAAGCATGATACTGCGCAGAAATTGATTGAAAGAGGATGGACAACAAATTCTCAAATCGCCTATCCTTGCCCAACGACTGATCCGAGCAAGATATCAGTTGATTTCCCTGTAAAACTCCCAGCCGTACTGCCTAATGGTTACTCACTGCAAGGTATTGAGCAAAATGGTAGGATTCAAGTATATGCATATTATGCGAACAAGTCACTTTGTGCACCAGACCATAACTTTCAATTTCATGATATACAGCTTCTTGTTACAATCGGAAAACAACAGCGGCCACTACATAACTTGGAATATTATCAACTAATTCCCCAACTGGTTGGTAGCGAATGGGACATGCCGCTAGGTCTCAATCTCATCTCCGAACTCGCAAATGAGGGGATAACTGTTCAACCTTTAGAGATAAATGGCTACAAGGGATTTGGGTGGGTACCTTGGGATACTCCTGTATATACAGAACAATTAGATGTGATAGATCCCAATCGAACAGCAAGTTCGTTATTTTTCTATAACAACAATGATCAAGATGTATATTCATTAATTGACTTTGATCATCAGTCGGTAGTTCGGCTCTCGAACATTGCAAGGAGCATTCCACCTTAAGTCATTGACAGAAAATGAAAACTCTACACTATTTCATAATTGGAATATCATCACTTTTTGTGTTTCTATTTATCGCGCTAGCTCCTGTATTGGATAATCTCGAAGCACATTATCAGGTTTGTGACAAGAATGGTTGTAAAGATGTTATTCAATATGATTCAATTTTGTATAGGTATTATTGTGTTGGTGGAATTTATGCTACATCTGGTCAATTCTGGCTGGGTCAATGCGTATGGAATTCAGTGAGTAAAAATTGAAAACTCTACATCTTTTAGTAATTGTAATTTTAATAATATCGTGCATTATTCTGTTAAATTCTGCCACAGGATTTGGGCTTGCGGAAAAACATTTTGAGGATCAAAGAAATGGTCTAACTTGTAACAATCCTGGTAGCAGTTGTCCATTTCCAGATTTCGAGGATCCTATGTTTTATGGGATTGCAGGTCTTGGAATATTTGCATCTAGTGCGATTCTTTTAACATTCAAGGCAAAATCTGTTTTATCTCGTTTGATTTTAGGCATAACCTCATTAATATCTGGAATTCCTGCTCTAACAGTGGGGTTTTTGGCATATGTTAATGATTATGACCACTATGTCACAATAATGGAGAAATGTTCACTTACTCCGTGTGTGGGTCCGAATATTTTTTTCAATATACAGTTTGTCGAGTTTTATGTCATCTACGGGGCGGTGTTGTCTACATTGGGAGTAATTCTTTTTGTCATGTATTTTAGGAGGAAAAAATAGAAAATGAAAACTATACACTATTCCATAATTGTAGCAGGTTTGACAATTTGTGGAATTTCTGCTATCCATAGTACTGATCTCGCATTTGCAGAAAAAACAAAATCTTCATTTGATGTAGATGGCAATAAAATCAACTATGAATCTACAAATGCTAACATCACTGATGTGAAATTTGATCCTCAATCGGCTTCATTGGTGTTTAACATAACAAGTGACAAAGTACAGAATGGTTCAATGACACTAGTCATGTCACAAGAACAGATTAATGCATTATTTGGAAAAGGTCCTAGATGCGAAATACAACCTCCCTTTAACCAACTCTATCTTCTAGTGGATGGGCGAGAAAGTGACTATAAAATTACAGCAGACAAATACATCTCAATGAAATTTGACATTCCATCTGGCTCAGAGGAAGTTGAGATAATCGGTGGTGGAATTATAGGGCAAGGAGATGGTCCTCAAATTAAAGGAATTCCAGAATCTGATATCTACAGACCTGGTCAGCAAGTCGCATGGAATGGTGTTTTAGAAGATTATTGTGGCAATGTAATTTCAGATGCGGCAATATATCTTGACGTAAAAAACATTGAAAGTCTCTCACAAAATACCACTACTGACAGCTTGGGTAGATTCACAATAAATTTTACAATACCTCCAGATTCTGAATCTGGGCGCTACAAAGCCACACTTTATGGAATAAAACAAAATCTGAATGCAATGCAGATTACTACACTGCTTGTACAAAAAAATGGAGAGACTAACATCCCATTTTTATTTAATACTGATTTTGGGTCATTTGAAATACCGTATCATTTTGAGCATGGGGAAATAGTTGATGTCAGCCAATATTTTGCCGGAAACTCTATGTCTATTCGATACTATGCCACCCAAAATGGTACCATGGAGATACTATTTCCAAAAACATTGGTGGACCTTGTTTCAGGAAATGTTGGTACCATTACCGTAAGAACCGGAGACCAGTACATTGACAACTTTCCAGAGCACACAGACTCAGAGAATCACCGTATATTTGACATTCCAGTGTATGAGGGCAGAAATTTCATAGACATTTCCATGCATCAGGAAGGCGGACATCCTGCATACAACAATTCGGGATTGCATGTACTTTTAGTTGGTGACAAACTCTATCCTATACCATATAACATCACTGGAGGCATTATCCAAAATCTTGGAGCCGATATATTTCATAAAAAAATACAAGTTGAAACCATTGGAGCGCCACCAGGTGGGGGACATCTACGTCTAGAGTTACCCCGAAACATATTTGACTCTATTCAAGACGGTCAGGACAAGAAATTTGTTGTTACAAATACATTGATCAATAATGGCCTACTGACTGGTACAAAATCAATCGGTTATACAGAATCAAATGCTACAGCAAAGTCCAGAGTGTTAGAAATCAACTTTCCACAATATCAGAGTATTACTGATATCCAAGGAACGACAATAATTCCTGAGTTTTCTTTTGTGACTCCAATCCTATTGGTTGGCATGGTTTCTGTTATTGTATTTTATAGGATGAGATTTAGAAAATGAAGACTCTACATCTTTCAACAATTACAGTTCTTATTGCATGTGCCATATTTCTGATAATTTCGGATAATGCATATGCAAATACATGTGCTGTTAAAGAAACGATTTATTCTGCACCTGAATTTTTCTTACTCTCAGACAATGTCTTTGTTGGAAATGTAACATCCATTACTGATTACGGAAATCATCAATGGCAAATACACTTTAACATAGAGAAGATTTGGAAAGGTACTGCAACAAGGCAAACATCGACAGTCATGGCACCTACTCTTCAAGCATGTGGTTATTCAATAACTGTCGGAGAAAAATATTTGATTTATGCAAACGGTTCTCCGTCTACTATCAATCCAATATTCTCAAAAATGTATTCTGATGCACAAAATGACATTGCATTGTTTGATGATCCAAAATTCCAAGCTGAGGAGAAAGTCAAAGAAGACATGAACAAGAAACTCGAGGTTGCACAAGGCACAGTAGGAAGCATGATGATGGACAAATCATCACATATGCCGATTAATGGAGTAGGGGTAGACCAAGTGAACTCTACTCTTGACATTGTGATTGATGATGAAAGGGCAACGCTTTCTGTAGAACAATATACGCAAAACCTGAAAACCATACTTGGAGACATTCCAATAAAAGTTGAATTTGGGCATGCCACTACATCAACACCAATTCTTCACAGTGTGAAAGATCAAGGAATTGCTGCATCCTATCCTCTTATTCACGGTTCAAATTCCACCAGTATACTGGAATCCCCTCTTAAGCAATTCAAGTCAGGTGTTGTCACACAAAACATAGCATGCAAGGAGGGATTCGTACTTGCAGTAAAAAAACAAGGACATCAACCAGCATGTGTAGATCCTGATACTGCATCAAAACTTGTACTTAGAGGATGGTCAGAAAATCCATTAGGTAATCTACTTTTAAAATATGGAAACCAAACACAAGCAAACCTTGTTTTCTATGACATACTAAATGAGCCAAAAATAAGGGATTGGTCCATGAAAGGATGGAGATATAGTGATTATGTCTATGCATCAAATGGTGAAACTCACCAGTCTTCTGCTACCATACATCTCTATTTGCCTTCTAACATTGGAAAACATGAGTGTGAAAATGGTTCATATGGATTTGTAGTAATCCATCTAAAACCAGTCGAAATTGAGCATAACTATACCAAGGTAGGCTGTGAGATGGTTACAACTACGGCAACAAAGATGGATCCTGAATCAAATGGAAGATAAGGATTAGAAAATGAAAACTCTGCATTATTCCATAATACCGGTTGTTGCAATTAGTCTATTTTCATCCTTTCCACTAGTATTCGCTCATGGAATAGATACTATGATAGGCCCTCCACGACTTCCTAACGTTTTACTCACGCAGATTTTATCATCTGAAAATAACGTGTATCTTTTGTGGGAAAACGGTGGAAAATTCTTTTTCCAGAAGAGTACAGATGGAGGATCTACATTTGATAGTCCTGTTATGGTGATGAACATCACGGGTGCAAGATCAGTAGAACCACAGATGGCAGCATCAGGTAATGATGTGTATGTGACATGGAATTATTTTGACCATAATGGGACATATCTTGATTTCAGGCAGAGTACAGACAATGGAACCAGCTTTGGCAATATTGCTACTTTATACAGAGGTTCTTCTCTGGATTTTCTTTCTTTGAATCTTGTTGTATCTGGAAAACATGTGTATATCGCATGGCAGGAGAATTCTGGATATGCACATTTGATCAAAAGTGATAACAGTGGTACCACGTTTTTGCCAGTCATAGATCTTGATAACAATACTAAACGATTAGGTGATCCAAAGATCTTTGCATCAAAGAATCACGTTTATCTATTCATGGAAGGAGGCTGCATTATTTCTTCAGGAACTCAGCAAATCTGCTATCCTTCGCCATTTGTAAGGAGAAGCGATGACTATGGAAATACATGGAGCAGCATAAATCCCGTAATAAATGGAACCGCTGCAGGTTTTGCAACTGATGCAAGGGCTGCCATATTTGGAGACAATGTCTATCTCATATGGCAATTCAATGGCTATGGCTATGGCAAGATATTGTTTGCAAAAAGTAACGACAATGCGATTACATTTGGAAAGACTGTCTACTTGGACAATAATGGTCAGGAAGGACATCCTAACGTCTTGGCAAATGGAAATAATGTCTACCTCTTCTGGCAGACTGATGGCAACAATACAAAGGACATGATGTTTTCACACAGTATAGATGGAGGTACCACGTTTTCAAAGCCAGTCAACATAAGCAACAACAAGTCTCCATCAGACAACTATTACCTGTACAAACAGGTTGCATCTCCTGGCAACAATGTGTACGTAACATGGGAGCAACGCAATCAGAGCAACAGTGAGATATTCTTTAGGATGAGCTCAGATGATGGAGAGACTTTTGGGAATACAATCAATCTAAGTGAAGATCTGGACAGCGTGGTGAAAAATGAAATCAACAGTACATGGGTGAATTTTGATAAACCTCAGGTGGTTACATCTGGGAATAATACATATGTTGGATGGATTAACAACTACGAAGGAAATAACAATATTTTCTTTCGTACAAGCAACGATGGTGGAAATACATTTGAAAATACAATTATTCTAAGAGAAGACCACGTCATGCCAGAATTTCCATTTGCTATTCCGATATTGTTGGTTGGGATTATATCGGTAATTGCATTTTACAGAATGAAATTTAGAAAATGAAAACGTTACATCTTGTACTAGTCACTGGTTCTGGAATTGCAATTGCCATTCTTTGACATCATGTTCTTTTTCCAATTAGTAATGTTTGGATGACAATTCCGTTTGCTAATGATTATAAAACTGTAATTTTTGCCTTAAATGTCTAGGGCATATTCAATGACATGAACGCAATAGGACTTGATATCGGAACAGGTTTTGTCAAATGTGTCTCTGACAAAAAACAGATCAAATTTCCTTCCATTTATGCATACAGGCAATTGGCCACCTGGGAAGGCAGGGGCATTGTAGAAGCAGTAGGGGACGAGGCAATAAAGATGGCAGAGATTCCAAACACCAGGGTCAAAAGGCCAGTCATGCTTGGAAAACCGATTGATGAAAAAGGCTTTGAAAAACTAGTCGTCAGGGCAATAGAGATGTCACTGGAATCAAACGATGCACTGGGAAAATCTCTTGAAAGCAACTGTATTGTTATAGTCGGGTTGCCATATGAGGCAAAAAGTCATGCAGCAAATATAAAAAAAATGATAACAAGGCTATTTTCCCCAAAACAATGCACGGTAGTTGCCCAAGTGCTTGGCACTCTGGTGGATGTACAACTTGCAGATGCAGCGGTAATGAGCCTTGGACACGGCACTAGCGAAGTGGTTGTCTTCAAAAACTCATCGCCCATCAAGGGTATATCCATTCATCATGCTGTCAGCGAAATCATGACAGAGATTGGCAGCGGGAAAACAGATTATGTCAATCATGAAATTTTCACGGAAGAGAGGACAAAACCACATGTGATATCATTGGCTGACGCACTGATTGATGACCTGAACCATATGCGCCAGGACATGGAAAGCCTTCCAATAGTTGTATCAGGCGGTGGTATACTCTTACCCGGGATGAAAGAAACACTGGAATCAAAACTTGGAACCAGTGTCATTGTGCCAAAAGATCCAGTGTTTTCTAACGCCATTGGATTGTACAAACTGGCAGCCAAGACATGCTGAGCAGGGCAGAGCGTGAATTTATTGTACATCCCGACAGCGTTTCAAAAAAGTATGCAGCCGTGCTTAAAATAAGAATTAACAGAAAAATTCTAAACTTTAAGAAAAAGGTAGACTTGGCCAATGCCGATTTATCACTAATAGCATCACATCACGATTTACTACAAATCAGCATTATCCCATTGGTTCCGGTCCTGAGGCTTGATTTTGCATTACAGGAAACATGTAATGAAAACTCAAAAAATACAGACGAGAAAACTTATGCGATCAACGTACTTGCAAACAATAGTTTTGCCTAGTTTGTAACCCTTTAAAAACAAAACAAATTTTGTTCGTGGGCAATAGCTCAAAAACACAAAAATTCCGTACCGCGCAATTTGGCAACATAGCCTACAACTTTCAAGTATTTTTTTATTCTCGCATTCTGAGATCTTGACAAGTGGTACACATTTGTGTTTTGGGTTAGTAATTATTACAATATTGTTGTAATAAAAAATCGCTCAAAATCGGGCAAACAAAAACAACCAACAATACCTACCCGCAATAAAATTTTCTGTTACAACAATGCAGGACAAAGTGGATTTTCCACAACATCTAATTTTTTAAAACAAGATGTATGACATCACAAACAACTAGGTAATATCATCAACGCAAGCACGATGCCCTACAAACTACTAGGAGGTAGAAAACATGGAACAAATACCAAAATTGTATGAAACAGAATCGATAGGCCTGCAGGACAAAATCATCTATCAGAAATACGAGATATCCGCAATTGGCTTTTACTGGCTAATTGCAGAACTTGATGGAAAAACAAACACTGCCTTTGGGTACGCCAACCTGCATGATGATGCCAATGCAGAATGGGGCTACATTTCTATCGAAGAATTGTTGGACAATGGCGCACAGTTAATCCAAGATTGGAAGCCCTGCAAATTCAGTGAGGCAATGAAAATGATCAAGGAGAACGAGGCATGAATAAACAAGACAAGGAAAAACTAAAGAAAGAAGCACTCGCAGAATTTGAGCGGATCGAAAAAGCAATGCATGCCGCATATCAAAAAGCATGGAAAAACTATGAAGTGACATGCCGGAAAGCGTGGCAAGCATATGAGCAAAAAATCCAAGAGTTGGAAACGGAATGAACAAACAA
This sequence comes from Nitrososphaerota archaeon, assembly GCA_028867615.1. Classification (GTDB taxonomy): domain Archaea; phylum Thermoproteota; class Nitrososphaeria; order Nitrososphaerales; family Nitrosopumilaceae; genus Nitrosotalea. Next base: position 8,290 of record JAGWGC010000025.1, on the reverse strand, counting down.
ACCATCAGACGGGTCTTGAACGCATATGGCAAGGCCATAAACGAAATTCATGCACAGGGGATGGCTCTGGATGAGTTTGACGAAAAAGATATCACAGGCATGGTTCAGGACATCTTGAATCACCCACATCAACACAGGAGTGAATCCTGATGGTACAATACCCTGATGAACTGACCTTGGATGAATTCGATGATATGCCCTGGATCAAAAACAAGCAGTTCGGACTTGACTGGCAAGCCAACATCAAAGAGATGAAAAAATACGCAGAGAAAATTGGCGGCCAGATCTACACCCAAGTAGACGGAGATAACGGCAAAATGTATTCCAAAGGTCTCCGATTTGTCAACAGAACTGGAATCTACGAAGTTGTCAAGCTTGACGGATATGAGGCTTGCAACTCTTGATGCCACGGCTCTGCAAAAAACAAATGAACAGTATCCGGAAAAAACCCAAATAGGATTTTTCTGACCGAGTCAATTTTCTCCAAACCAGCATTACATAGCATATGCTATGCGGACCCGGCCGACTGGTGTGAGAGATAAAAAATATGGACCGATTATTCCATGGTACAACATGTTAGTTGTCGTCCAATAGATGCGGACTCAAATCCCGCTCAGGTCCATATGAAATTTTAGAATTCCAGTAATCGGAAAACCAATACAGAACAGAAATCTTCCCTGTGCCAAAATCGCAGGATGAACGAGCATATGCTCCTGCAATAATTTTTACAAAAAATGCAGAAATGACATCACTACTGGACAGTATAGACCGACTGGAATTCTAGCACAAACCAAAAGGAGGTAGTGTAAATGAATCAAAAAAAGATGGCAAATGAAATACGATATGCTGAAGGACAGTGCGAAATGTGCGAACAGCACGCAAACATCAGGATACCCGTAGCAGGTTCCGGTGCAAGTGTTTCTTACCTATGCATCCGTTGCATAGAGGAGAGACAAATTGCAGTACTCTTGGAATATGTCGAGAAATTTGACATAAAGACGGAGGCATGGTACCAATGAGTACCAGAAGCAACATACGAATCCAGAGTGGAAACAGAAAATTCCAGATCTACAGACACTGGGATGGATATCCAGAAGGAGTGGTACCAGACCTACAGGAATTTTTTGCCTGGAACAAAGGTAGGAATGATGATCTATCCTATACCATTGCAAACTTCTTTTATTTCTTCAAAAGAAGTGCAGAAGAAAATGAAGTAGAACAAAGAAAAGAAGACAAAAGAATTGAAGAGTTCACAGGTCCAAGCTGGAAAAACCCAACTCATTTGAGCGGAATTCTGACTGGATACGGAATTGTTGAAGCACAAGACCCTGAACCAGAGACATGGATTGAGTGGTTTTACGTGGCAGACCTTGATGAGAAAACCATCACGTGCTATGAAGTAGGCAGGACTGACCCACTCAAATGCGAACATGCGGAGCTTGTCTTCCACTCCAAACATACGTTGGTTGCACCAGAAAAAAGACTGCTAGCAAATGGAATTGCAGTTGTAGGCAACAAAATCTTTGAAGTGCCAAGCAAAACAACGCCAGGACAGACCTATACTGTAACGTTGGAGCCTGCTCACTGCAATTGTGCAGGTTTCAAGTACAGAAAAACCTGTTCGCATCTAAAGGCCGCAATTACTGCATCAGGGGAGGCAGTGGCGCAATGACCATACAGAAAGCACTAGAGGAGCTTGGTAATCTAGTCAAGCTCTTTTCTAGCCAAGAACTTCCGGAGATGTGCAAGCAGGTCTTTATCCAAAACGTAGGACCGTCAAGAAAGTGGTCCCTTGGAAACAGGCTTGTCATGTTGTTGCATGGTACTGCCGACGCCAGAGGATATAGACAGTGGCAGGAATCTGGACGATATGTCGAGAAAGGTGCAAAAGCATTCTACATCTTGGCACCCATGATACGACACAAAAAAGTAGTAAACGAAGAAGGCAAGGAAGATGACGTAAAATTTCCTGTCGGATTTATCGGAATACCTGTCTTCCGATATGAGGATACTGATGGAAAACCAGTTGAAGCATACCAGCCAACAAAGCTTCCACCACTGCTTGATGTAGCAGAAAAGTTTGGAGTCAAGGTGGAATATGGTCCAACCATATCAGGTGAGGGAGGATCATACAACTTGGTAACAAATGTGATCAAGTTGAGCCAAGAAAATCCTGACACATTCTTCCATGAACTTGCACACAAGGCTCATTCCACATTTGAGAACCTAAAGCCGGTGCAGGATCCAGAACAGGAAACAGTAGCACAACTATCGGCATGTGTCTTGGCAAAGATGTATGGATATGACGCGACAACTTTTTCCTGGAACTATATTGCGTCATATGCAGAAGAAAAATCTCCTGAAGCAATAGGACGAATATGCATGAGGGTACTGTCCAAGGTCCAAAAGGTAATCACCTTGATCTTGGAGACTCCCGAAGGAAAGGAGGATGTTAGCAATGCGTGAGTCCAGAAGCTTAATTAGAAATAAGTTGCAAGGTAAAGCAGTGCAAAAAAGCAAAACCCCTTTAAAACCAAGTACTGACCTTACCAAAGAAGAACTAGAAGCAATAGAGAGACTCGAGTCAGGTAAGGGCAAGTACAGACATTTTAAGAATGCAGAAGATGCAATAAAATGGCTGCACGGCAAGGATCGAAAATCAAGAAAGTGAATCCATTTGTGGGATGCTGATTTTGACAATCTCTTTAGACGACAGTATAAACGACTGGATTCACAACTGCAAAAAAGAGTAGATTATGCCGTTGCAGAAATTGTAGGTTCGGAAGATCCCACAAAGCTTGGTGAACAAAAAGGGGGCGTCTAAAGTATTTTTATGCATACGATCTTGGAAGACAGTACAGGATCATCTACAATATCTCGTACAATATGAAGACAATAATCTTCTCCAGTGTTGGTTCTCACAAACAAGTCTATGGCAAAGACTAGCATATGTGGTCTATCACATGATACCTGTCAAACTTCAAAAAATCATTCACAAGATTGATTTGAAACCAAAGAGAAGAAGAGACATTGCCTAAAGCAACGCAACAGAAACGAAAACAAGTGAAAGAAAAAAAGGATGACAAACTCTGTCCCGAAGAGGAAAAAGTAGTAAGACTCTACAATGCTGGAAAACTCAAAGGCAAGACTTTTCAAAGCACCAAAGAACTCATTGAAGATCTCAATCAAGAAACCATCAGGAAAAAGTGACTCTGTGATTTTCCAAATCAAAAATCAAATGCAGAAATAAAATCTAGACCTTAAAAACAAACGTCCCTTCTTTGGCATGTACAATTTTGACATGGAAAAGATAACACAGTTAGAGCCAAGACCTGCATTGAAATTCTGGAATCCTACCTTGGACTTTGTTGGAATGATAGAATGCTTGGGTGAGATCAGGCATGTTACAAAGACCGGAAACATGAAGTCAGACGTAGATGTTGTAGATGTCAGGATCCTCCAGGGAATGGAAACCATAGAAGAGATCTATGAAGAGATGGGCAGGGAAAAAACAAAGACATGCCAAAAAGAGTATGTAAATGAAGAGCGCACCCTCACTTTGGCAAAATCTGTGTTGCGTACTGCCATGCCAAATCTTGCACCCCTCACAGGCAAGAAGATCTTCATAGCCGGAAAGGGCAAAAAATCAGGCAAGAACTTCAAGTATGATGATTACATCGTGTTGGGAGAACCTGATGCACGAAAAGTGGGTCTGATACGTTGAGACTTGATTCTTGCAGGTCATGCGGATCAGATCAGATTCCATGCACGCGATGTGTAGTGTGTAGGGAACCTGTTGTATTTTTTTGCCAGACTTGTACTGATGTGAACACAAAGACACACATGCATTTTTGAGAAGATGTGGAACACAATATGATCCAAGGACAAAAATGAACACAAAATGGGTGTGCAAGTCTCAGGTATGAAAAACAGTTGCCTGTTTTCAACATGTGACACGGTAGACTAGGAAATTGTTTTTCTTGGTTTCAACAATGTGTGAAACATACTGGGTAAATTATTTCCTTAAAACTAGCAGATTGTTTCTAGTTATTGGAAATTATTCTTCAAAAACATAGGTCACGGGTCAACAATGGTAACAATTACTACAAGTACCGCATCACAATACCGGCACAAATTGTAGGACAACTAAGATTGGAAGGGGGAGAAAAACTTGATGTGTCAGTAATCGAGAATGTGATCACAATTAAAAAAGTTCTTTACTGAAAAACCACACCAAAAATATGTAATTACACGTCATATTGTTATATCTTTCTTTCATTGATGATTTTCATTTTTTATTTTGAAATTGTTAGGCAGCCTAACAACTTTTTTGTAAACTTGTGATATTTGTCATCTCTTTGAACTCTAGATGTTCACATGATATGTAAATTATTTCTAAATTTGCATGCTGACACAAGTTTATTTTTATTTATTTGTGGTATGTTTTTTACTATCTGTGAGATACTCTGACAGTATAGATCTTACAGTCTCCGGGACTGTTTCTATCATGCGTCTTTTCATCTCTTTTTCAAGCTTTACTGCCATCTCGTCTGTTACTGTCAACAGGTATTTTTTTACCATGTGTATTTACTCTGTACCAATTTGCACTATCATATGTATAAATATTTTTAAATATTGCTATGTGCTATACTCTATAGTAGGCAACATGGTAACACGCGGGAAACCCAAGGCAGATCTGATACCTGGGATGATGAATCTACCGTGATTTCTCTTCCTGTAGGCGTCAAAATAGCCAAGTTTTATGATGCCGAGATGCAAAAAACAGGCAAAGGCATACTGTATCTGTTAAACGATGGGATCATCTTTGAAAAGAGGGGAGAAGGTGTCAAGTTTGAGTGCAATTTTGATTATCTGGCAAGTTTTGAAGCAGTAAAGAAAGACAAGTTGCTTGTAGTTATTCGTACATCAGACGGCCGCAAGTCAGTTGAGTTTAAAGTGAGTCCTGCCAACCAAGTCGAGCATGACATCTCTCAGGTAAATCAAGAGTATGCTGGAAACACTCCGCCTAATTTCATATATGATGTAAAAAATATTGAAAACCATGATGACAAATTTGATCAGAATGCACATTCACTTTCAGAGGCGCTCTGGTTCCAAAAGAATCAGAAAGATATTGAGAAATTCCTCAAGCCTGAAAGAGTATCCTATCTTAACGAGTATGTCAAGAACGCAAAAATCGGAACTCCAGATGTAGATCCATATTTGTTACTGATAGATCATGAGAATCTAACTTACAAAGACTTTGCAGACTTGGCTGGATTCTTAAAGTGGAGATATGATACCATGACTGACAAAGAAGTAAATATGATAGTTGATGTGTTTGGAGACTATGATAATTTCTCTGTTGACATGCTTGAGATGGATGTGCAAATCTGTAAACCACGTGAAGGCAGTTTCAGAAAAAATGGATACAGATTGTATCAGTTTGTTGCCATTGTTGCAAGAGAAAAATTAGAAAGCAGCAGGACTAGAACGCAATCATATATACAAAATGGTTAATCTGTACAAGTCACGGAAGAAAAACATAGATTCACTATGATTTTCTAAATATCATCATATGCATCATGAATTTCCTTATACGCTTCAGAAGCTTCATTAAATTTTGATATCCTTTCTAACGGTAAACGCGACCCTAATTTTATATAGTAAACAGGATAAATTATCTCATGACAGAAGAACGAAAATTCACCGTTCGAACTACAAAAGATCCGACTGGAGGATATTCTGGGAGATGTCTTGAGCTTCCTGCAGCAATAAGTGAGGGTGAAACCATAGAGGAGTTAATGGTAAACATGAAGGAAGTAATTCAACTTGTCTTAGAATCAATTGAAAAAGATTGTCCTCCCGATGAAAAGATAATAGTAACAATTCCAACATGAGTTTAAGAAATCATAACTGGCGTGAAGTTCTAAAAGTTTTAACAGCATTTGGCTATGTTTTAGATAGACAGCGCGGTAGTCATATGATTCTAAAAAATTCTTCTGGAAACATCGTTCCTGTTCCAAGACATGATCCAATAAAACCTTCAACTTTGAGATCCATATTGGACCAAGCGGGAATCACAACAGAAGAATTCCTCAGCAGGATTTAGTCTTCCAGGAATTTCAAATTCTAGAAACAATTTATACTGCCATTTTTTCAAACAACTGGATTCTCATCTAACGTTTGAGATTTATCGTTCTGATGTAATGACCTTTCAACTTTGAAGTTTTGAATAAAGTCCTTAACATTATCACTAGTCAGGCCGCCCATCTTCTCCAGGTTGTAAGATATGTTTGCAAGCTTTTGAGGTTCAAACCCGTGATTTACAATTGTTGCAGAGACTGCTTTTGCAAAGATCTGTGTATCCCGGACTGGAACAGATTTGAAGTACTGGTGGTCAAGTATTTTGGTATAGTTGCCAGTCTCGATGGAATCACGTGCTAGATTCAACAAAGTTGCCCCATTTTGCAGATGTATTCCTGCTTGTTCCTCTGGGACTGGAATGGTTGCAAGCCTAGTCATTACCCCTGCTGAATTTTCTGTAAGGGCATTATCCACAACTGGCTGTATGACTGAATTGCCGTACTGGTGTGCCACGTCTTGTGACGTTTTCATAATTTGAGAGCCCGCGCCTCGCATGTCATATGCCAAGTCTTTTGCACCTACCCGTCTTAGGGCATGAGAACCAACATTTGACAAGCCTTGTGCAATGCCGCCAAACCCTCCTGCCAATCCTCCTCCCATTGCAGCTTTTACCATGCCAATGCCTGATATTGACTGGCCCATCTCTGCTGCCCCCTGCTGTGCCGACATTGCAGCACCATATGCACCGCTTCCAATTCCTCTTCCACCCTGAATTGCCATCATTCCCATCATTCCACCAAAGCCTGTAGCAGTTGATGCCATTGACGTTATAGAACTAAACAAGGAACCAAGCAGTGGAACCAAAATTGTTGGAATAAATGTTGATAGTGTAAGCACTGCAACAGATGCAAACCATTGTTCCTCTACTGGATGTGTTGTGATGCCACCAAGGTATGCCGCACCTGTTACCATGACAAGCGCTGAAAATATTGGAACAAGTGAGAGGCCAAACAAAGTATCATAGAGTCTTTTTGTTATTCCCTGGAACCATGGCACAAGTGAGAGTATCAGAATAATAGGCAGTCCTGCAATCAATACTGCTGTTAGTACCTGTCTTATTGCTGCAAACATGTAAGTCAAAAATGAAAGTATGAGTGAAAGTATCGACCCAATTGCGCCAAGTATCAAAGCTTTACCCTGGTCTGAGAAAGTAGATAAAATATCTGAACCGTTGAATAATTGTACCAGATTATTTAGAACAGAATTGTCTACCTGCGGTACTTTACCTTGTGATATTCCCATTCCGTTGATGGTATCAAATACCTTGACAACAGAATCAGGAGTCTGGCCTGTGTTTGCAGGATCCATTATTGCTTTTGATCCTAGTTCAATTGTTCCGGCATACAGGTCCCAAATTGGAGGAAAACCAAATAAAATTACAAAGTATAATGTGCCTTTTGAAATAATTCCAAATGCTGTTGATGCAGGAACAACTTGTATCTGCTCTAGCATGAACAAAATTCCAGCTACCATCAAGACTGCTGCAATTGCCCAAATTATTCCAGACCGTAACATGTTGTAAACTGAGAGAAGCGAATCTGTCTTGCCGTGTATTGTATCAGGATAATCTCCTGTCGTGCTGAACTTTGGCATACTAGTTGTAAGTGAAACATAGGAATTTTCTAATGTAGTCATGAAGACCTTTCCTACGCCAATCATTATGGCAATGATGGCAATAGTTGATATCAGAATTATAATAGAGTCTAACCCAAATCCATTTCTTGATTTAAACACAAAATCAATAGGTAACGTACTTTTAAAGCGGCAATCTTGAATGCTTTATTATTTTCATGGTATATTCACAGTTTCATTATACGGAAGAATTTTCTGCGCTATAATGAAACTAATTTCTGACGCTTCAGGTTCTAGGATTACACGTTTGATACCGGACTACATACTGTCTAGGCAATTGAGACCAAGTGGTCTATGTTAATTGTAAATTATCTGGAAATTTTATGGTATGTATAAAAAACTATAATATCTGGGGGGGGGTAGTCAAATTTGACTAAGACGCATATGGAAGAAAAAGAGGAACTATCTGAAAGATTTGATAAAGCAAAATGTAAAAGTTGTGGACATGTGTTAAATGAACATTATCAATTAAAATCTACGGGGTATAGTTGTGTTGGCGAAAGTGGAAAAT
>JAGWGC010000024.1 GCA_028867615.1 Nitrososphaerota archaeon | reverse complement strand
ATAAAAAATGCATCTTTTTACGTAAATAGTTCACCAGTTGACAGTGGAAAGATTCTAGATCCATCTCAATACAACATTCCCACCTTTGTTTCAGCAATCAATTCAACAACATTCAAGTCTCCAACTAGTATCGCCATTGATCAAGATAACAATATCTACGTTGTAGATTCCGGAAATTCAAAAATAAAGAAGTTTGATGATAAAAACAACCTGCTTCTTTCTTGGGGTGATGTAGGTTCATCAAGCGGACAATTCAAAAATCCGTCAGGCATATTTGTAAATGAAAACTATGTGTATGTAGCAGACAGTGGAAACTCAAGAATAATCATGTTCAACAAGACTGGAAGTTTTGTTTATTCATGGGGTACATATGGTGATAATCCAGGTATGTTCCAGATACCAACTGCAATAAGTTCAGATCACAGTGGTGATCTTGTTGTAGGGGACATGGAACGAGGATCTATTCAACTGTTTGACAACAAGGGTAACTATGAGGATAAGCTAGACTCGTCATTAGAAGACGGGGCAAGTTTCTCAGGCATTAGAGCATTAGCATTTGATTCAAGAGATAACTTGTATGCTGTTTCAACAGACAATAAGATATTGAAGTATTCTAGCATTGGAAAATTTCTAAACTTGTATGGCTCCACAGGAACTGAGGATGGTAGATTTATCAATCCATCAGCAATAGCTATTGATTCTAAAGATAACATCTATGTGGCAGACACCGGCAATCATAGGATCCAAAAATTTGATTCTCATGGAAACTTTCTTTGGAGTTGGAATATGCAAGAAAGTGGACATGGTGGATTTGAACAGCCCGTCGGTCTTGCGATTGATACGGCAGACAATATCTATGTTGTAGATAAGCAAGAGAACAGCATACAGAAATTTGCACTCTATGGAGGAACTAAGAACATTTTGCCTAGCTGGATACGAAATACATCCATTTGGTGGGCTGAGGGAGTTTTAGACAAAAAAGATTTTTCTCAAGCAATAAGATATGCGGAAAACCAAGGCATAATCAAAACACCATCAATGAATCAAGATGGCACTATGAAAATTCCAAGTTGGTTAAAGGGAAATGTGAAACAATGGTATTCAGGCCAAATCGATGATAACACTTTTTGGGCTGCTATCCAACATCTCTTATCAATTGGAGCTATGAAGATTTAGGATGTAATTGCAGGTACTGTTTTTGAAAAGAATCCAGCTATGAAAATTATCACTCCCAAGATTCCTATAAGACTTCCAACAAATTCTACAGTATCCGTTAGATCGGCTTGCATTGGCGCTAAGATGAAAGCAAGTATAATACCAACTATTATCATTGGGATTCCCACGCCTGCAGAAATTTGCTTTGAAGCCATCGCTTTTGGGTCTGGTAAAAATCTATATGAATTTTATGTAAATCTTTGTACATACCAGAACAGTGACTTTTCATTATTTCTAGTCACAAACTTGAACAAACATGAAAAATCGTTCTTGACAAATATTTCCTAATCCATATTTTTAGATTTATGGAGTATTTTTAGAATTTTCATTTAATGTAGAATTTAGGCATCTTTGCTCGTTTAGGAACAGAAGCTGCACTTACAGTTTGAGATACTTGATACTGTCAATTTTGATAATTATTGGTTCGTTTTACTTGTAAAATCTTTTGCCCTATCAGAGGTTCGTTGTTTTGCCACTTTTGCAAGTGAGTCATGTGCATCATTTAGAAACTGGCTTACAGATACAATCAATTTCGATGCTTCATCAACTTTCCCAGCATCAAGATCCTGTTTTGCTTTTTGGATTAATTGATCAGATTGTGTAAAGTTGAAATCTATATGGTTAGTTATTGCTATAGATTGGAGTGTTTCATCAAACTTTGCCAATCTTGTGATCTCACTTTGTAATTGTATTATTTCTGCATGTTGTTGGTCATTTGTTCCTGTTGCATTAAGAGAGTTTATCTTATCATTTGTAATCTTGAAAAAATTCATTGCGGAAAGAAAATGTTGTTTAGCTGATGCTATATCTTGTGCATTTACTGCCTTGGTCAGAGCATCGGTTTCATTAGAGCCTTGATCATATAGAGAGATAATTTCATTAGGAACATTAGGAATTTGAGATATGCTGATGTTAAGATTGTTTTGTGCCTGTGTAGCAATACTCACCAATGTGTCAAGTTGAGGATCTGCATATGATTGAATTGGACCATTCAAGATTAATGTTATAACTAGTGTTGCAATGAAGATTGTCAAACTCTTCATTTCTGATCCTCCATTTTACGAAGTTTAATAAGATTTTGTTGATCAACTTTTTCTATTTCAACAACATCTTCTCTTTCGAGTCGTTTAACAGCTCGCCACATTGTTGTTCGCGGCATCAAGAATTTTTTGCGTAATTCGCTTTCATATACCTGACCTCCTTTTTCAGAAATGAATGCTATGATTTCTTTGTCATCTTGGCGTAAATCTGGTTTGAGTTTGTAAATTTCCTCCTTTTTCAATGGAGTATAGTCGCTATTTTGTGGGATTTTACTAGAAGCTATCATCTTAGTTGATCTTGCTTTTTTCAGGATTACGATTCCAGTTATTCCTGCAGCGGCAATTCCTCCAGTCAAAAGATAGATCGACAAATTGTCAGATGGGCTGACTGACACATGGTTATCAGATGAATTAGTGGATAGTTTTGAAATGGCAGTTTGTTGTTCTTGCAGAGCAAGATTTTTTGCGGAATTAGCAAAAGATTCTGCATCAGAATACTTGCCTTGATTAAAAGCAAATTGAGCTTCCTGAAGTTTTGCCAAGGCCATAGGAGTTTTCACACCTGTGGAATTCAAAGTATTAATAAAATCTTGAGCTTTTTGAATTGCCAAAGTAGCAGTCTGGCTTGTACCCAAGACACCAAAGACATAGTCAATATCGGATGAGCCGCTTGGCAATGATAGGAGTGATTGATCATCAACTATTTGCATGTTTAAAGGAGATGCACTCATTCCGACAATTACTGTATTTTTTGGTAACATTATAGAATAATCAGTAGGAGAATCAACATGAAAAGTCCATGTCCTTCCATTCTTAGATATCAAGTCAGGTGTATCATAGTCTACCTTTATTGTAGAAGCCCCTAGGGTTGCTACTGTTATAGTATTTGCATTCATCTTACTTGAAAGCAGTGTTCCGTTTTCGTCCTGTACAACAAGGTTTTCAATATTACTACCATATACATTCAGACTGAAATCCGGTGATTGAGAGTCCACATCAGTCTGATAGAAAACATGAGTTGTTCCATCTGCATAAACTGTAAAATCAAGAACTTTGGGACTACCCATAGCATACTGTACAAAAGAAGAAAGAGTGAGTAAAACAAAGCATATTGCTACAACTGGAGTCCTTACCATTGTTGTGAGAGTATGATTGATCCTTACAAAAAGCATTCTTTCTGGTAATACCTCTTGTGTCTCGATCATCTGGTATTCATGATACATTTCTTAATACCTGAGATTAAGTCCCTGCATTACACCTTGGAATCTCTGAAATTCCTGGGAGAACCTGATTCCTTTCTCTGTAACCCTAAAAAGCCTATTTCTGTCGGATTTCATTGATTCTACCAATCCTGCATCTATTAATTTCTGACATTTCTCAAGTACTGCATAATGAGATAGGTTTGCTCTTCTGGATATAGCGGAGACAATCACTCCCTGGGTTCCTCCATCCATGGCCACGCCAAGGATATCGGCTATGATGCCCATTTCGGACCTGTATTGTTGTTTTGACATGAGGTGTTATAGTATTGATGTTTTATCAGGGTCAGTATGAAATTTCATAGCGGAACGCATAGCGGAACGACAGTTTCAGGCCTTGAAACAGTCAATTTTCTAGTTATTGAGAAGCGCGGGAGAGCAGAAATCAAGTAAGATCAAAAGACAGAAACAGGTTTTACACAGCCAAGCAAACGCTTTGTTACTATCTGTAGTAGACAAAGGGACAGTCAACAAATAGAGTAAAACCCGGTTATTGAGAAATTCTCCTTAATTTTTATAATTTTGCAGTTTTCCTTTTGATTAATTCTACAATTTCTAACTTTCGTTTTATATCCATATCTGGTTCCATTGTCACGTAGACAGTCTTACGTTTAGGATAGATGACAATCTGAGTAATTTTTTGACGTTCAATGTGTACATAATTTACGGGTCCAAGGCTTTTGTCAAATTGTTGTCTAATTTTTCTCCTCGTTGCTACTTGTTTGCAGAAATGTTCTTCCTCCTTTTGTGATTTTAACGAAGTCTTGCCTTCTTTCATTATTGCTTCCGATATGTTTCCTTTTAGGTCTATTATTGCAGCAAATCGCATCATTTGATCTAATCCAATGATATCTTCCACTATTGGAAGTAGGTTTACTTTGCCATTCTTCAAGTAACTCGAACCAAAGATTTAGGTCTCTAAATATATCTCAATCCCCAGATCGCCCATTTTGACTAGAAATGTCCAATAGATCGTCATTGCAAACTTCGCAAAACCAGCTTTTTACTTATTAACTTTTTATATATTAAAAATAACAGTAACCCATAAGCGATATGTTTGACAAATTCCGAAAGAAAAAGGATGAGGTCGGATCGATTTCTTCAGGAACAGAGGATAAGATTGCTGATCAGCCAGGCAAGATTTTTCAATATGAACCAGAGGCGGGAAATACAAAGACGTCCGAAGTCATGGAAGAGTCCCATTTTCGCCCTTCAGAACAAGTAAAAATACCGGAACCTATTCAACAAACTCGTATGAGCACATCAGGTGAAGATATAGGAATCCAAGCATTGATGGATAAGAGAACCAAGTTAGAAGAAGCTATAGACTATGTAGGTTTAATGATCAAGGATCTCAAAGACAAGCGAACCAGTCTAGAGAAAAACATCGAGGATGAATCAGTTGATATCAAAAATCTAAAGGAGAAACTTGTCAAAGTAGGCCAATACATAGAAGAAGAAAAACAGGGCATCAGGACATTACAACAGAAAAGAAGCGAGGTTGAAAAGGAAGCAGATGATGTTGCTGTAATGATCACTAACCTACGAGAAAGGCTAATCAACATTGATCAAGTGGTAAATGAGGAAGGTAGTAAGATAGCAAAATTCAAAGAGACCAGACCAAAGACCGAGTCTTCTCTAACCTAGAATGTAAAACTCTCTTTTACTAGTGCGTCCAGATTTTCCTTTATTTCATCATCAGAGGACAATGAACCTAGATCCCTTACTAACACCTCCGTTGCAAGGCATTGGTTCTTGGAGTACTGGTAGTAACAATCTAGTTTTTCTTCGTATGTTTTTGCACTGTAATAAGTAGTCCAGAAATTTTCTGTAGAATGTTGGACATACAGAAGGAACTTTTGGATTATTGATTCAATCTTCGGGGAAGGATTGTCTTTTACCAATCCAATTAGAATCTGCTCTAGTTTGCTGTCTAGATTTGATTCATAAATAAGCTGATACACATCCCCATCCCTTTTCATGACTGGATTACGTCATCGTATCATAAAAGCTTTATAGAAAGAGGTTCTGCCGGGTTATCGAGACCTTGATATCATGATTTAGACAAGAGAGATAACAATGGCAATGAAATCTATCGCCCAATCATATCAGCCAACCCGAGAACTTGTTTCCATGATGGAAACATTCAGACAAATGGTAAATCATTGCATCAGGAAGGGGTGGAGAGTAGGTTTTGTCATCCTGGAGGGCTTTTAGTTGAAGCGATGAAGTGGAACTCGGATAACTTTCAGCCGATAATCCTTAGAGTGGATGGAAGCAAGTTAGTTGTTGAGAAATGAAATTTCAGGTCTCAACAAGTTAGTAGAACCTAGAAAAATTATCTAACAACTTTGAATAATCAAGAAAATTCAAAGATTTGAGGTGAAATTGGCCACAAGTCTTAAATATTTTATTCACGTAATGATACTCCCTATCAAAGGACATCCTCCCAAGATAGGTATCATGCAAGCAATGTGTGATGTGTAAAGAGCAATCTTTCCACATAAAGCATCCCAAGGTACCCCGAAGGAAATGATGACAAAGGTCAACATGCTTTGAGTGTATCGCACTCACAATGTGTGATCTCCACACTTCTGCATGATAAAATTTTTCCACAGATAGCAAAGAATAGACAAAACCATGGAAATTTTTTAAATGCATTATACAATAATGCCCGATCTCTGATTACCTAGACGATGCAGCTTCAGAATAAACGATGGATATGGTATTTGTTACCATCCCAGATTACTTCTCAGGGATTAAGTACTGTAATTCCATTATACGTAATCTTTCTGGGGGGTGACATAGGAGAGGTAGCTATCATATCTGCTCTGCAAAATGGCGCAATAGCTATTGGCTCATTAACATGGGGAAAAATAATAGATAGATTTCATTCTAAAAGACCAATACTTGTTACATCATTCTTTTTTGTTCTTCTTTGTAGCCTTGGTATGTATTTTACCAACTCGATTTACATTCTATATGGATTAGCAACAGTACTTGGGTTTTTCATGGTTGCAAAAAGCCCAGTTACACAGCTTCTTGTAATGGAATCAGTACAAAAAAATCTTTGGAGTTGGTTATTTGCCAAAACATCGATTATCAGTACACTTGGAATGTTAGTTGCCATGATAATTGGAACAATTGGAAGTTTTTATTTTGATCTCAGGCCATACTTTTTGATATGTGCCGTATCAAGCGGCATATCTATGGTTTTGAGTACATCTGTGAGAGACCGCGATAGTGTTCATATTGAAAGAAGCAGTATTGCTCACTCCCTTCATGGCCTACGCTATTCAATTAGTCATCATCATTTTGTTTTTCCAAAGATTCTTGAAGTATATGATTTCAGGCACATAATTACGCTATTCAAGGGAAGAATAAGTAATGAAATAGGCATATTCTACCTGGCTTCATTTTTTTTCTATTTTGGAAGTAACATGTATCTTACTGCTTGGACGCCATTTTTAAAAAATCAGAATTTTTCAAATGCTGATGTCTTTCTAAATTATACGATTCAAATGATAGCCATGTTATTGGTATTTTTCATAGCCCCAAAAATAATATCAAAGTTTGGAGAAGAACGATCAACCATTCTAGCGCACATACCACGAATTCTAGCAGTAATGATTCCTGCTGTTTCATTATTCTTCATGGTAGGAACTTTGGGTTTTCCAGTTACAATGACATCTGCTTGTATGATGGTAATTGCATTTTCAATTTATAGTACATCTAGCTCTGTGATATTTTTCAAAAGCATTCCACAGGGATTCGAGGGAAAATACCTCGGGGTAAACAGTGCAATAACAGGCATAGGAGTATTTGCGGGCTCTTTTGCTACAGGGGAATTAACAAAATTTTTGGGATATGCCACTATGTTCCTATCTGCTTCTGCAGTACTAGTGATATCACTAGTATTGTATAAAATATACTTCCGCTACAGACTATCAAATAATATGATAACCTAGACGTAGCGTGCTGAGGAAGATGATTGATCTGCAGGCATTGAAGGCAGTTTATCGTTGATTGCTGCCTCGGCAACTGCAGAAGCCTCTTGGAGGATCTTTTCAGATTCCTCGCTTGTTGCACTCGAGTCAATTCCAAAGTCTCCACTATGGAATGTGTCAGTCATAAGACCTCCGAGCATCTCAGTCATCCCAGTTAGCTCACGGTCAGCCTCTGGCATGAATTTGACTAGAGAAGATTTGAGGTTCTTCATCAAGCCTATCGTTGGCATGATGGTTACCACAGTGTCTCCCAAGTCATGGAATGTGCTTAGCCTAAGCTCAATTTGTTCTAGAGCAATCCTAGCATTTCCTAAAAGCTTTGTTACTTTTCTAACTTCAGCTAATTCTTTTGATAAAACTTTACTTGCAGTGATATCATGGTTCTGTGTTGCAATTACGATTCTTTTAAATAACTTTTCATCTTTTTGTTTTAGTTTGGTAATCATTCCATCAAGTTTTACAATTTGAGTTTGGAGTCTTTTTATTCCAGTCTCTAATCTTGGTTTTAGTGCACCTTTTGGTTTTAGTGCATCATTAATTTTTTCACCAAGACTTGGTGTTTGTGGTCTTTGCCAATTGTTTGTAAATGTTGTCATGGTTACCACTGATAAAGTTGGTTTTTAATTTCAGGTGTGAAATACGGTTCACAGTATACTAAATTTAGCTGACAAAATATAGAAGATCAGTTCAGCAAGCGCTTGTTCTCCATTTAATAAAAAACTAAAAACTCGTGGATAACCATGATTGGATACATCCTACGACTAATCCCCGCACAGAGTCCTATTGCATTATTTGAATTGCCGTATTTCTCTGTGGATGGATTTTTTTTAGGTGAATAGCCAGTGCCTGATTCGACTGCTGGAATTCACAACAAAGTGGACATTGTTCCATTTTATTTAATGCGGGTTCTGCAGAACAAATGTATTTAAAGGTTTTGTACAAGTCTTCAAATAATTTTGTAAAAAAATTTTTTAAAAAAATTGTTAAAAAAATTTGAAAAATAATTTTAAAAAATAAATCAAGAAATATTATTTCAGAAGATCAAATTTGACTTTGTTTCATGATCATTATCTAGAAAAAAATAGATCAATGTGAGAAATTACAATACATGAATTCTAATATTTTTATATTAATTAAGGATAATTTATAATTTTTACATATTATGCCGATAAAATAACTAATTAGTAGATCGAGTACTCATAGTTAAACCTTTTTATTTATGTTAATCGAAATTCTTATAAGATATTATATGACTCGTGAATCCTTTGGTTCTGGCGGACGTTGTCCTCGTTGTGGAAAAGGTCCAATGGTAACTGATAATACTACAGGAGAGATGTTTTGCGGGGGTTGTGGTTTTGTACTTACAGAACGTGTCGAAGAATCTGGTCCGGAATGGAGATCATTTTCTAAAGAAGAACATGAAGATCGAAGTAGAACTGGAACTCCCACTTCACTTGCAATGCACGATATGGGACTTGCAACAATAATTGGTCCTGCTGACAAGGATGCATCAGGAAAACCACTTTCTGCATCCATGAAGAGTACTATAGAAAGACTAAGAACTTGGGATAGCAGGAGTCAGGTTCATGAACCAGTAGATAGAAACTTTAGACAGGCTTTCAGTGAACTCGATAGACTAAAAGATAAACTTGCATTATCTGATGCAGTGATTGAAAAGACAGCTTACATTTACAGAAAAGCACTTGACAAAGGTCTTGTTAGAGGCAGATCAATTCCAGGACTTGTAGCTGCTGCATTATATGCTGCATGTAGAGACACTGAAACACCAAGAACACTTACTGATGTTGCAAATGGAATCAACATCAAACGAAAGGATGTTGCGAGATGTTATAGATTGTTGTTGCGAGAACTAGATCTAAAAATGCCAGTTGTAGATCCGATAAAATGTGTTGCAAGAATTGCAAGCAAGGCAGGCTTGAGTGAAAAGACAAAAAGAAGAGCTTTGCAGATTCTAAAAGATGCAGCTGAAATTGAGATCTCGGCTGGAAAGGATCCTATGGGACTTGCAGCTGCCGCATTATACTTGTCATGTGTCATGAATGGAGAAAACAAGACACAAAAGGATGTTGCCCAAGCAGCTGGGGTAACCGAAGTTACAATTAGAAATAGATACAAAGGATTGAAGGAATCACTCAAGCTCTAAATTTTTGTAAAATCATTTTTGCGTCAAAACTAGTTTTCACTTTTCAGTGGTTTGAATTTAATGGCGTGGCCCTTATTCGTAGACAGACAGAGATTACCTCTTTTTATCCCACCCAAGTGGGATCCACAATTCGAGTCTACGGAGCCACGCTCTCTTAAGCAGTAGATTTTGCATCTTTCTGCATTATTTATTGTAATACATCATCATATTTATTATTTCATATGTATTTTTACATATTTCTAAAATATTTCAATAAAATATTTCAATAAACCTAGACATAATTTACGATCATCATATTGGCATAACATGTTTTTTTGAAGATTCGTTGAAAGGGATTTTGCTTCAATTGTAGACAGACTAAATTGATGCAACATGTGATCAGACATAGATGAAACTTTCCGGCAAGGTTGCACTTGTTACAGGAGGTAGCAGAGGCATTGGAAAAGCTACTGCGATGCTACTTGCACAACATGGAGCAAATGTAACAATCACATCAAAAGACAAGTCTAGTCTTCAAAAGGCTGCAGCGGAAATGAAAAATGTTATAGCAATACCAGGTGACATTAGAAAAAAGACAGACGTAGAAAACGTTGTAAAAAATACTATAGAGAGTTTTGGTAAAATTGACATTCTGGTGAACAATGCAGGTATTTTTCCCAAAGTAAAACCTCTGCATGAAATTTCCGAAGAAGAGTGGAATGACACAATAGATGTGAATCTAACTGGGCAGTTTCGCTTTACAAAAGCTGCAATACCTCACTTGATGAAAACAAGTGGTTGCATTGTCAATGTTTCATCAGATGCCGGGCTGAAATCATTTGAAAATTTTGAAGCAGATGCGTATACTGCCTCAAAAGGGGCACTGGTTTTACTTACAAAAGCATGGGCAGTAGAATATGCCAAATATAAGATACGTGTAAATTGTGTCTGTCCAGGAATCGTAGAAACTGACATGACAAGACCATACCTTGGAAATGAATCTGACAGAGCAATGGCAATAGCAGAACATCCAATTGGGAGAATAGGAATGCCAGAGGACGTTGCAAAAGCAATACTCTATCTAGTTTCAGAGGATTCCTCGTGGATTACAGGTGCAATTTTACCCGTAGATGGTGGAGTCACTACTAAATAATTATACTAACAAAATTAATAGAACCTAATTCTAAGGTTATAGCATGACCCCAAAGAGGAAGAGTGCACTAAAGATAATCATCATGCTTTCAATCATTTGGTTTGCTGCAGCATTACCTGTACCTTTCATGTGGTCTAATCCAAGTCCCCAACAATCTGAACAATTCAAAACCTACCTGGAAATTGCAGCCTTGATTTCTGTGCCATTTATTGCAATGGCTGTTGCCTGGACTTTAAAGCCAGAACTCACTACACGTGGCTAGTCAAGAAATTCTACTGCGCCTAGTCCTTCTGGAGTTGTTTTAATCCATCTAATTCTTCAGGTCCTTTCAATGAATTTCCACGCGTTTAGAAGATGGTTAAATGATATTTTGTTCAAGGCTTGCAGATCGAACTTGTTAAAAATTTTTCCTCGTATTTACCATGATAAGTTTTCGTTCGTATGCAATTTTTATCTCCTTTTTAGCTATTTTTCCATTATTTTCTTGTATTATTTTCAAGACTTGTACTAGGACAGGTTTTGGAATATGAATTTCACAACATGGTAACTTTACAACTGACTTGAGTATGGATAATAGATTTCCTCTTTACACCAAGTAACTTTTTCTGGTTCTGTACAATATAGAATGAGTTTTGTTTTTCCCTGAAACATCATGCATGCCATCATACATGCAATTGCTTGGATTTTTGATCCAGA
Organism: Nitrososphaerota archaeon; assembly: GCA_028867615.1. Lineage (GTDB taxonomy): Archaea > Thermoproteota > Nitrososphaeria > Nitrososphaerales > Nitrosopumilaceae > Nitrosotalea. The sequence goes on along the minus strand of JAGWGC010000024.1, from coordinate 6,804 downwards.
AGAGCAGTTTACAAAAATATCATGTCCATCCTCTTTTTGTACAATTTCTCATAATGCCCTTAGAATCTTGAAGAGATCAAATCTATTGGAATGCGTAACTTGTACTTTGATCTTTTCTTTTTTTAACCAAGTTTGAATTTCTTCCAGAAATACTTGAGTTGATCCTTTGATGGTTCTGTGTGCATCAATAACCACACTCTCAGATTTCATTTGTTTTGCAGGATCGTAATTCGGCCAATTCCAAAGCCTACAGGAGCTACACATATAGAAGGTTTATCATTTTACTCATGTTAGTATGCATAGTTATCATACTATGGTAATGATATATAATAATTGCACATTCCATGTAAAAATATGCAACAAAAACTTACATCAGAACAAAACAAAGTATCTGTTTATCCTAGAATAAGATCAGTTTTTGAGAACTAGTTCTTCATCCAGGATGTAGACTCTAGGTAATCTATGGACTTCATCATCTCATCAAGCTTTGTAGCAACTGCAATCACTGCTTGAAATTCTTCATACATCATTTTTTCCTCATCTTGTGATAGCACTTGTTCTTCTGCAGTGTCAAAGAATTTGTCCTCCTTGGTCAGATGATCATCAAGGTAAACTGCGTATGCCTTGAGAAATCTTGCAACAGGTTCTCTTTGATCTTCTCCTGATTTCCACCTTTGTAGGTGTTTTGAAATGTTTAATGCTATTCTTCTTCCAAACTCGTGTTCGATCATAAATACTCGGATCTCTTGTTTTAAGGAGTCATAACTTGCAACACATGGGAAATACTGGTTTTCTTCTCTTACGTAATGTATTGCATCCAAAAATTCTGACATGATTGAAACCATGATTTGTATATCAGAAAATGGAACATCATTGCCCTCATTTAATATGGTATGGCACTTGACAATTATTTTTTCCAGTCTGCGTATTTGCCTATGATCGTTTCGCAATATCTCAGTTCCGCTCATGTCAAGCTTCTGCTGATATCTTAAGGATTTACTGTAAATAGTATTACCTTTTTTGGGTTGTATTGAATTATGGCAAAATGTGGCATGGAAGAACCAACACCATAATATCCAGCAGGCCCCCCAAGACCCAATCTTACTAGGTAATCACTTGTTGGATTTATCTCAATTTCTTTGCTTTCCAATACATGCCCCGAAATTTTTTCTTTTTTTGGTTCAAGTTTAGAGTAAATCTCACGAATCTTACCCGCTTGGCGGACCAGAGCAGCCTCCATGTGCTGATGTCCACACAATATGATATGATTGCGGACATGCTTTCCCACCTCTCCAAAAGCAGATGATGCTTTGTAATGATATCCATGATAACTAAAGAACTCAAAGCCCTCGTCGGTGAGTCGCTGCCAATTTCTTTGATATAGCCAGGCTTCGCTATTGACATTTTTTGGAGTTATTTTTTTGGGATCTAATGGTCCCCCGTGAACGCAGAAGAGGCCATTTTTTGCATCAATGAACTCTTGATTACCAAATGTTCCATCTTTATTCTGCTTGAAAAATGATAGGTCTTCAGCACCAAGCCTTTCATGTGCATCCATACTTTCAAGAGAACTAGCGCTCACTTTTTTTCCACTCAAGAATCCTTCATCATGGTTGCCTATCACGGAAAATATTGGATAGTTTTTTTCAAGTAAACGTAATTTTGATATGACTTGCTTTGGATGGATACCACGCTCAAGCAAGTCACCTAGATTGATGATTCTTGAAAAAGAGCCATATTTTTTAACAAACTCATCACTTGACACAGTCTGGATTATAAGGTCAAGACCACTCAGGTCTGCGTGAATGTCAGAAAAAACTAGATCCAATGAACTTGTTGTTTTTTAGCCTAATTTGAAATTTTTTGTGTGAGGAAAGGATTTGTGGAAAAATACCTGTGTAGATTTATTTGTGACTAGAATTGGATGATGTCATTCTAGGATTTTAGAATAAGAAAGTAAAAATTTGATCTCAAATAAATAATCTCAAGTCTGGTACATATCATCAAATTAGCTTGCATCCTCATCATCCTACCCTGTGAGGATGTCAGCCGATTTATCATTCAGAATCAATTTTTTGAACGGATTGTTTCGGAACCTGTAGTTCTCGAAATGTGTCAGGATGAATTATTTTGGCCAAAATCTCAAGACCTGTTACAGTTCTTGGGCCTGGCTTGCTAAAGTATTCATTTGCATTTACTGCATAAATTTCTCCCCTGCTTACTGCCTTGAGATTTTTCCATATGTTGTTTTCAAGCAATTTTTCGTATTCAACAAGTGTTCTGTTTACATCAAATCCACATGGCATTAGGATTACAATATCAGGATCAAATGATATTATCTCATCAATTTGTATTTTTCTTGACCTATCGCCAGTTGAGCTGATTCCGTTTATGCCGCCAGCAATTTCCACCATCTGAGGGATCCAGTGACCTGCTGAGAAGAACGGATCAAGCCACTCTATGCAGAGTACCTTTGGTCTTGAAACTTTTGGGGTATTTTTTATGTAGTCAATTCTTTTCTGTAATTTTATAACAAAATTTTTTGCCTTTTCCTGTTTTCCTACTTTATTTCCCACCTCAATGATATTTTCCAGTATGCCGTCAAGATTTTTCGGATCTAGGACAAGAACCTCAGGTTTGCCTCCAAGTAGTGTGACTGCTTTGTTTATCTCTCTCGTATAAGGCGAGCACACTTCACATATTCCCTGTGCTACAATAAGATCCGGGTTTGCTTTTTTGAGAACTTGTTCATCTAGGATATAGATGTCTTTTCCTGCACCTACTATCTCCATTACCTTGTTATCAATTTCTTGGCTAGACATTTTTTGCGGGTCAAAGGAGGAATGGATAACTCTTGGTTTTTCCTTGGCCTCTGTTGGATAGTTGCATTCGTGTGTTACAGCTAGAACCTGATCTCCTACTCCTAGCTCATACAATATTTCAGTTGCACTTGGAAGAAAAGAGACTAGTTTCATGAGTGATCATCTAAATGATATTTGCTTTAAACATGTATTCAAGTTTTGTATAATTGTAAATTCCCCTATTCATATTTCCCTCAAAACTTAAGAATAGCCCAAGGCTCGATTTGGTTGATGACTGATTTTACAGTTATTGGTGGACCATCTTCGGAACAATTGGCAAAAAAAATTGCCTCTAGATTAAAATCAAAATTTATTGGCTGCGAGTTACGAGTATTTCCAGACGGGGAAAGCAAGATTACACTCAAGGGAAAACCTAGTGGAAGAATTCTAGTGGTACAATCAATCTACCCACCAGTTGACTCGAATCTTCTTCGCTGCTTGGCAATAACATCACAGGCACGGGCATTTTCCTCCCAAGTGTATGTTGTTATTCCATACATGGGATATGCCAGACAAGATAGGCAGTTTCTGCCAGGCGAGATTATTACCATGGAGCTTGTTGCAAAAATGTTCAAAGCAGCAGGAGCAACCAAGATAATCATAGTTGATATTCACAGTACCACTGCGCTAGAACATTTCCACATTCCCGTAAAAAACATCAGTGCGGTAGAAGAGCTTGCAAGACATTTCAAGAAAATGTCTCTTAATTCCCCTCTTGTTGTATCACCAGACAAGGGAGGAATTGAAAGGGCAAGAAACTTTGCAAAATTTCTTGGTGTTGAATATATCGCCCTAGAAAAACATAGAGATCGAAAGACTGGAAATGTTGCAATAAAGTCCAAGGGTCTTGAAGGAGTCAAGGGTAGAGACATCATACTAGTTGATGACATGATAAGTACTGGAGGCAGTATTGTAAAGGCTGCAGAATTTTTAAAGAAACAAAAAAGTGGCAAGGTCTATGCATGTTGTACGCATTCACTGTTAATTGGAGACGCAGAGAAGAATATCATAAAAGCTGGAGTTACAAAGATAATCAGTACAAATACCATACCAGGCAAGACATCGGTTGTTGATGTATCGACATTAATTGCAAAGGCAATAACCTGAATGTCAAGCTTTTTTGTATTACAAAAACAATATGAAGACCTTGCAAGAGACGAGATAATCACCATATCAAAAAGCTATGATCCCAAGTCAACTATAAAATCAGATCCAAGACTTGTTATGGTATCATCAAAGATACCATGGTACAAGATAGCAAGCAGAGCAACATTTACCAAGTACTCTGGAACTATAGCCGGTACATTTAGTGATGTTACAAAGATTGACCTGCAAATACCAGTGCCACAGTCATTTGTATGCAGAACAATAAACTTGACATCAAAAAATATAGGCTCATCTGTACTTGAAAGACACGCCGGGAAAATACTCTCAAGAAAATGGGGTTCCAGGGTATCACTCTCAGACCCGCAGATTACAGTGTATCTCATTATTACAGACTCGGAAAAGTATATTGGATATTCTGATCGTCAGAGCAGACCAAAATTTTTAACGAAGATAATCAAGCATCCGCATGAACTAGACATGAAGCTTGCAAGATGTATTGTGAATTTGTCGGGATTAAAGGAGAAAGATACCATATGTGATCCCTTTTGCGGCACTGGCACAATTTTGCTAGAGGCAGAGTCTATGGGAATAAATTCAATTGGAATTGATTTTGATAAAATAATGTGTAAGATTACAAAAAAAAATCTTGCTGCAAATGGATTTGATTCTAAGGTGATAAATTCCGGCTATGAAGAGATACAAAATATCATGGGTGAGATAGATGCCATCGTAACTGATCTTCCATATGGAATATCGTCAAGGTCATCTGTCTCTCCAACGAAATTGATCCAAGATTTTGTGTCAATCATACCAAAGAGAAAAAAACTTGTAATGGTATACAAGAAAGGTCTAGAAGTGGAAGAAATCAGCAAAGCAAAGAAATACGAGATCTACAGGCATAAGAGCTTGACCAGAGTGATTGCAGTAAGATGAAGTTAGTATTTTTAGGAACGTCAGCAGCACAGCCAACTGCAGAACGGGGCATGACCTGCATCTGTCTGGTACTTGACAGGGAGATACTGATGTTTGATGCGGGTGAGGGTGCACAGATTGCATTTTCAAAGGCAAGGCTTGGCTGGAACAAAAAGATGCGAATATTTGTGACACATTTGCATGGAGATCACTGTGTAGGAATACTTGGCTTGTTGCAAACCATGTCATTACAGAACAGGACCGAGTCTGTTGACATCTATGGCCCAACCGGAATTGAAGAATTTATTGCGGCAAATCTCAAAATACTAAATTTCGGCCTGACATTTCCTGTCAGGATAACTAGGATTAAGGAAGGGCTTGTCTTGGACGAATCCGGATTTAATATTCACGTATGTGAGGCAGAGCACTCGATTCCTGCCTATTCGTATCTTTTTACAGAAAAAGACAAGCCTGGTAAGTTTTACCCAGAAAAGGCAAAGGATCTTGGCATCCCAGAGGGAAAGCTCTGGCACGAACTTCAAAATGGCAATGAGGTAAAAATTGGAGAGAGATTGATTAGACCATCAGATGTAACAGGAGAAAAGCGTCAGGGCATCAAGATTGGCATATCAGGAGATACAAGACCTACACCCAAGCTTGTAGAATTTTTCAAGGGTTGCAATTACATGACATTTGATTCTACATATTCTGGTGCATTACAAGACAAGGCAAAAGAAAACTATCACTCAACATCAAAGGAAGCTGCAGAACTCGCCAAAAAAGCAGGTGTTTCAAATCTTATCTTGACACACTTTTCTGCAAGATACGAAGATGTGGAGGAGCTAGTCAATGAAGCAAAGACAATCCATGGTTCAGTTATTGCTGCAAGGGATCTCTTAGAGATTGATATCAAATAAAATGTGGGATATTATATCTGATAAATTAAGACAAGCAGAAAAAATTGTGTTTGTGACAGGGGCAGGAATTTCTCAGGAGAGTGGAATTCCTACGTTTCGCGGAAAAGATGGTTTCTGGAGAAAATATGATCCAATGAAGCTGGCAACAATAGATGCATTTTATGAGGATCCAAAACTTGTATGGGAGTGGTATGAAGAGAGAAGAAAAAATATAATTGATGCAAATCCAAATCCTGGCCACATTGCAATTGCAGAACTTGAAAAACATAAACAAATTTCTGTTCTGACCCAAAACATTGATGGTCTTCACCAAAGGGCTGGGAGCTCAAGTGTTTACGAATTGCATGGAAGTATAATTACAATCAAGTGCACTGTTTGTGATTTTAAGGACAAGATCACATCGGGGTTTTCCCAGCTTCCCCCGCTCTGTAGGTGTGGAAATATGTTAAGGCCTGATGTTGTATGGTTTGGCGAAGCTTTACCACAGAATGTGTGGGAGTCTGCAATAAAAGAGGCAAGTTCTTGTGATATGATGTTTATTGTTGGAACCTCGCTTGTAGTTTCTCCTGCAAACCTATTGCCCGTCTATGCCAAGCAAAATGGGACTACAATGGTTGAGGTAAATATCGACCAAACCCCAATGTCTTCAAGCATGTATCTGTCTCTTAGAACATCTGCTGCAAAGGCACTTCCAGGACTTGTTGACATATTATCCTAGTTTTTGGATTCAAATTTTTCAGATTAATTCTATTAGTTGACAGGAAATTGTTGATTATTTTAGGTATAATAACAATAACTTCTATAAAATAAAGCATATTTATGAAATAAATAACACTAATTATTAAATAAGAGAAGAACGTATAAAGAACAATGCGGAAAGATGCAAATTCTGACAAATGAATTTGCGTGATCCTGTGAAAAATGGTATATAGTTAAGTACAATTCGTTGTACGAAGCGGCAAGAGAATGCTTTTGCCTATACAGGGTCACGCCATTACACCTTTTCA
>JAGWGC010000247.1 GCA_028867615.1 Nitrososphaerota archaeon | reverse complement strand
AACAAAAATGGAATCAGTGCTAGTCATTTGTAACGGGCTTCACTGACCTTTTTTGACCAGATCACGTATCACAATTTAAGATACAGAATCTTAACATTATTGAACCTGATAAAAGTAAAGAATGATAGCGAACCAGAGTATTCCGTGAAAACTGTTGTGGTGAGTCCTTTTGAACTCGTCATTTTACTATTTAAAAAAATCTACGGGCCTAGGGGGTTACCAACAGAACTGTTGTAGTGGGCACCGTCCCAATTTTTTATTTTTAGTTATTGGCTAAAATACGTGTGTTCAGGTTGGTTTTGAACTGATTTTGATAAACCCATCAAAGGCATGAGACTATATGGTCTATCATCCCATAGGATTCGAATTATTAGAAATTCGGGTCTGAAATTATTCCACATTAGTATCTGGGTATTACTAGATTCAAACCTTCTTTACAATAAATAAAATCATCACATAAACAATTAAATAGTTGTTTAATTATTATACTAACATGGAATCA
>JAGWGC010000246.1 GCA_028867615.1 Nitrososphaerota archaeon | reverse complement strand
CAACGAAGACTCAAGGCTGATCCCATATGGAATATTTCTGGTCATAGGGTTCAAGCAGATCATGGACCTTTTTCTTATTGGTGCAGTCTTTGAACACTTGCTCAAAAAAGATATCACTTGGACCAGTGCTGATAGAATAGGAATCTAGTCCGGGACTTTGTACTTGTCAACATTGATTCTTAATAACAAGCACTGTCTAGCATGTTTGAGGCATGGCATTTGATGAAATATTTGACACATATCACGCAACATAAGAAATTCATTTTGGTCATTCCAGCTCTGCTATTTTTAATTCCGTCATCATCATTTGCAGACGGAAGCGGCTCGATTGCAGTTACACTGACTTATACCAATGGAGATACTGCAGACTATTGGCCAGTCTCGCTGAAGATCTACCAAGATTCCAATCAAGCAGTTTACAAAGAAATAGAATCAGTCACAGGAAATCCATTCAACATTGTATCTCTTCCCATTGGCCATCAGTACAAGATTGTGGCATATGCAAACA
>JAGWGC010000245.1 GCA_028867615.1 Nitrososphaerota archaeon | reverse complement strand
AGACCAAAGGCAGTGTATGTCGGAAAGTATTGTGGGCCATCAGGTTGCGAATACTTGCCTATTGAAAAAAGATAAACATACACCTGACAGGCAAACTGAAAATTGATTAAATGATTAGTTAAACTACGCAGACCACCAGTATAATGCAAACCGATGTCTCTATCCGTGTTCATTTACTCCTTTCCAGTGGTCTAAACATTAATCGAGTTGACAACCAAAAAGACTTTTTAAAGTATGCTTTTTGTGGTTTAAAATAGTAAGATTATTGAGTTTTCATTCCATTTTCTTGTGATAAGTTTGTCATAGATTTTCTCACTGTCAAAAACCATTTGATATGGAACAAACTACCTCTTTTTTACTGCGATAAAGACTAGACCAAAAGTGCCTAACACCCAAAGAAGATTAATGAAGATGAATTCAACATTCAGATACATGAATGGTTTAGCATCTAACAAATTAAAAACAAGTGTAGTTGCTTGAGTATGAACATTATACATTATAGTATTACA
>JAGWGC010000244.1 GCA_028867615.1 Nitrososphaerota archaeon | reverse complement strand
AGAAAGGAGAGATAACGTATTGCCCACCTTTTTGATGTAGATAAAGAAAGACTCTGTCTCCCTTTTCAAATATGGCCTGATTGAAATATCTTTGTTGGAATTGGTCTGTAATTTCTTTTCTAATGCCATATCCTGTTGCAGTCAGCAGATCAAACGGTTTTGAATTTTTGAGGTATTTTTCTACGGCAATGCTGTATTGTGTTTTGTTCTCTGACATGGTCCTGTTAACAGTTACGACCTTTCCCACAACTACCAGTTCATTATCTTTGAATGGCATCAAGATAGCATTATTGAGCTGTTTTTCTGCAAATACCACATTAGTGCCAATGATCATGAAGACAGTAGCAATTGTGATTGTTATTAGTTGCAGAGTTTTCATTTTCTAATCCATTTTGAAAACAGCTTTTGTGTAAAATGCCTTTGTGAAATTATCTATTTTGTTTTCAAGAAAACATGATTGGGTCTGGTTTGAAATCACATGTGCACCTTTAGGAAATTCTACTTTGGTTTC
>JAGWGC010000243.1 GCA_028867615.1 Nitrososphaerota archaeon | reverse complement strand
AACACATCAGCAGAGGATATGTTAGAATATACAATTGGAAATAGATTGAAAAGTGTAGGAGTCTGGACTAGATCAATTGAGTCGATCGTATCATTAACATAAATTCCAATAGATCTTCCATTAAAGACTCCAAGAAGTTTTGTCCATTGAGCATTAATTGGTTTTTTTGATTCAATAGTGTACCATGTATCTCCAGAATAAACTGAAAATACTGCATGATGTATTGAGCCATCTGATTTTAGATAAAGTGAAAACGATTCAGGTTTGTTTATTATTGTAGATTGTTCTGATGTCAAGTTGTAATCAGGTTTTACCCAAGATGATACGGTCAGATCATGTACTTGACCCTCTATTGAACTTGTAACTCTTACAAAATCATTTTTTCCATCAAATTTTAATGAATGACCAGACGGACCTTCCATAACTCTAAATGTATTTCCAAATATCACAGCATCAGGATTAAGATGTGAAAAATTCCAACTAAGTATTTCTTGTACAACATTTGATGTATTA
>JAGWGC010000242.1 GCA_028867615.1 Nitrososphaerota archaeon | reverse complement strand
TCCCATTATTTGAGAAAGTCTTTGTTCTAAATTTTTAATTGCCGTATCATCTATCGCTAGTTTCAATATGTATGTTTCAGTCATTTACCTATAACAACTCCAATCGCGTTTTTTATCATTTCAGTACTTATAAATATTGTATCCAATAGGTACGAAGCTGGTTGTCTATCTACTGTTTCCTTATCCCATCCAAACAATAGAGCACATGTAGCGTATGCTTGTTTTATTCTTAATTCAGAGGCATTAAAGGATTGCCTTCCAATTTCAGGTTCTCCGAGTATTTCGCTAAAGGGAGTCTTTGAATTATTTCACCCAAAATTGACGTCATTTCAGTTGCAGAAATTTGTAACATTTTTACTCTATCTGTTACATCTAATCCCCTTACTACTGCAAGTTCTAATACCTTATTAAAGAAAATATTCATATCAATTCTTTGCCCACCTCGTCCATCAGATACCATAATAGATTGTAAAAGATTCTGAACTTTACCCCATGAAGGATCAACATCAATTGTAA
>JAGWGC010000241.1 GCA_028867615.1 Nitrososphaerota archaeon | reverse complement strand
TAGGATATTTTTTGAAAATGTTTATGCCCAAGCCTCAGATAGTTGATATGTTTCAAAATATACTGTTCTTCAACTTTCAAACCTTAAAAGACTGACGTAGATTTTCATAGCATCATCTTCTCAGATGGAGTCCAATTGCGTTCTCGAACAAATGTTTTTTAGTCAATTGCAATACGATGGCCTAAGATATCAATGTGGTATTGTAGAATTTTCACTTTCTCTTTTTCCTTGTAAACAACAACACAACAATAGATGCTACGACTGCAATTGGAACACCTATCTCTATCACAGGCATCACATCATATCCTACTGGTGCTACTGGATATGGTAGAGGCGAGAGTGTAATATCTACGTCATTACCTACAATACTTCTAATTTTTTCAAAGTATTTTGGTATTGCATCTGTAGTGAAGTATTCAGGAAGAATAGTAACTTCAAGTGAATTGTGTACATAATCATAACCTATTGTAGACCAAGGTAAGTGCTGCGCTCTGTTTTTAAAGCCGCCATATTGTGCT
>JAGWGC010000240.1 GCA_028867615.1 Nitrososphaerota archaeon | reverse complement strand
TTGTTGCCAGATGCATCGGTTGCAATCCACAGAATACTAGTCTTGCCAAGCGGGAATGTCTTTGATGCATTGTTTGTGATTGTTACTGGTTCTATGTCAGTTGCAGTAGCATTTCCTATCGGTATGGTATTATTGTTAAGTGAAGTTGCCTCAAAGGTGATACCTGGTGGAACAGTTAGTTTTGGCGGAGTTGTGTTTTCCACATCAATTATTTGAGTGGCATTTGCCTTGTTGCCTGCTTCGTCAGTTGCCACCCACAATATGGTAGTCTTGCCTAACGGGAATGTCTTTGATGCATTGTTTGTAAGTGAAACTACTTCAACATTATCAGATGTTGTAGCATTAACCAATGGAACAACGTTATCTGTAAGAGATGTTGCCTTTATTGTGATATTTCCAGGTGCAGTGATTTTCGGAGCAGTTGTATCTTTTACAATAACAATTTGAGTGGCATTTGCCTTGTTGCCAGATGCATCGGTTGCAATCCACAGAATACTAGTCTTGCCAAGCGGGAATGT
>JAGWGC010000023.1 GCA_028867615.1 Nitrososphaerota archaeon | reverse complement strand
CCCATGTTTTCCGCATCCATCTCCATAAAGGTTGAATTCTGGTATGATATTGATCTTCTTGCTATGCCAAGTGCAGTTCTTGACAAATCAATTCCAACCAAGAGACCTTTTGGGCCGAGCAATTGTGAAATCTCTTTTGATACAACGCCTGTACCGCAAGCAACATCTAGTACCTTGTCGTCAGGTCTGATGTTTGCCAGCTTTACAATTTCCCTGGTAGACTTGAATGGTCCGATCTTTTTGTCTGCCCAGTTGTAATGATACTCTGAAGCTACCGTATTCCAGTTTGCCTTGACAGTTATCTTGTATTGTATTGGATCAAAAATTGGTTTCATTTTCTTGTGGTCTTTCTCAAAGCTTAAATTGATTGTAACTGAACGCATTTTATGCCTTCCTTTAAAGTCAATGTAATAATTGAAAATAAACCTGAAATTGTAGATCCTGAAGGTGATACAATCTTAAACGACTTGATTTTAAAAGACAAAAAAACCAGTATCAAAAAGGTTCGCTCTGCCAAGATGCTCAGGTTTGTAATAGATGCAAAAAACAAAGAGTCTGCAGAAAAGACAGTACTTGGAGTATGTAATGAATTTAGAATATTCAATCCTCTTGTAAGTAAGGTATCCGTTGAAACGCTAGACTCCTAGCCGCTTTTTATCACTTTTCTGTTAAGCGCAGTAACATCGTCCAATGCTCCGTCTATGAGCAGCTTGCTTCGCAAGTATTTTGCAAGGTCTGTCTCTGTTATAATTCCTACCAGATTGTTATTGTCTAGAACCAGCAGCCTTCGTACATTCTTGTTTAACATCTTTTGTACAGCGTCTTCGATCAGAGTCATTGGTTCGACCCATCTAAAGTTGGCTGACATTATCTCTGATAGTGGAACATCAGCGCTTTTTCTATCGGTTGTTGAGATTTTACGTGCAAGATCTCTCTCAGTCACAAGTCCTATTGGCTTGCCGTCTTTGACCACGACAAGTGAGCTGATTCCTTTTTCTGCAAAGAGCAGTGCTACATCCTTTGCATTCTTGTCGTGCTCGATAGTAATCACAGTGCGAACCATGATGTCTCGAACTAGACCCATAGCTAGTACCAACGAATATTAGAATAAAAACGATTCCACTCTTTTTGAAAACAAAATAACTTGAAAATATATTTAGTGTGTTTTTCAGAACTGATCTACTTTTTGGAAATTATTGCGTCGTCTAAGTCAACCCTCGATACGGATTTCTCTTGCTGCGCTCCAACTCGATCAAAAGTTTTGTCAGGACAAGTCCTGTAATAAATCCGCCAACGTGTGCAGCAAATGCTATTGAAAGTGATGCAACAGAGCCTATGAATACAAAGAGTACCTGGATTGCAAACCAATAGTATCCTCTCATGTCTCCCATCGCTGCTGAGACTCCGAGGATTCCGGAGATTGCCCCTGATGCTCCTATGAGTACAGAGTCTCCGTTTCCAAGTGCGTATGATGCAACGACTCCGTGAAACAGTGCTCCTCCAAGGCCTGCCAGGAGGTACAATGCGATATATTTTGGCTTGCCGATGGCTCTTTCTGCAAATCCGCCCATGTATGCCAGCGCAAACATGTTGAATGCGATATGTGCAATGCCTGCATGAATGAACATCGATGTAAATAGTCTCAAAATGCTATCTTCGAGATAGCCATCCTTGAACAAACCGTTTGGAACAAACCCGTACTGGGAAATCATTGTATTTTGTGAGTTACTAAGGATACCATATGCAAAAACCAAGATGTTTACAACAACCAGAGTTGTAGTAACGGGTGGAGGAGCACCAAGTTTTAGCATTCTTCTTGAAACATATTTGCTATAATAAAACGATGGGGCAAGAAATACCGTGTCTATATCTTGATCGATATGTACGTCATGCGATCGGCATATGTCCAGGTAAAGTATGATAATCCAGAATTAGTTTTAAAAAATTATTGCCGATTCAATTTAATATGTCTGAAAAGTAATGTAATTTGTGAAGGTTGCAATAATAGTATTTCCCGGCAGTAATTGCGATCGTGACATGCATCATGTCTTGACTGATGTTTTTCATTTAGAGTCCCAACTTGTATGGCATACTGACGAGTTGCCAAAGAATGTGGATGCCATAGTGTTGCCAGGTGGATTCTCGTATGGTGACAGACTGCGAGCAGGAGTGATTGCCGCACATAGCCCTGTCATAAAAGATGTAAAGAAGATGGCTGAAAAAGGCATGCCTGTTCTTGGGGTGTGTAATGGTTTTCAAATATTGGTCGAGTCTGGTCTTTTACCAGGCGCACTGCTAAAAAATACCTCTCTGAATTTTATGTGCAAGTGGACTGAAATAATTGTCAAAAACAACAAGACTCCGTTTACAAACAAGTTCAAACTAAACCAGAGAATCCCAATTGCAATAGCAAACGGAGAGGGCAGATACTATGCAGATGCCAAAACTCTTGCATTATTGAAAAAAAATAATCAAATCGTGTTTACATATGCTGAAAAAGTTAATGGAGCTTCTCTTGACATAGCTGGAATATCCAACAAGGCGGGAAATGTAGTTGGAATGATGCCACATCCCGAAAGGTCTGCTGAGCAAATCATAAATCCAAATGATTCAAAACCGGCATCATTAATTTTTGAATCGCTTTTGAGTACACTGGGCGTAACAGCATGAGCCTTACTCCTCAAGAGTCTGAATATCTTGAAAAAAAAATAGGCAGAAAACCTAACTCCTTAGAACTACAGATTGTTGCAGCAGAGTGGTCAGAGCACTGCTCATACAAGTCTTCTAAAAAACATCTTCGAATCTTGCCAAAAGAGGGAAAGCGTGTGATATCTGGCCCTGGTTATGATTCTGGCGTACTTGATGTTGGAGATGGTTACGTTGTAACAGTACACATTGAAAGTCATAATCATCCGTCTGCAGTGGAACCATATGGTGGTGCAGCTACCGGTGTTGGCGGAGTAATTAGAGACATCTTGTCTGCAGGGACAAGACCTATTGCACTCTTGGATGGTTTACGTTTTGGGGATATCGAAAAAGATCATCATGCTCAATGGCTCTTCAAAAATGCAGTGCGGGGAATTGCAGACTATGGTAACTGCCTTGGAATCCCAACAATTGGTGGGGAGATTGAGTTTGACAAGTGTTTTACAAATTATGCTCTAGTCGATGTAGCATCAATTGGATTTGGCAAAAAAGAAAACCTGATCAGAAACAAGGCAGAAAAGGGTGATTATGTCGTTCTAATTGGAGGTTCTACTGGACGTGATGGAGTAGGCGGTTCACAATTTGCCTCTGATAAACTTGAAGCAGAAAACCGTTCTGCGGTACAAATTCCTGATCCATTTATTGAAAAATTAGTAATCGAGGTAATCTTGGAGGCACGAAATCAAAAATGCATCAAGGCAATGAAAGACTTGGGAGGGGGAGGGCTGTCATGCGCTATATCTGAGACTGCTGATGCACTGGGTGTGGGAATTGAGCTTGATCTCTCACTTGTCCACACCAGGGAACAAAACATGTCTCCCTCTGAGATAATGATATCTGAATCACAAGAAAGAATGCTTGTAATAACTGATCTGAAAAAACTCGATACGCTGAAAAAAATATGTGACAAGTTCAGGGTTCCATACTCTGTCATTGGCCGAATAAACAGTGATACTTTGATGGAGGTGAAATTGGACAAAAATACGGTTGCAAAACTTCCAAGTCAGATAGTTGCAAACGCACCACTTCTTGATAGGCCATCATCTAAACCGAAATACCTCAGTGATATCGAACAGGTAAAAAAACCAAAAGTACCACAAGATCTATCGCAGACCCTCTTGAGGATGCTTTCAAATCCAAATATTGCAAGCAAGCAGTGGGTATACACACAGTATGACCATGAGGTGGGGATAAGAACAGTTGTCAAGCCGGGAAATGACGGTGCTGTGCTGAGGTTAGACAATGGTAAATTTTTGGCTGCAAAAATTGATGGAAACTCAAAACATTGCTACATAAACCCAAGAGATGGTGTCATGGGATGTTTTGACGAGGCTTGCAGAAACGTAGTTTGCACTGGTGCAAAACCAATAGGAATGGTTGATCATCTCCAATTTGGAAATCCTGAAGATCCTGAAATATTTTGGACGTTCAAAGAGTCAGTCCAGGCAATCACCGATTACGCCAGATATTTTGAAATTCCTTGTGTGGGGGGAAAAGTAAGCCTGTACAATGAAACTGATGATGGTCCAATCAAGCCAACTCCTCTTATTGGAGTGCTTGGCCTCATAGATGAAAAACCACTGGTTCCAAAAAAAATTGAAAATGGAGACTTGCTTGTCATACTTGGAACTACAAAAGACGAACTTGGAGGATCTGAATATTATGAATATGTTCACGAAATAGTTGGAGGCAAATGTCCTGCGGTTGATATGGAATCATCCAAGAAAACACAAGATGCTGTATTGGAATTAGTACAGCAGGATATAGTTAAAGTTGCACACGATTGCTCCAAGGGTGGGCTTGCAGTTGCAGTGTCAAAGCTCTGCATCATGAATAAAACCGGATGCGTCATTTCTCTTGAAAAAATTCCTTCAGAAAAATTACATCATGATGAATTGTTGTTCTCAGAATCTCATTCACGATTCCTGCTTGTAATAAAATCGCAAGATGAAAAACAAACTCTGTCGATTCTCAAACAAAGAGGAATCACACATGCGTGTATTGGAATATTTTCAGACAAGGACATTATATTCAAAGAAAAAACAAATGCCGTCGCTAGGGTAAGGGTTGATAAAGCACAAGAAAAATGGTTAAACTCGTTGGGGGCACTTGTGACACATGGTTAAGGAAAACTGTGGTGTAGTGGGAATATTTAGTCTGGATGGTGTAAATGTCATCCCAATGGTAATTGATGCACTGCGTGCGCTACAGCACCGGGGTCAGGAAGCATGGGGCGTGGCAATACCAAAAAAGCAACCTCATAAACAACTTGGACTTGTCTCATCTGCAGTATCGGAGTTTGACAAGGTTACACGTGAATACGAATCGCCTGCAGCAATAGGCCATGTAAGATATTCTACCATGGGAAAAAGCAACTTGGAAAATGCCCAGCCGCTTAAGGTGAAAGACCTATGTATTGCCCATAATGGTACCATTTCTAACGTAGAGGAACTCACCGGAATGGTAGGTGGATGCACCTTTACTCCTCAAAATGTTAGTGATACCATGATTGCAGCCCAGAGGCTTGTTACATTGATGGCTGATAATGGAAAGCTTGGAAACGCATTATCTATTTTAAAAAATGAAATGGTTGGCTCGTTCTGTTTTACATTTGTGTCTGATGACAATGCCGTCTATGCAGCACGTGATCCAAAAGGGTTCAGGCCAATGGTCTTGGGATATAGAAAAGACAATAATACATACATTGTTGCTTCTGAATCTGCAGCACTTTCTGCAGTAGGAGCACAGCTTGTCCGCGATGTAAAACCTGGCGAACTATTAAAAATTAGTAATGCTGGTTTGGAATCCGAAATGTTTTCAGAAGAAAAAAAGCCAGCTCACTGCTCGTTTGAATTTACCTATTTTGCCCATCCATCAAGTGTGATGGAAGGCTCTAACATTTACTTGGCAAGAAAAAGAATTGGACAATTTCTTGCCCGCAAGTTTGCCATAAAAGATGCAGATATTGTAATCCCGGTTCCTGATTCTGCAAGGCCTGCAGCACTTGGGTATGCACAAGAGCTTGGAGTGCCATTTGAAGAAGGATTACTCAAAGACAGGTACAGCAGAAAGGGCCCATTGCGCAGCTTCATCGAACCACACCAGGCAGATAGAGTTGAAATTAACCGTTGGATAATTCCAATCACGCAGGTCATATCTGGAAAACATGTAGTTGTTGTTGATGACAGTCTTGTTCGAGGTACTAGCTCAAAGGCAATCATCAAGGCTCTGCGACGCGCAGGTGCAAAAAAGATAAGCATGGTGATAACATTCCCACAAATTCAATTCCCATGTTACGCTGGAATTGACTTTCCATCGCAAGATGAACTTGTAACATACATGGGTGATGGAAAGAAATACACTGAAGATGAGATCACCGAAAAAGTAAGGCAGCTCATTGGGGCTGATTTTCTTGGTTACAATGATGCAAAGAACCTTGCAGATGCAGTTGGCATGGATTCTGATTCAATGTGTTTTACTTGCTCAAGCGGAGACTATTCCACCCTGGGAATAAAGCCTATGTTTAAAACAAGGGCCGAAATCAAAGGTGAATAATATGGAACTATCATTTGTCTTGGTGAAAAGCAAGATGGGGCATGAAATGGATGTCATGAACGACATTCTCAAGATTGATGGAGTAAAAGAAGCTACAGGAACATTTGGCCAGTATGACATATTTGTCAAGGTTCAGGCTCCTACAAGACCCGAGTTGGATAAGATTATTACAAAGAAAATCCGTATGGTGCCAAATGTTCTTTCTACAACTACTCTTCCTGCACTTGCTGGCAAGAACACAAAATAAAAGAAATTAACTAGTCCTTTTGATTACCTTAAACCTTGAATGTATATCAGTTTAAATCCAAGCCAGTTCAATGACCGCCTGTTTGAAGTTTTTACGCTCAGGAAAGGTAAAAGACATTTACGAACTTCCAGACGGCAATATCTTATTTCATTTCTCAAACAGGGTATCGGCGTTTGATGTAAAATTTCCGACCCCCATTCCAAGAAAAGGCGAGGTGTTGTGCAGGTTTGCCGAATTTTGGTTCAAAGAACTGCCGACAAAAAACCATTACATCAGAACAGAAGGAAAAGACAAAATCGTGGTAAAGAAAATGCAAATGATTCCGATTGAGTGTGTGGTACGTGGATACTTTTACGGTAGCCTGATTCCAAGATGGAAAGATGGCAAAGTCAGGTTACCCGATGGTTTCATTCCGCAGCTTGCAGCAAAACTACCTACTCCAATCTTTGATCCTACAACAAAATCTGAAACACATGATGTTCCAATATCAAAGCAGGATGCAATTGACAAAAATCTTGTAAGCAAAAGCGAATACGAGTGGCTGGAAACCACATCTCTTGAGATTTATGGACGGATGTTTAAAATTGCAGATGCTGCAGGATTTGTTTTGGCTGACCTGAAACTAGAATTCGGCAAGATGGGAAATGAGATTTTACTTGGTGATTCAATCGGACCTGATGAATATAGACTGTGGCCAAAAGAGTCATATCAAGTGGGAAAGATTCAGGAAAGTTTTGACAAGCAGCTATTGCGTGACTGGCTTGCATCAAACGGATATCAAAAAAAGTTTGAAGATGACAGGGATGCGGGAAAAGAACCCGTTGCACCACAACTCTCTGATGCACTGTGTCTTGAATTGTCGTCAAGATACATTACTGCATACGAAAAGATAACTGGAATCAAGTTTTAACTCGAATTTCCGATTTGGACCATCTGTATTTTCTGTTCCTTGCTGCCCATTTGATGTCCTAGTTTGGCAAGTTTTTTCATTTTTTTATTTTTTTTGAAATTTTTGGTATTTTTTGTACCGGTACAATTACACTAGTAATGGTATGATTTGCATGACACTGTTATTGATTTGATGCTATTGTTATGATTTGAATTAGTATATGTTATGATTTGTGATACCGCATCTAGAAACATTACTGTGAATTGACCAAACTTGGAACATAAAAAAAAGTTACGTAATGGACAAAAAAATATGATCTCTTGATCTTTTAGGATAACTACAAAAGTAGAGTCTGTAAAATGTCTACACTGCTACAAAAAGAACTCAAAATAAGTAAAATACTTAGTACTAATGCAGATCAAGCAAAAGCCCTTGACGATACTGCGAGAATAAAAATCCTGCAAATCTTATACCATAAGCAATTTGCGACAGAGCAGATTGTTGAAGAACTCAACAAGATTGGATATAAAAAAGCAACTACTACCATACGACATCATCTCGATGTCCTGAAAAATGCAGGACTGATCGAAATTGTAAAAATGGAGGAAGTCAGGGGCGCCGTAATGAAATATTATGGAACGTCTGTCCGGGTCATGGGAACGAAACTTCCGGCTAATTTTGAAACAGAATTTTCAAAGACAATTGCAGATACTTCAATCAGACTGGAGAAAGTGATAAAAAATATTGCAGAGAATGCTGGATCAAAAATAAAGAAAAAAAATTCCAAGAATGCTGCTGAATCAAGTTATGAAGAACAAATCGTGATGGAAATTGTTAACAGGGCAATGACTCGGGTGTTTGAAAATAACGGACAATTGCTTTTACAAAAATAAACACTTCACTTTACTTCTATTCTGAAAATTCCCCTGGTTTCTGGGTTCTGCAGCGCCTTTATCATTTTGCGGGGAATTGCATCTGATGCAATATCGCATCCAATTGACAATGTCCTGGGGCATGTGAAATTGCTCTTTCTAATTACAATGTCATGCGGGTTTGTCATGGTAAGTTTCTCGCTACCATTGCCTGTGATCTTGAATGAAAGATCACCAACAAGTATTGTACATATAACCTCTGATTGAGGCTTTCTCAACAATATTTTCATTTCATCTGGAATTCCAAGACAACCGCATGAAGCTCTTACGCCCACAATACAATCTCCATTCACTGTAAGATCTGGGTCAGTTGTTATCTCGATTGATTTTGGATGAAGTGATCTTACATTTCTGTGACCATGAAATGAGATCTCAAAATGCACACTTTCAAGTTGTATAAACTTAAATTAAACCTTCAAAGGATGAATTTTGAAATGCTACCAGCTGCAGCAGGTTATGATAGAGCAATTACAGTCTTTTCTCCAGATGGTAGACTTTACCAAGTTGAATATGCTATAGAAACAGTACGACGCGGTACTCTTGCAATTGGTATCAAAAGCAAAGATGGCATAATACTTGCAGTAGAAGAAAAACCGCGAAAATTACAAAATTCTGATGTTACACAAAAAATATTTCAAGTCGACGATCACATTGGAGTGGCAGCAGCCGGTTACATTCCAGATGCAAGATCCCAAGTTGACAATGCACGATTCTTTTCACAAAGTAACAGAATGATATATGATGAACCGATAGAGGTAGAGGCAGTAGCAAAACACTTGGCAGATCAAGCTCAACAATATACTCAATACGCAGGTGTTAGACCATTTGGTGTTGCACTCATAATTGCAGGAATTGACAAAAGTGGTAGCATGATATACCTGACTGACCCAAGCGGAACATACATCTCATACGATGCAGTGGCAATTGGAGCAGGTGCAGATCAAGTTACAGAATTTTTGGAAAAGAATTACAAAAAAGATATGTCGGTTGAAGATGCAGCAGCTATGGCAATCGAGTCCATCTATCTTGTCAGCGAAGAAAAAGAGGGCATAAAACACATCAAAATGTCACAAATCCCAATTGCCACAAAACAGTTGACAAGAACAAGTGAAAAGGACATTGAACAATTTGCTGCCAAGGCAAAAGAAAACATTGCCAAGAGACCCAAGTAACATCTAATATTTTATAGCACAACAATCTAGGACACACATTGAAAGTTTCAATAGCTATTCCAGATTCATCACTTTCTGAAGAACCAACTCCCCTTGACAAGGCAATGAAGATATCTCAGATTGCAAGGGCATGTTCGATATTTCATGTAAATACAATTTACATCTACAAGGAACAAAGCGGTTCTGACAGAGACAGATCATTACTTAGAAATCTTCTCCGCTATCTTGAAACGCCACAGTATTTGCGTAAAATACTTTATCCAATAAGTGATGAATTCCAATTTGCAGGAAGTCTGAGTCCGCTCAAGATCCCGTCTCATGTACAAACATCTGATCCAAAAAAGGTCAAGGCCGGCGATGTCAGAGATGGAGTTGTGGTACAATACAAAGGAAAAAAATTCGTAAATGTAGGTTTTGAACAACTTATTCCGTTTTACAGCAAGGATGATGATGGAAAAAGAATAATCGTCAAATTCAAGGAAGGATATCCAGCATTGACAGTAAAACAGATCGAAAAAGAAGAGATCTCACAATATTGGGGATATGACGTAAAAGAAGTGTCAAATCTACACACATTTCTTACTACTTGGGGATCTGCTGTCATACTCACATCCAGAAAGGGAAAACCAATCCATAAGACACAAAAATACTTTGATGAGATATCACGTGAACACATATTGCTTATTTTTGGCTCTCCAAAAAAAGGAGTCCACGAGATCTTGGGAAAAAATGTTGGAAACATTCCTAAATCTCAGGTACTGAATTTCTTTTCAGATCAGGCAACCGAAACAGTCAGACTGGAAGAAGCAATTCTTGGAACTCTTGCGGTTTTGAACACTCTGACCCGTAACTAGTTTTAATACGGGATCGGCGGTGGCAGAAACATTGGACAAGAAAACATTAGACAAAAAGAAGTTTCTACTTTTTGGCATCATTGCAGGTATTGCAGGAGTAATAATTGGTGGCATATTGATGGTAAATAGTATAATGCATTTCTTACACTAGGATCTAAATTTCAAAATAAAACCAATCATTCTCTAATTATAGACTTATAATGGGCTTTTCGACAATTTTGTTTAACAATGGGCCATAGGAAGCATAGTCAACCTAGGAGGGGAAGCCTTGCATATTTGCCAAGGGCACGAGCGAAGAGCATGGAAGCCAGAATTAGAACTTGGCCTGATGTAAAATCCGAGCAACCAAAACTTTTGGGATATGCTGGATTCAAAGCAGCTTGTATGCGCATAGCAAGTATTGACGATCGAGAAAAAACTCCTAACTTTGGAAAACAACTTGTTGGGCTTGGCACTGTTGTAGTTACTCCACCAATGTCAATAATTGGAATCAGGGGTTATTCCAGAGATAGATATGGAATAGATTCTACTTTCGATGTTTATGCAAAAGATTTACCAAAAGAACTTTCGAGATTATTCAAAACAAAACTAGATGAAAAAGCAATAGAAAAAGCAGAAAAATCACTTGCACAAATTGATGAACTCTTTGCAATTGCAGCTATTCTTCCAAGAAAAGCAGGACTTGAACAAAAGAAACCATATGTCTTTGAAGTTGCAGTAAAGGGTGGAGACATTACAAAACAATTTGCATTCTTAAAAGATCTCTTGGGAAAAGAAGTCAAAGTAGATCAAGTTTTCCAAAAAGGAGTTGAGGTCGATGTTGCAGCAATTACAAAAGGAAAAGGTATTGAAGGTCCAATTACAAGATGGGGTGTCAAAAAGAAACAACACAAATCAAGAAAAAGTGTCAGAGCTCTTGGTACATTAGGTCCAATCAGTCCTGCAACAATCATGTACACTGTTCCAAGAGCAGGTCAACGAGGATTCCATCAAAGAACTCAGTACAATAGCAGAATCATGATAGTAAGTAATACTCAAAACGATGAATTAAAAATCAATCCACCTGGCGGTTACAAACATTTTGGTTTGGTACAAGGTGACTATGTTGTGATACGTGGTTCAATTCCTGGAACTTATCGCAGACTTGTAAAACTTCGTGCACCAGTAAGACCAAAATTGACAAAGGTCACACAACCCAAGATCTTGGAGATCATGATATGAAAGTTCCAGTCTTTACAACAACCGGTTCAAAAGATGGTGAAGTAGAATTACCACTTGTATTTTCAACTCCAGTTAGAAACGAACTAATTCACAAAGCATATGTCCACTTGGAATCTCACTCTTTTCAAAGACAGGGCAGATATCCAAATGCAGGTATGGATGTAGTTGCAGAATCCAATAGTCCTCCGACAGGTCATCACCAAGCAAGAGTTGCAAGAATGGCGGGTGGTGGAGGTGGAAGACAAGGCCAAGCTGGTGGAGTTGCAATGACACGTAAAGGAAGACAAGCACATCCGCCAACATCCGAGCGAGTTATACACAAAATGCTAAACAAGAAAGAAAACCGTCTTGCTCTTTGTTCTGCATTGGCAGCAACAACATCTGCTACACTGGTAAAACTTAGAGGCCACAAAGTAGACAAGATTGAATCATTTCCAGTTGTCATATCTGATCAAATTGAATCTGTAGTAAAATCAAAGGAACTAGTCAAAGTTTTAGATGCGCTAAATTTGTCACAAGATGTAAACAGGCTGAAGAGCAGACTAAAGGGCCGTTCAGGAAAACCACTACTCAGAGGTAGAAAAACCAAAGTAGGCAAAAGTGTACTGCTTGTAGTAAAAGATTCCAAGAATCTTTCAAAAGCATCAAGCTCACTTTTGGGAGTAGATGTAGTCAATGTGAAAAGTCTTAGTGTGCTTGACTTGGCTCCTGGTGCACAACCTATACGATTAACAGTATTTTCAAAGGGCGCAATTGATGAGATTTCAAAAATAAAATCCCCTCATCTTGAAATCATGGTGATCAACAAATGAATATCGAAGAAGCAAACCACATAATACTCAAACCGTATATTACTGAAAAGACATTTGCACTAGTTGAAAACGAAAGCAGAATCTGTTTCTTGGTAAGAGAAGAGGCAACCAAACCCAAGATAATTGAAGCAATTAAACTTCTATACAAGGAAGATCCAATCGGATTAAACGTGTGCAGAACAGTATACGGTAAAAAAGCTTTTGTAAAATTCCAGACGATTGAAAAAGCAAGAGACTTGGCTACAAAGATAGGAATGCTATAATATGGTCAATCGTGAATCAACTAAAGTAATGGTGAAGATAAATGGTTAAAGAATACAAGTATAGAGGTCTTGCACTTGAAGAGATCCAAGGTCTTTCACTGGAAAAACTCTTTGAACTTTTACCATCTCGCGCACGAAGATCGCTTACAAGGGGTATTACTGATGGCAAACGAAAACTCTTAGAAGAGATAAAATCTACCAAGGCTGGTAAATCCAACACACAAATCAAGACTCATCTAAGAGATGTCATAATTTTACCATATTTCGTTGGTCTTACAATTCATGTTTATTCAGGAAAGGAATTCTTACCAGTCACAATCAGACAAGAAATGGTCGGACATTACCTTGGAGAATTTGTGCGAACCAATAAACGAGTTATACACGGTGCACCTGGTGTAGGAGCATCTAGGTCAAGCTTGTACGTACCATTAAAGTGATATCTATGCATTTTAGCTACGCTTTCCAAAATTATGATAAAACAAGACACGTTCGTGCTGCATTACGAGAAAAAACAATCTCGCACAAACATGCAAGAGAAATTGCACACAAGATAAAAGGAATGTCAATTGAATCTGCACGAAGTTACTTGCAATCTGTTACCAATTTGGAGCGTGCTGTACCGTTTAAGAGATATAACAATGAAGTGGGTCACAAGTCAGATACTGGTGTAATGTCTGGAAGATACCCTGAAAAAGCAGCAGGAGAATTCATCAGACTGCTTGATAACTTGGAATCAAATGCAGAATACCGTGGAATGGATCTTGACCGATTGAAAATAATTAATGCTACAGTGCACAAGGGACGAAAACTTGAACGATTTACTCCTCGTGCAATGGGACGCGCATCTCCAAAGGTGGATATTCTTACTCATGTTGAGCTGGTAGCTCAGGAACTATGACATGTCTTCAGTGAAAAATGTAATCAATGATAGTTACAAACTGATGCTCTTGAAAGATTATCTGAGAGAAGCAATCAAAGAAGCCGGTTTTTCAGGAGTTGATATTCAAAAAACTCCGACAGGAACTAGAGTTGGATTGCATGTTACAAGGCCTGGTATAGTGATTGGAAGAAAAGGAAGTGGAATACGAGATCTCACAAAAGTTTTGGAAACAGACTTTGGCCTCAAAAATCCACAGATATCTGTAATTGAAATAACAAAACCAGAGCTTGAACCCAGCGTGATGTGCAATAGAATGTCACAACACCTTGCAAGAGGAACTGCATTTAGGCGTGCGGTCATGTGGACGATGCAGACAATAATGGAAGCAGGTGCAATGGGTGTACAAATCACAACTTCTGGTAAGCTAAGGGGTGATCGTTCCAGCTTTGAAAAACACAGCAAAGGTGTACTTCCACGAGCCGGACACCAAGCAACAGTAATAGTTTCAGAAGACATAGTTCACGTCCCAACAAAAATGGGTCTTATTGGAGTTAGAATACGAATTGCAAGAAAAGAGAGATTCATACCAGAATTTGAACTGAAGGCAATACAGAAAGAGACAAAACAAAAAGTTGAGGAAATTCCACAGGAAATTGAAATTGTCGAAGAGACGCAGATTGATCCAACCAAACCACGTACTGAAAGTGAAGTAATTGAACTTGAAGAAAAATTGATAGAAAAAGTGGAAACATTTGAAGAAGTAGAGGAGGAACTCAAGTAATGGCCCGAATCAAAATGAAAACAGTCAGAGAGTTCAACGAGACTGATCTTAAAGATAGATTGGGGCAATTGCGTTTAGAATTAACCAAACTAAAGATTGAAGCATCCAAGGGAACATTGAGAAAAGATAGCGGAAAGGTAAAGCCTCTTCGAAGAGATATCGCAAGAGTATTAACTAGACTAAATGAGATGAAATCTAAATGATTACGGCAGAGAATATCACACGTCATGAATTGATTGGACTTGAAACTTCTATTGTAAAATCTAGCAATTCTCAAATGGTGGGGTTACACGGAAAGATAATTGACGAAACAAAATCTATGTTTGCAATTGAAACTGCAGTGGGAATAAAGACAATACCCAAGCAAAATTCCATCTGGCAATTCAACCTTGATGGAATATCTGCTCTTGTTGATGGAAATACGATTGCAAAAAGATCTTTTGAACGGATGGGGGTAAAGGCATGACTAGAAACATAGGACTCCAAGTCAAGGCACCAAAATCAGAATGTCATGATGATCTTTGCCCCTTCCACGGAACTCTAAGTATTAGGGGTAAGTTAGTTCAGGGCAAAGTGGTCAGTGCTCGAGCGCCAAAAACAATTGTCGTACAGCAAGAGTTTCCAAGACTTGATATTAAATACAAGAGATATGCGCGTAGTCAAAGCAAATTGCATGCACATAGACCGCAGTGTATTGATGTAAAAGAAGGGGATGTTGTTCTTACTGCTGAATGTAGACCACTTTCGAAGAGTGTTTCTTTTGTTGTAGTTGAGGTAGTATCATAATGGCAGCAACAAAGAGTCGTGCAGTTTCAGCAAAAGGAGTTCAAGAATTTAGACCATATGTTACAAGAGCTCTTCCACTTGGAGCTCAAGTGGTATGTGCTGATAACACTGGTGCAAAGATTTTAGAAATTGTAATGGTTCAAAAAACAAAGACTAGAGTTGCTCGTTATCCATCCGCGGCCGTTGGAGACTTTTGTAACGTTGTAGTAAAGAAAGGTCCTGGTGAACTAAGGGGACAAATATTTGGTGCAGTTATTGTTAGACAAAAATATGCTGTAAGGCGATTAAGCGGAGTAAGAGTAACATTTGAAGACAATGCTGCAGTGCTTGTAACGCCTGAAGGTGAAATAAAAGGCACTGAAATCAAGGGACCTGTAGCAGTAGAAGCGGCTGAAAAATATCCAAGAATAGCAAACTTGGCATCGATGGTGGTATGATATGAAGCCGACAAAGATACGAAAAAGAATGCTGTATACTGCATCGCAACATCTGCTTAGCAAACAACTTGGCTCCCACTTGTCAAAAGATCTTAAAGAAAAATATCATTGTAAAAGTATACGTGTAGTAGAAGGTGACAGTGTCAAAGTATTACGTGGCGAATTCAAAGGAATTGAGGGTAAAGTTACTCGCATATCTACTGAAAAAAGAGGCGTTGCAATAGAAGGCATAAAACGTGAAAAACTCAAAGGCGGAAATGTCGATATTTACATTCACCCATCAAATGTGCTCATCACTTCATTGAACCTTGAAGACAAGTGGAGACAAAGTAGACTTGAGGGACAAAAACCAAAGACTGCAAAAGTTACTCCGCCAGAAACAAAAGAGGCAAAACCAAAAGAACAAAAAGAGGCTAGCAAGGAAAAACCAAAGGAAGTAAAACTAGATGATAAAAAAGATAAACCAAAAATTGAAAAAAAGGGGACTAAGTAATGGTTAGCATTTCAGGCAGTAAAAAACTAAAAAGACAAATGGCTCCGCTTTTCTGGGGAATTACAAGAAAAGATAAGAGATTTGTAGTAACAGTAAAGCCAGGTGGTCATAGAAAAGATGTATCCATACCAACTGCGGTATTCATCCGTGATACTCTGAAACTTGCTACTTCTCTAAGAGAAGCAAAATCCGTAATCTATGGCGGCAAAGTCAAAGTAGACGGCATTGTGAGAAATTCACTTCATCATGGAATTGGTTTGATGGATGTTGTAGAACTAGATGGTGTATCTGATATATACAGACTTGTTCCGAAAGATTTGACTGTCTTAAGACCAATTAAGATCAACTCTTCTGAAAAATCAAAGAAATTACTCAAAGTCACTAAAAAGGTAACAATCAAAGACAAAAAAACTCAACTCGGATTTCATGATGGCAGGACACTAGTTTCTGACACAA
This sequence comes from Nitrososphaerota archaeon, assembly GCA_028867615.1. Lineage (GTDB taxonomy): Archaea > Thermoproteota > Nitrososphaeria > Nitrososphaerales > Nitrosopumilaceae > Nitrosotalea. The sequence goes on along the minus strand of JAGWGC010000023.1, from coordinate 2,007 downwards.
AGGTAAGTGTGGGCGATACATGTGTAGTTGAGGTTCCGGGAACAAAAATTCTTGATATTATACCGCTTGAAAAAGGAGTTCAAGTCATAATTACAAGCGGAGTAAACGCAGGACGTATGGGTAAACTTACAGAACTCAAACCAGGAACATTCATCTTACCAAAAAGAGCAGATGTTGACTTGGGCGAAAGACAAATCGAAATTCCAGCAGACTTGGTAATGGCAGTAGGAAAAGACAAACCTGTTATTCAAATCCAGTGATAGATATGGCACAACAAACAGAATCTCCAATGAAGAAAATTTCAATTGCAAAGGTGGTTTTAAACATGGGAGTCGGTAAATCAGGTGAACCAATTGAAAAAGCAAAACGTGCACTAAAACACATTTCAGGTCAACAACCATCTCCAAGATATGCCAAAGCTACTCAACGTGACTGGGGCGTACACAAGGGTGAACCAATCGGTGTCGCAGTTACAGTAAGAAACGAACCAGCAATTCAACTCATCAAGAGATTATTTGCCGCAAAGGGTAATCAGATGAAAGGCTCATCATTTGATAATTTCGGTAATCTTTCATTTGGTATCAAAGAACACATAGACATTCCGGGTGTAAAATATGATCCACAAGATGGAATCTTGGGTCTTGATATTGCAATTTCACTTACAAGACCAGGTTTTAGTATTAGAGTAAGAAGTAAACACAAAGCTAGTGTTGGACGTACTCACATAATCACCTCCGAAGAAGCAAAAGCATTTCTAACCCGTGAGTTTGGGATTCAGGTAGTATAAAATGAAAAATCGTGATTACAAAGTAACTGGAAGGACTGTCCATAAATTTGGAAAGGGTTCCAGATGGTGTAAAAGATGTGGAGACTATAATGCAGTAATTCAAAAATATGATCTGGATCTTTGCAGACGATGTTTCAGGGAAGTAGCAGACTCGCTAGGGTTTAGGAAGTTCAAGTGATAGATTATGCCAGCAACTAATATTCTAGCAAACATGTTTGTGACCTTGTATAATACTGAGGCAAGGAGAAAAGGAGAATGCGTTGTATTGCCAACCTCAAAACTTGCAACAGATGTGTTGAAGACACTTCAAACTCATAATTACATTGGAGAATTTGAACACGTAGATGACAAAAAAGGTGGCAAGTTTAAGATTCAACTATTGGCAAAAATCACCAAATGTGGCGCAATCACGCCTAGATTCAAGGTAAAAAAAGATGGTTATGCCAAGTGGGAACAACAATATCTACCATCATATTCACGTGGTATGTTGATCGTAACTACAAATAAAGGAGTAATGTCTCATCACGAAGCAATAAAGAGTGGCTTGGGAGGGCTATTGATAGGATTTGTCTACTAAAACAGTCGAGATACACGAAGTGACAATACCAATCCCAGATGCAGTAAAAGCATCTGTGAGTCACAAGATATTGCATGTGCAAGGTCCACTAGGAAAAACAAGAAAAACATTCAAAAAAATACCTGTAGAATTGCAAGTCGAAGGCAAGAATGTCATATTAAAATCCGTTGGAATTCGTAAAAGAGACTATGCAATATTCAAGACTGCTGAATCTATAGTAAATACGCTGATCAAGGGTGTCCAAACCGGTTATACTTTTAAAATGAAAATTGTATACGCACACTTTCCAATCACTGTAAAGGTAAAAGATGGCAATATTCACGTGGAGAACTTTCAAGGTGAACGTGCAGCTCGCGTCTCAAAAATATTTGGCGATACCAAAGTAGTTCCAAAAGGTGACGATGTGATAATCACTGGGCCTGTATTGACTGACGTATCACAGACTGCAGGAAGTCTACAACAAAATACCAAAGTCAAAAACAAAGATCATAGAGTCTTTCTTGACGGTCTTTATCTTTTTGAGAAACTCGACAAGATCGAAAAATAGATTCAGCAAGGAATAAATCCGCTTATCCTACGAACAAGTTTGTTGCCGCCCTAGCTCAGCGTGGTAGAGCAGCTGGCTGTTAACCAGCGGGTCGCC
>JAGWGC010000239.1 GCA_028867615.1 Nitrososphaerota archaeon | reverse complement strand
TAATTTCAATAATAGCCATTGTTTCAGTATTCGTAATTTATACTAGTTATGATTATTATGCAAAACCTGTTCTTATCTCAAAACAACAAGCTATCGATATAGCAGTAAAAGGAATTCAGTGTAAGAAAGATCCTTACCGTTTGAATAGCACTACCATAATTGGACAATTATTTCACATAAAAGATAACACCGTATTTTTAATGGATGACAGAAATATGCAAGATAAGGTTTTGGCTAATAATTATCTCTTGGGAGTAGTAAAATCAACAGATTATGTTTGGGAGATTGGTTGGGATTGCTATGATGATACTCTTGGTCAGTATGTGACTCCTTATGATCATGAATGGGAACTCAGATTTGTAGATGCCAAAAGTGGAATCCTATTGAAATGAAAACTCTACATCTTTCAATAATTGTAGCTGTAATTATTGCAGTTGTAGTAACGGCATATGTAACTAGTTTTCAAAATGAAAACCTAACTCCACCACAATTCTCTCCCTTTTTTGTCTCGCTTGATTCT
>JAGWGC010000238.1 GCA_028867615.1 Nitrososphaerota archaeon | reverse complement strand
AAAAAATCTTCAAAGAGACGGGGCAGTTCCAGATCGTATCTAGTGATATGTACTGTGATGGTAATCTCCGTCTGGGTTTTGTCTACAAGCATACATCAAGCTTATGCAGCAGCTTCGATAACACTTTCTCCGAACTCAGGACTTGTCGGCACTACAGTTACGATAAGTGGTAGTGGCTTTAGCGCCCTAGACGGCACATCCACTGTAACGTATGATGGTGTCACCGTGATCACTGGTGGTACTTGCAATCAATCCCTGGGAAGCATATCTGGTTGTACGTTTTCAGTGCCTGCCTCTACAGCAGGTGCACACACTGTTCAAGTAACAGCTGGCAGCGACATCCCAACAGCTACATTTACAGTTTCCCCGACCATACTTGATGCCGCAGTACCAACATCAGGCCCAGTAGGCACTACAGTATCAATTAACTTCAACAACCTGATTCCAAACCATTCCGACACGATCAAGTTTGGCACAACATCAATCTCCAACAGTACGGTTACAACCAACTCTACTGGAG
>JAGWGC010000237.1 GCA_028867615.1 Nitrososphaerota archaeon | reverse complement strand
CCTCTGCGAGCACCTTCGCCTTCTTCAGGTCTGGATTCGCATCGTAGAAGTCGCTCCAGAACGTATCCATCGCGATCTTCCGCTGATACGTAGTCGTTACCTTGTTGATGATTCTGTCTTCGAACTTCTTGAGGTACCCTTTGGGGTCCTTGAACAGGGCCACATCCACGTCCTCGTCCTCGTCAACCGGCTGTTGAACGGGCTGCTGCACGATGGGCTGGCTGGTCTGTCTTCGGAGTCTCCCAAGTTCAGCACCCTGCTCGGATAGTTTGCGCTTGTATTCGCGCTCACGAGCGTTGAATGCTTCGGCCTGATCAGCGGAAAGGAGGTACTCCTTCCCATCGATCTTGACGGTCACTTGAGAATCACCCTCTTGATACTCGCCCTCTTCGGGGGTGTTGCCTGGATGACCGGATACAATATCCTCATCCGTCAACGCCTGGTCCATGTTAGGCATCTAACTCTCCCTCTTCTGCGGATAGTTGACGCGACTCATCGGTCGCCACTTTGACATCTCGTT
>JAGWGC010000236.1 GCA_028867615.1 Nitrososphaerota archaeon | reverse complement strand
CTCAAGGAGTTTGAAGAAAAACCACTTGCACAATTTACTCCAATGAAGGAACAGTTACCTACAAAAGAAAGTCCAAATATTGATCCACAAAAGGGTGCCAAAGACGAAAAACCAAAAAGCGATAAACCACCATTCCAAAAAGAGTTTCCACCAAAGAAAGAGGGCGAAAAGAAACCTGATGATAAAAAGCCTGAGATTCCGGGTAAACCTAGTTTAGTTGACGCAATGGGTAATTCAAAACCGGAAGAGCAATTAGAATGTGATGAATGTGGAAATGATGATCCAACGTTATTTGATAGACCAAATCCAACTAATAGAGCCATTGTACAGTCATTACTTAGCATAGAAGCAAATCATAACAAACAGTCCATCCTAGAAGTCGGAAGCATGTATGAGAGAGACTTGGACGTAGTTGATGGTGCATATACTTTAGTTTCAAAGAAATATAAAATTATGCAAAAACCTGATCCATTGACAGGCGCACAATTCCAAGTAGATGATTCAAAGACAGAAATTGTAGAATA
>JAGWGC010000235.1 GCA_028867615.1 Nitrososphaerota archaeon | reverse complement strand
CCAAATGCCCCTACATCAGCACCAAAATTTCTTAAAAAAGCCACAGATTTTTTTCCAGTACCATATGTTCTATCAATGGCTGCTACCTTCCACACATCTTTATCGTGTGATGTTATTACATTACCATCTCTTACCTGAAGCTCTTCCTGATCCATTTTTGTTATTATTTCAGTATCAAGCCTGATAACCAATGCTTGAGCTGTGTTCTCCTTACACGGTATAACAAAGTCTTTTTCTCCAAACTTTATTCCTGTCTTCACAGTTTTCCTCATCCAGTCAGGGATTATGGTCTTGGGTGTGTCTACCACAAGGCTGTTGTGAGCTACCACCAGTTTTCCCCCTACAAAGACTTTGTTTGGTTTGATCTTTTCAAGATCGTCAAAGACCAGAATATCAGCTAACTTGCCTGGCGCTATTGCGCCAAGATCCTTGCTCATGCCATAATATTCAAAGGAATTCCTTGATGCAATAGTTATGGCGTCTATTGGATCCATGCCAATAGAGATAGATTTTCTTATGCAATG
>JAGWGC010000234.1 GCA_028867615.1 Nitrososphaerota archaeon | reverse complement strand
GTGTCGGCGGAGGTGGTGCCTTGAATCCAGCTGGCATGGTTCCATGTGTTGGACCAGAAGCTGCAGGTCGTGGTTTTGCGGGTTCTGGTTTTGGAGTCTCCTTTGGAGCTGGCGGTGGTGGAGATGCGTTAAATCCAGCAGGCAATGTACCGCGCGAAGACGATGGTTTTGGTGCTGGCGGAGGTGCTTTGTGAGTCTCCTCCTCTGAAACATAATTTTCATATTCTGCGCCCTTTGCCTTCCACATTGATTTCTTTTCTGCATCTGTTGTTCCAGCAGGTAAAGTACCACGTGAAGATGAGTGCTTTGGTTCCGGAGCTGGCGGTGGTGGAGGCGGTGCAGTAGTTGTATAGGTATGTGTAGTAGTTGCTTGACCCCTGAACTGTTTGTTTGCAGGATGATATGACAGTCTAGGTCTTGTTGCAAAATACTTGTTTCCGCTGTAACCTGTAGAGCTTAGTTTAGCATATGTTGGTGACACTTCGCCAGAGTATGTTGATTCAGAAGACGATGTTGTTCTTGGTTCCTCTTTTGG
>JAGWGC010000233.1 GCA_028867615.1 Nitrososphaerota archaeon | reverse complement strand
GTGGAAGGCAGCAGCAGGGAGGAGGACTCTTCCTCGTCCTTATTGTCGCTGCCATTGTCTGGCTGTTGAGTTTTCTAATAATACGTGCCATTTCAAGATACAGGGAGTTTGCCGCGGACAGGGGCGGAGCATACCTTACAGGCCGCCCCATGAACCTCTGTCGGGCCTTGATGAAGATTGAGGGGAGGGTAAAGGTGGCGCCCGCACCACAGGCTCAAAAGATGGAAGGCATGAATGCCTTTTTCATCATACCTGCAGTCTCAGGGCAGACGATTGCCAAGTTTTTCTCCACCCATCCGCCCATCGATGAAAGGATAAAAAGGCTCATGGCAATAGAGCGGGAACTGAACGGGCCAAGCGATCTCAGATAGGCATCCTTGTCCCCGGGTGCCTGCGATACGCCAAATCGGAAAAGTCGCCTAGCATGGGGTTATCCAGGTGCAAAAATTGCACTACCGGATGACGAAAGTCGGGCATTGGCAAGAGGTGTTGGAGAAAGGCAGGCCTTTCCAGGGCCTACTGCGTCATCTTGTTCA
>JAGWGC010000232.1 GCA_028867615.1 Nitrososphaerota archaeon | reverse complement strand
ATGTTTAATGCATTATTCTAATGGAACTATGAAGTGCGCCTGTTGTGGAGAATCAATAGTTGAATTTTTAACTATGGATCATATTAACAACGACGGTGCAGAACATAGAAGAAAAATAGGAAGTGCTTATTTATACTCATGGTTAATATCTAATAATTTTCCAGAAGGATTTCAGGTATTATGTTGGAATTGTAATTGTGCTAGGGCTAGAAGCAAAGATAAAATATGCCCTCATAAATTACATAGACAAGTTTAAATAGTCAATAAACAATAAGTTTATATATGCCCCAAGGTTTAGCCGAAGAAACACATGAATCAGAGTGGAAAACTATTAACGGTGCTAGAATAGAAATTAAACATGGACAGGATCCACAAGAAGCAATAAGAGAGCATTTTGCAAGTATTTCCGGCGCGAAGGGACAGAATACGAGAGAATCAAGGGGACATGGACACCAAGAAACTAGAGGTAACGGTGGAGAATCTAGTAAACCTTCTGAGAGAGCACCAACTAATCAAGATGAAACTAAAAAGCATTATT
>JAGWGC010000231.1 GCA_028867615.1 Nitrososphaerota archaeon | reverse complement strand
AACTCGGCAAAAAAGCGACCGTAACTTCGGGATAAGGTCTGGCTCACGCAAGTGAGCCCGCAGCTAAAGTTTCTCTGGCGACTGTTTACCAAAAACACAGCTCCCTGCTAACTCGTAAGAGGATGTATAGGGGGTGACGCCTGACCAATGCGAGAAGGTTAACGGTGGCGGTGTGTGCAGCACTTAGTTTGTAAGTAAGTAACGCTTATCAATTAAGTGCTGTGCATGCTAACTGCCCGAAGCCCTCGTCAATGTCGGCGATAACTATAATCGTCCAAAGGTAGCGCAACTCCTTGTCGGGTAAGTTCCGACGTGCATGAATGGCGTAACGACTGGAGAACTGTCTCAACGAGAAGCCCGGTGAAAGTGCGACACCAGCGAAGACGCTGGTACCCTATAGCGGGACGAAAAGACCCCGGGAGCTTTACTGTAGCTTGATATTGGGTTTACGTTCTAATTACGTAGCGTAGTGGGGAGAGGTTGAAGGTTTGATTTCGGTTGGACTGGACTCGTCAATGAAACACCCATTTTTTAGAATG
>JAGWGC010000230.1 GCA_028867615.1 Nitrososphaerota archaeon | reverse complement strand
GACATTAGTGATACCTGTGGATATTTACGGTAGTACCACATCCAAAAGTGTTGAAATTGTTGTAACTCAGGCGGATTCGAAACTTGGGGTCGGAAATGTTGATCCGAATAATTCACAATTGCCACCAGGATTTACCATCACTCTTCCCATGAAAAATATCCAGATGCAAGCTATGGATGAAAAGACACATGAAAAACCGCTTATGACAATGAATATGACTATCAGCATTGACAAGACCGTAAAGTCAGGCACTTATGGTTTTGCGATAAACATGATGTCCAACAGTACACAGGGATTAGCAGATGACCATGCAAGTGCTTTCTATGTAGATGTGCAATAGTAACAAGCATTTACACAGAACACTAATTTTTTATTAAAATTTTAGGCATTGTTAGACCACCGGATTGCAGTTGACTAAAAAACATAAGAACAATCAGGATAGTTACAATTTGTTTTTTATGTCCTGTAAGGTTCTGATTCTCACAGGTCTGATCCCACAAAACACAACAGATTTCAGGAATTAGTTTAACACTATGTGCCTAA
>JAGWGC010000022.1 GCA_028867615.1 Nitrososphaerota archaeon | reverse complement strand
CTTGGTCCAAGTGAGTGGTTGGCTCGTCAAGGATAATAAAATTCAAATTTGACGATCCCATGAAATGCGCCATTCCAAGACGTAGTGCAAGCGCCACACTCACCTTCTCTCCTCCGCTTAGCGACTCTAGATCAAGTTCCAAATTTCCGGTATGACAGGTAACTCCGATATCTCTTGCCTTGTCTTCCAGTGTAATTCTCTGAATTTTTACATTGAATGTTGAAAGATATTCTGAGGCTTTTTGTGATATTGTACACAACGCCCAAGAACGAAGGCTTGTGGCAACAGGGCCATCTCTATTGTAAATCTGACTGCGTATTGTCTCAAGATTTGAAACATATCGTTTTACTTCTTGTAGCTCTAGTAATACCTGAGAAATTTTTTCAGAATCATCTTGATATATCTTTAATTTTGTATTTACGGCAACTATCTCTTGATCTAATGTGTTCAGAGCTCTTCTCTGTTGTTCTGTCTTTAATTTTAAATCTCTAAAACTATTGATATTGAAATCTCTTGTCTCTTCAACTAGTGTGGACATTGATTTTACTACATTAGTTGAATACTCATCAATTGCGTATTGCATGAGGTTTCCGATGTTTATTTCAAGAGGTATCTCCCTTGTATTGATACGCAATCGTGATATTTCTTCTTCTAGTTTGACCAAGTCCTCTTGGCTTTTGATGTTGTTTGAAGACAAGATTCCTTCTGCCTTTGTGATCTGCTGAAGTCTTGCATCAAGTTCTCTTTTCTTATTTTGAATCACGGTGTTCTCCTTTGTTGAGATTTCTGTTCTCTTTTTTAATGCCTCAAGTTCAGACATGATGTATTTTTCGTCAAACAATGGGTTTAGCTTGTCAACTTTAGAGTCACATACAGGGCATTTGCCGTCCACCAAGTGTAATCTATTTGCAATGTCTTGTTGGCTTCGCACTGATGCTATTTTTTCTCCTACCTGCCTTAATTCTGTGCTGATTCTGTCAATATCTGACTGTGCCTGTTTTGCATCTGATTCAACTTGAAATTTGACAGATGAGATTGACAAGCTGTTTGAACATTCTGCAAGCCTTTTCTCCTTCTCCGCCAGATCCAGTCTCATCCTAACCCTAGAGTCTCGCAAGTGTCTGAGAAGATCTTCTTTTTTGTTCTCAATTTCTTTTATTTTTAGTTCTTTAGGTGTGCCTGATTCTATATTCTGCTGCAAAATGAAAAACTCATTTTCTTGCAATATCTTGTTTGCCTCAAGTTTTCTTTTTTGTGGCTCAAGAAATGCAATCTCTTTTGATAATACATCAATTCTGTTCTGAAGTGCATCCGTGTTAGTATCATCATAACTCAGCCTAGATCTGACTGTGGTTCTAAAATTATCTATTGATTTCTTCATAGATTCATATGCGATGTCAAGTTTGTCTATGCCAATTATTGCATTGACTAGTTCTTTGAATTTTTTAGGATCTGCTTCAATTATTGCTTGTAGTTCGCCTTGTTGTACAATGGATGCAACCTTGAGTTTTTCAAAGTCTAATCCGATCAAATCTTCGATTGTCTTTGTCATTGATTCTCCAAACTGTCTTCGTTCCCCTGCAGCAAGGGGAACTGACTCACCGTTAATTTTTTCATGAAGTACTGCACCAACAGTTCCCTTGGAGTCTATCTTTCGTACTGCTTCGAATTGCCTGCTTCCTATGGAAAACTCTACTTTGGCATATGACTGGTTGCTTCCTCTTCGCAAAAGACCTTTTGTTGATTTTCGCATGTGTTCTCCAAATAACGCAAATGTTATTGCATCAATGATGCTTGATTTTCCAGCACCATTTTGTCCAACGAATACTGTTACGCCTCTGTCAAATGTTAATTTTGTATTTTTATGCGACAGGAAATTTTCTAATTCAACTGACTGTAACATTTTTCACTCCTTTTTTGAATCTCTCAAAATTATCAATCACTGCTTGATTTGCCTCGTCTGTGTTACCTTTTGATAATAGCGGCAAGAGTTCATTTATTGCAAAATTTGTCATGTCAATAGAGCCAAGTATATTATTTGCAATCCTGTACATCTCTTCTTCCATCCTCAGTGGTTTGTCTGCAAAGATGGACCCGTTTGACTGTTCCTTGGAAATGTGTTTCCAAAAACAACGTAGCGTTAGATCTGACAACTTGGAAATGTGAGCCTGTACAAGTCCTGGTTCCAACACCTCGCCTGTGATTTTTAGTTCTATCACAGGTTTTCTTGCAAGCGACCTTATTTTTTCAGATAATGCATCTATGTCATTTGAGATATTCTCCATTGAAGTTTTAATGGAAAACTGTGGCCTAGTGTCAAGTTTTATCCATGTTGGATGTGGTTCAGGCTGTGAAATGTCTACCTGATAAAATCCCTTCTGTGTCTCTTTTATTCCCTCACTTGACGTAAGTTCGATGGATCCTGGATATGCCAGCGGGCCTCCGAGGTGGGAAAATTGCCTTATCTCTTGCTCATGGAGGTGACCCATTGCATAATATGTAAAATTCCTTGGAAGATCTGTGGAATTTAACTCTCCTGCAAACTTGTTAATTTCTGTAATTCCCTGATGCAAGACCAATATTTTGTGACCCTGGTGTTTTTTTGCATCTGCATCGATTTTGGAAAAGTCATCTTCAAATGATTCAATCTCTGTCTTTCTGCGCTTGTCAAATCCTGCAATTAAAACATCTTTGTAGATAACTGGCTTGCCGTTTCCGATGTATTTTGAAAACTCTAGATTGTGATATACCCAGGGAACTGGGGTTGCCCTAATTCTACTAATATCATGATCTCCTAATATGAAGAAAGATTCAATGTTGTTTTTCTTTAGCCGCTTTAAGGCATTTGCTAAAACAACAATTGCCTTTCCACTTGGGTTTGGGACATGAAATATGTCTCCTGCCAGTATGATAAAATCAACATGATCTTTTATTGATGTATCGATTGCCTCATCAAATGCAGTGTACACATCATTTTCGCGTTCTTCTGAATGATATTGTACAAAACCAAGGTGTGTATCTGAAATATGTGAAAAGATCATCTCAATCTAGTAGCAGGTCTTTTTGAATCATTGACTTGGTAGATTCTTTTGCGACTTGCTTGAATTTGTCGGTCTGGTTCCACTCTGACACTGCATTCAAATCAGATCCTGATTTCTTACTCTTTACTTCGTCCACATGTACAATTGATGGTAGGTTCACCCATTGTCCAACCAAAACGGCATCACCAATATTCAAGGATGAAAGTTGTGATAGTAGATCTTTGCTTAGTGATTCTGCAGCAGATGCAATCTGTTGCTGATCATCGTCTTGTACTATCCTCATTATTGCAAGTGAACCCATCTGGCTTAGTACATTTGGATCGATGTTTCGTGGTCTTTGAGACACGACCCCTAAACCAATTCCAAATTTACGACCCTCTCTTGCTACTTTTGATGCCCAGTATTTTGTATCGGTATGTTCGCCTTTTGGAATAAAGACATGGGCTTCTTCTATTATTACAAATATTGGTGCAAGAAACTTGTTGTTTCTTTTACTTGACGATTTGCCCTTCCTTTCCCACACTGCATCCTTTCTGTGCTGCAATAACTCTTGTAAATAATATGATAGTCCTGCGTTTGCCTGTCTCTCGCTGAGCTCTGATATGTTCAACACATTGACTCTACCTTCCTTGATAAGATCTACTGGATCTCCACAATCTGGATCCAGTATGTCTGAAAATCTATGTTTTGCGTCATCTATCTTGTCTAAAACCCTGCTTGCACTGTCTGCATAGCCCTTGGCAGTACGACCAAACGATGCGGTGCTCTCTTCTAGAGATTGCCAGAAATCTTTTGATTGTTTTACTGACTCTGTAAGAGACTCTCGTAATGCTCTTTGTTGTTTGTCTGCATTCTCTCTTAATTCTATTACTTCTGCTAGCTTGTCTGAAGGTAAAAGTCTGGGATTTATCTTTGCCAGCATGTAATTTATCTTTGGCACATCTAAATTCTCATAATCGTTGTGGTAATCAAAAATAATCAAGGTGCCATTTAGTGATGCAACATGTCTTGCAATTAGGGATACGAGATTACTCTTTCCCATGCCAGTCATTGCAAGTATAGCTAGGTGTCTTGATACAATCTTGTTGACATTAATCTTGGCCTCTATGCTAGAGTTTCTCAAAAGAGAGCCAATTCTGACCCATTCTTCTGCCATGGGTCCAAATATTACGCCAAGGTCTTTTTGTGTTGCCTCAAGAATTGAAGTACCAGGCAATGGCGGCACTGCTGGCAGAATCATCTGACCCTTTTGTAGCTTGTCCAAAAAGCCAAGTATTCCTATCTTTACCTTGTAATTTTTATCTCGTGAATTGATATCTGCAACTTCTTTGCTTTCTACAGCTTCATCAAAATTTCTGACATCTGTTAATGCTTCGCTTGATATGATTGATTTTTCAACAAGACCTAGAATCTGTCCGTCTTGGGAATCAATTATTACATATTCTCCAACTGAAAGCGGCTTTGATGATTGGACCGTAATATCCGTAGGTCTTGATTCCCCTATTACTACACCTATTGTCAACTCAACACCTCTCTTGAGCCAATTTCATTTCCTAGTCCATATAGACTAACAAGTCTTGCAAGATCTGCATTGGTTATCTTGCAGTTTTCATGTGCAAGCTTTAACGAGTACGGATATCCACCTACGCTATTTTTTGTTATCATGTCAAGAAGTGATTTTATTTCATTTTCCATGTGATCTGAACCTAAAAGTTCTATTTTGATTAGTGGAGTGGAATCTCTTAGTCTTGCGTAGACATAGGATACTATTTTGCCAGGTCCTAGACCGGTATCAACAAATATTTTGCTAAAGCCAGGTGTCTTGATTGCGTGGTTATAGTAGAAAATATCCCCTGCCACAGAGCCAAGTTTTTCAAATTGTTTTCTTGCAGATGACGTTTTTGATATGAAAATTACATTGTTTCTTTTTTTTATTGCAGACGTAATGGAGTTTCCAAGCGATGTCTGCCTGGTAAGAAACTGCGAATAGAGCGAACCATCCAATGCAACCAAGTCTGCCCTGTCTACTGAATTGATGCATGCCTCTACCTCCATCTTGCTTGCCTGTGTCTCAAGTTCAGGCGTAGGTTGACCAAGTCCCTGGTTGTGATTCTCAGTTATTATCTGGCCGTCTGATTTTACTGATACGCCAGTTACTACCCATAATTCTAGCCCTTGAAACTTTGTACTGTTATAGCTACTGTCTATTCCTGCAATCTCGGCATCTTTTTTCTGAGGGGTATACTCGATCCAGTTTTCTCTGGCTGTTTTGATTATTTGATCAAATTTCTCGCCCTTGAAGATGGATCTTGCCGCTTCACGCTTCTTTATTGCGTCGCGATATACTGTGTTGAGCATAAAACACCTTTGCCTGCAGAGATAAAATGTTTCTCGTTTGAAATAGATTTGTTCTCAAGCTAGTGCAAATTCAACACAAAACTGACTGTTAAAATGATGGTACTGTGTAATACGTGCATGTTTGAAAACGAAAAGACTTGGATGCGATTTGCAGAAAACAACTCTGCTGATGAGTTTCACAAGAACTTTGATGATGCTATAGATAAAGTACGAAAGGATTTTGGAAAGGTATATCCAATGATAGTGGGAGGAAAGGAGATCTTTTCTGGTGATGTATTCCAAGTCAGATCTCCTGCAGACAAGAATCTTGTATTGGCAAACTTTCCACTTGCTACAAAGGATGACGTTTTACGCGCAATTGAAACTGCAAGAGAGTCATTTTACAAATGGTCTCTTGTACCATACCGAAAAAGAGTTCAGATATTTCGAGATGTCGCAGACATTTTTTCACATGACAAGTTCAGCCTTGCAGCAATCCTTAGTTTTGAAAATGGAAAGAATCGACTTGAGGCAATGGGTGACCTAGACGAGTCAATAGATTTTATGAGATTTTACGCTGAGCAACTTGAGCTAAACGAGGGATTTTCAAAGGAAACCAAAAGTGCTTCTCCAAATGAAAAGACAAGGAGTGTTCTCAAACCATACGGGGTCTGGGGAATAATCTCGCCATTTAATTTTCCTTCTGCAATTGCAATAGGGATGACATCTGGGGCTTTGATCACCGGAAATACAGTTATCTTAAAACCGTCAAGTGATGCACCAATATCCGGATTCAAGTTTGTTGAACTAATCTATCACAAACTTCCTCCCGCAGCAATAAACTTTGTAACTGGCGCTGGAAGCATAGTTGGGAAAACAATAATTGAAAGCAGTATGGTTGATGGGATTGCATTTACTGGCTCAAAAGAGGTGGGGATGGCTGGATATTCTACATTTGAAACAAACAAGCCACGGCCATTTATCTCTGAAATGGGAGGAAAAAATCCCACAATAGTTTCTTCATCATCTGATGTGGAAAAGGCAACAGATGGTGTCATGCGTGCAGCATTTGGTTTTAGCGGACAAAAGTGTAGCGCTTGTTCTCGAGTCTATGTCCAAAAATCTATTGCAAACAAGTTTTTGGAAAGACTTGTTGCAAAGACCAATGCATTAAAAATTGGCAAGCCCTGGGAACGGGATGCATACATAGGGCCCGTCATAAATGATGTCGCGGTAAAAAAATTTCAAAGGGCGGTTGAGATTGCAAAAAAAGATGGCGTTATACTGTGTGGAGGCTCACTTGTTTCCGACGAACAACACAAAGATGGAAACTTTGTAATGCCAACAATTGTAACAAACCTTCCAAAAGATCACGAGTTGATACGCGAAGAATTATTCTTGCCGTTTCTCTGCATCGAAGAATTTGAAAACTTTGATGAGGCACTTGCCTTGGCAAACAAGAGCAATTATGGGTTGACTGCCGGAGTTTTCAGCCAAGACAAAAATGAGATTGAAAAGTTTTTTGAAAAAATTGAGGCAGGTGTTACATATGCCAATAGGGCGGCTAGTGCCACCACTGGTGCAATGGTCGGGGCACAACCGTTTGTGGGATGGAAAGACTCTGGAATATCTGGCAAAGGTGCTGGAGGCGCATACTATCTTTTACAATTTCTAAGGGAGCAGACTCAGACCCGATGTGAGTGAATAAATGAACTTCCAAGGAGAAGTATGTTACGCTTTCTCTCCCTCAGTCTTCTGATGGAATAAGGGAGCCAGTTGGTGCCATATGGAATGTACTCTGAAACAGAGAATCCATTTTTTACCAAAATAGGTTTTAGCTCATCACGTATTCCCTTTAGCATTTGAAACTCAAACTTTCGTTCATGTTTTTTTGACAAATCTATAGCCAAATCAATTATCTTGGAATCATGTGTTGCAATTGCAAACTCATTTCCCTGTTCAAATAAAACACTCATTAATTTTCTATAGTTTTCATCTACTGCATGTCTTGTTTTGTATGCATTCACTGAATTTTCATGGTATGCCCCTTTGACGAGACGAATCTTGGTGCCTTTTTTTAAAAGCATGTCCAGATCATTCCAAGTACGTTTTAGATTGGCCTGTATGACTATACCTACTCTCTCGTATTTTTCAAAGAGCGTCTGGTGTATTTTGAATGTGGCATCTGTGTATTCTGATGATTCCATATCTATCCAAACAAAAGACTGGAACTGTAGGGCTTTTTCTATTATGGTGTCAAGATTTGAAATGCATTCTTTTGCACTGATGGCAAGTCCAACCTGAGTTGGCTTTATGGACAATCCGCCAGTTATCTTTGATCTTCGCAAGTTTGAAACAAGTGTTAGATAATCTGAAACCGTCTGACTAACCTGAGCTTTGGATGTCACATGTTCACCTAACTTGTTCAAGATTGCATTCATTCCGTTCATGTTTGCCTGGTGCGCAGACCTGAGTGCATCATCCATTGTATCTCCAGCTATCCACTGCTTTGCTATCTTGAACAAGACCTTCTCAATTAGCACAGACTTGTGTTTTTCCAATTTACCTGATTTGTATGGCTTGCTTTGATAATTCAATATTTTGCTAGTACGAAACCTGATAACAGATTTAATGAGGACAGACTGTTGGAAAATTTAGATTGAAACGAGTGGGATTGCTTGGTTGTGGGGCAATAGGATCAGAGATCGCATTTGCGATAGACTCTGGAAAGATTTCTGCAAAACTTACTCACATTTATGATTTTTCAAAAGACAATTCCAAGAAACTTGTTGACAAGTTACAACACAAACCTGTCGTGACAGAAAATGTCGGTCTGCTTGCGGCATCTCCGGTGGATCTGATAATAGAGGCTGCATCACAAGATGCAGTAAGAGATGACGTACTGAGCATATTACAAAATAGGAAAGACGTGATGATAATGAGTGTAGGTGCACTGTTGGATGAATCAATATTTGATATTGTCATGGATGGCTGTAGGGATTTCAATAAACGCGTCTATCTTCCATCTGGCGCAATAATAGGACTTGATGGAATTAGGGCTGTTCAGGATGAACTTGACTTGGTAACTTTGGTTACTACGAAAAATCCAAAAGCACTCAAAGGCGCCAAGTTTTTCGAAACGTCAACGATTGACCCTGATAAAATTACCGCGTCTATTGTAATCTATGAAGGAAGTGCACAAGAAGCAGTAAAACTATTTCCAGCAAACATCAATGTTGCAGCACTTCTTAGTCTTGCAGGAATTGGTAGCGAAAAGACTAGGGTGAAGATAATTGCAGACCCTGGCGCTAGCAAGAACATTCATGAGATATATGCTGAGGGGAAATTTGGGAAATTCTCAATAAAGGTAGAAAATGTACCTAGCCCAAGCAATCCTAAAACAAGCAGGCTTGCAACCCTTGCTGCAATAGAATGCCTCAAAAAGATTTGCGGCGCTCCCTTGAACATAGGCACTTGATTGGTAAATTTTGCCGTCTGGATCAATGTTGCCGATAAATTTGTCAATATCATGACGCTTTAAAGATGAATCAGTGCTAGTTAGTTTGTACATGGATATCAAATCTGAAATATTAAAGCTCAAAAAAGAAAAAGACGTACTAATACTTGCTCACAATTACCAGCTTCCTGATGTACAAGATATTGCAGACTATGTAGGGGATTCACTGGGGCTTTCAAGACAGGCTGCAAAGACTGACCAAAAGACAATTCTTTTCTGTGGGGTTCACTTTATGGCAGAGACTGCTGCGATAACATGTCCTGATAAAACTGTGTTAATCCCAGACCTTGGGGCTGGATGCTCACTTGCAGATACCATAAATGCAGAAGAGTTGAGAAAATGGAAATCGGAGCACCCAAAAGCAATCACGGTAGGTTATGTCAACACATCTGCTGAAGTAAAGGCAGAGCTTGATTATTGTTGTACTTCGTCTAATGCTGTAAATGTTGTACGATCTATTCCTGAAGACAAGGAGATTCTCTTTTTGCCAGACATGTTCCTTGGTTCTTATGTTGCAAAGATGACAAACAGAAACAACATGTTCATCTGGGCAGGTGAATGCCATGTTCATGCGGGTATTCGTTCACAGGATGTACAAGAAAAACTCAGAGAGCATGCAAATGCTGAATTTTTGGTACATCCAGAATGCAGTTGTACATCTTCAGTAATGTATGATGTGGCATCAGGTGATTATGGATCAAGACAAGTTCAGATATTGTCAACCGAGGGAATGATGAATCATGCCAAAAACTCTCAATCAAAGGAATTCGTAGTGGCAACAGAGACTGGAATATTGTATAAAATGCAAAAACAAAATCCTGGTAAAAAATTTATCCCCATGTCTGAAAATGCGATATGCAGATACATGAAGATGATAACACTAGACAAGGTATATGCATCATTGCAAGAAAACAAGTATCAAGTCAAAGTTCCAAAAAACATTGCAGAAAAGGCACATCTTGCAATAGAACGTATGCTTGCAATCAACTAACTTCAAGACTTAGATCAAGGCCTGTGACTGAGCTTGTCAGTCTTCCAATTGATATCGTATCTACCCCGGATCTTGCATATTGTGCTACGTTTGAGTGGTTTATTCCGCCTGATGCCTCTATCTTTACTCTGTCCCGTAAGTGAAGGCGTTTGAGTTCTTGGATTATCGCCCTTATCTTTGACGGTGACATGTTGTCTAGCATGATTATCTGCACACCTTCTGTTGCTGCTGTAATTGCATCCTTTAGGTTTTCTACTTCTACCTCGATTTTCTTGTGCTTTTGTTTTGCACGCTTGATCAAATCTAAAAGAGAATCAGATGCTGCAATATGATTATCCTTTATCATGACCATCTGGTCTAGGGACATCCTGTGTCTATGTCCTCCGCCAATAACTACTGCATCCTTGTCAAAAATTCTAAGACCTGGAGCCGTCTTTCGTGTGGAATATAGTTCAACTTTGGAGTTTACAGCACGGATTTTTTTCACATATTGGTTTGTCTGATTTGCAATACCGCTCATCCTTGACATTAAATTCAATGCGGTTCTCTCACAGGATAATATTTGATATGTGTCACCTGAAATTGTCATTATCTTTTGGTCTGGAATTACAGCTTGTCCGTCTTTTTTGTGTATTGTAACCTTGCAACCTCTTGATGAAAAAATCTCTTTTGCATATAATACGCCTGCCACAATACCGTTTTCACGAGATACTATGGTTGCAGTAATTTTTTTTCTTACAAGTAACTTGCTTGTAATGTCACCGCTTTTGATGTCTTCATCAAGAAATCTTTCTAGTTGTTTTTTTGCACTTGTTTGCAACCTATGTTACCTTGAGTGCATACTTGCCTTTCTCTTTTATTCCTAGAGATTTGGCAACAAGAGAATTTGTTGGGTCTACAACAAGAACTGAGCTACTCCAATCTGGACTAAGGTCTGATGACTTGCATATCGGACATACTTTTCCTACTGTTACAAACTTGCATTTGCGGCAAGCCAATTCTCTTACCACTTTTTATCACTTGGTCTCCGCTGGCTTTTTGCTCTTCTCTGGAGTTGCAGCAGCTGGTGTTTTGGATTTTTTAATTTCTTCCTCGATCCATTCATCTGCACCAAGGAATGGTTGTCTGCATGTAATGCCAACCTTCATGGCAGCTGTCTTGCCAATTGATACTGCTGTGATTCTTGCACGTAGTGTTGTTCCAATCTTCATTGTTCGTCCACTCTGGTTTGCAAGTATCATGCCAGACTTGACATCACTCTTGAGATAATCATCCATTATTTGTGACAAGTGTAACAATGCATCTGTTGCACCAATTCTGACAAATGCTCCAAAGTCTGTAATCTCGACAATTTCTCCACGGACAATTTCCTGGAGTTTTGGTGAAAATGTTAATGCTGTAAATTCTACTCTGTGGTATGTTCCACCATCGCCTGCAATTACTTTGCCCATCTTTTCTACCTTGGTCTCTAATATCATTATGACATAACCAAGCTCTGGGTTTATCATACTCTCATACTTTTCACGCAAGATGGTGATTGCGGCCTTTTTGAGGGACTCGCCAAATAGTTTGGGAGGTATTCTAACTACATCAGTAAGGGTCGATATAGAAAACATCCATAAATCGACATAAAATTTGAATTTATGAATCTTTGGATAGCTGGAATATTATTTTTGTCTATGTTTAAATATCGTATTCATGATTTTTTACTTTATGGTTTCAGTTGATCAAGTACTTTCTACTCTTGCTACTGTGATTGACCCTGATCTCAAAAAAGACATTGTATCAATGGGTATGATAAAAGACATTGAAATCAACGGAAATGATTTGAAATTTACACTAGAACTTACTACCCCTGCCTGTCCATTTAATGACGAAATAGAACAAGACGTACGAAATGCAATCTCCAAGATAAAAGAGATCTCAAAATTTGATCTCAAGGTTACTGCCAAGGTCATGGAGGGACGATCCCTTAGCATGGACGAGATGTTACCCACAGTCAAGAACATCATAGGTGTTGCAAGCGGAAAAGGAGGAGTGGGTAAAACAACTGTCTCGGTCAACTTGGCACTAGCATTGGCCCAGACTGGTGCAAAAGTTGGTCTGCTTGATGCGGATATCTACGGTCCAAGCGTTCCACTGATGCTTGGAATGGGAAAATCAGCGATGGAAGTTGACAATAATAAATTACAGCCTGCTGAATCACATGGACTCAAAGTCGTATCGTTTGGCTTTTTTGCAGAGCAATCTCACCAAGCAGCAATTTACAGGGGACCTATAATTTCTGGAATTTTAAAACAATTTCTTGTTGATACTAACTGGTCAGATCTTGATTATCTCATTGTAGACCTTCCGCCGGGGACTGGAGATATCCCTCTTACACTTGCACAAACAATTCCAATCACGGGAATTGTAGTTGTTACAACCCCACAAGATGTTGCAAGTAATATAGCTGTCAAGGCATTTGGAATGTTCCAAAAGCTAAACATTCCTATACTGGGGGTAATAGAAAACATGAGCTACTTTAGATGCCCCAACTGTGCTACGGATCATTACATTTTTGGAAAAGAGGGCGCAAAAAGAATGAGTGAGACGCATAATCTTCCGTTCTTGGGGGCAATTCCGCTCAATCCTGGCATAATGGAGGGTTCTGACAGTGGAAGGCCCGTACTTGTAACAGATCCAAATTCTACAATGTCTCAGGCATTCATGGTTGTGGCAAAGAATGTGGCAGCAAGATGTAGTGTCCTTGCATCTCATCTGAGTGATGAAATGAAAGCTGAGGTAGTAACTCAAAAATAGATGAAAACAAAGGTAAATCGTGCATCTTCCTGAAAACCTGCGGTCTGGACTAAAAAAACCACTTGGACTGCTCATAAAAAATCATGAAGTAACTAGGTCTAGTGTTTCAAACAATATGCCAGAAGGCGCATTTGTAATTACTGTGGGTGATGCCACTACTGAAAAGATGATATCATTTGGTTTCAATCCATCACTGCAAATTGTAGATTCTTTGGAAAAAAGAAACAAGAGGGATTTGCCGGGAGGATATGTGAAAACAATTCTAGAGTGTACAAATCCAGCTGCAGAGATTACAGAAGAAAGCATTTCCACAATTCGTCAAGCGTTTAGCATGGCTCCGCCTGTACGAATAATTGTGGATGGAGAGGAGGACTTGCTTGTTCTTCCAGTTGCAGCTTATGCACCAAATAACTCGGTAATCTTGTACGGTCAACCAAATGAAGGGCTGGTTCTTGTAGTATTAACAGAGAAGGTAAGAAATAAGGCTAAATCTATAATGAGTTCAATGAATTGATGTGGGGAATGAGGAGACGGTGGCTGTATGATTTGTGATTAAACTAATGATTTCTGACCCTGCTTACTACTTTTCTGGTTGAAATAAAAAAATCCACCACTATCAATACGAATTTTGACAACATGAATTAAACTTGGAATTGTAGTCTTTGGTTTTATGAGGCTAGACCATGATTTGCGTTTTAAGATACTTGAAAAAGTAGGAGTTTACTCTGCAAGATTTAGCATATCAGAGCCCAAGATACTTTTAACAACAAAAGAGGTTCTTGCCATGCCAAAGGAAGTAACTGAGGGAAGGCGAACATCTGCATACAAGTATCTTGGAGTCTCATACATTCAGGACAATGTTGTTTTTATCAATGTGCGAAAGATTCAGGATGAAAAGATGCTGGAAAATACCATTGTGCACGAGCTAATCCACATGAGGTTTCCATACCTGAGTCATGGAAGAAGGTTCAACAAGATGGTAAGGCGAGGCCTTGCAGGTTGGGCGTTTAAACCGTATTCGAAAAGACATTGAATCAAATCAAGGCTATTTTTCTTCAACAACCGTAGTCATGTCAAGCTTGTCTATCTGTGCCACTATGGTATTCCTCATCAACTCACTATGCTGGGTACAAAACTTGAAAAATCCATCTACCGTCTCAAAGCATCCGCATATCCATTTTGTTTGTATGTCTCCCTCTACAGTTAATCTGTTGTAATTGCTTTTCTTTGTCATGAAATGGTGCTATATGCATCGCGCTAAAAAGAGTTTTTAAAAATAGTAATTGGATTAAAAAATTGAGATTAGATCTTACGGACAGCCTTCCATCTTTTGGATGAAGTAGCCTTTCTTTTGGATCTCGTTGGCAATTGGTTCTGGCGCACCTTGTGAGTGACAGAATTGGCACTCTTCGGTTGAAACCTTTGACTCGGCTTCTCCTATGGTCTTGAGCCATTCTTTTGCATATTGGATTGCCTTTTGGTGATCCTTCTGGCTTGTAATGACATCAAAATGCATTGTATGGCCATCCTTTGCCTCTACGTATGTATCATATACGTGAATTTCCATAATTGCTATTCGAAAAAAGGGATATTTAATCTAATTTGGACAAGTTTTTAACATGATTGGCACAACAGCCGATCGTAAAATTGGGTTTTTTTATACGGATGTCTTTACAGGATCTACCTGAAATTTCATATTTGATGAATTTTGAGATAAAAAGCAGACACACTTGAGAGGTCCATGTTTCTAGATCTTATCTGATAGTGACGCAAATCCTCTGAAACACCTTTTATTTGGTAAATCCTTTTACGCAAGTTCATACCACTAATTGCCGTTGTGGGGCGCTAAAACCGAACTAAAATGCAAGGACTGTGACACTATTTTTACAGATAAAGAGCACTTTGAACGACACAAAAAAGTTCACAAAAAATAGGTTCACAATACCTTCACGGGAATCTGGATGATCCCTGAATTGTAAATATACGCCTTGAATTCATCATTTATGTTTGAGAAAATGACCCATGGTATGGGATTGATTTCCATGTATTTCTTGTCTGTCGACGAAGGATGTGGAACAGAGACTGGATGGGAATGAAATATCCCGCTGACATCTAGCTTCATCTTCTCTGCGTTGCTATATGCTACTATCAGTTCTTCATTTGAAATGGTAAAATTTGCTGGTGACTCGTCAATATTTTTTGCAAGAAAAATTTCTTTTATTGTGACCTGATCATTTGCGTTATTGCCGAACAAAATTGCACATGCTTCATTTGGAGAGTTTTGTTCTGAGTGTTTTTTCAGTATCTCCATTTGATTTTTTGAAAAAATTATTGCCTTTGGTGTTGTCATCCTACTGTTACTTTTCCAGTCATCCATGGGTGAACTGTACAAAAGTATGGCGTGGTACCTGTGGCATTAAACACATGCTGGAATGTTTTTCCTGGTTTGATAAGGCCTGAGTCAAACAGTCCTCCAGGGGATGAATCGCTAGGGTTGCCACTAGTAACTGTGTGTGCTACACTGTCCGCATTTGTCCAAACCACTGTGGTTCCAATCTTCACTTTGCTTTCCTGTGGATCAAAGTATTTCTGACCTGCAGCTTGTTTTGAAGCACCGCTTGAGATTGTTACATTTGCAAACGTTGGGGCTGTTATGGTTATGCTTCCTGTCATGATTGGATGAACAGTACACAGATACTGATATGTCGTGGCGTTGAGTTTTGATGTATCAAGGCGGAATGTTTTGCCTGCTGATATTATTCCAGAATCCCATGTTGTACCATCAGCACTTGTTACCGTGTGACCGACTTTGTCATCATTCTTCCATTCTATGATGTCTCCCTTGGGAACTGATATGGCATTAGGGGTAAAGCTTGGGTTACCCTTTACTGATGCATTTGCAGGGATGTCAATTGATATGACCGGTACATTTGAAGTGGGCGCTGTTGCGTTTGTTGCATTTTCTGATATTGAGTTGATATGAAACTGTGCACCGGGTCCAATAAAACCAAATACCGTGTAAGAGCCTATTGCTACTACCATTGCGGCAATGAATATTGTTGCTACTGGCTTGAAGTGTTTTGGCATCTTCATTGAGAAAAAGGCAAGAACTATTGTAGGTATTATGATGATCAGTAACAATCCGACAAATACTGTCAATGATGTGATTATCTTGTTCAAGCTTAGGGCATACGTTCCAACTGAACCTGCAATGCCAAAGATTACAAGCGTAGTTGCCTTGGCACGTGGGCTGGTAGATACTCCGCCACTTAAAATTCCTGCTGACAAGAAGATCAGGCCGATGAATAGGGTTAAACCTGAAAGAGCCTGCATTCCTGTAAGGAAGGTGTTTGCAATGCCTAGATATGATAAAATTACTCCTGCTAGACCAATCGCTGATAGTCCCATTCCTGGCATCATGAGGTCCCAGTCACTCATTTGTGGTTGTTCCATGAAGTGACATACTTAATTCTTTTGAACCTGTGGGACAATCTTCGAAGAAATTAAATTCCCTGCAAATCAGCTTAGATCGTGGGATTAAAGGAAGTACTCGAAGTATCTAAACCGCGAATCATAGTTTTACTTGTCATTACTGCAGTAACCTCGATGTATGCAGCAAGCATATTGATCGCACACAAACCTCTTGACAACATTGTGCTTTTACATTTGATAGTGGCAGGTGCGCTTTCGTCTGCAGGTTCTAGTGCCCTGAATCATTTCTATGATAGAGATATTGATCCATTGATGAAAAGAACCAGCACAAGACCTATCCCATCTGGAAGAATGGCTGCTCGTAGTGTACTTGTCTATGGTCTTGCAGTTAGTTGCATTTCAGTGATTTATGCTTGGTTTACGCTAAACCCTGTATCTACATTCTTTATTGCGCTTGGGATATTTTTCTACGTGATTATCTATACTGTCTGGCTTAAACGAAATAACTGGTCAAACATTGTAATTGGTGGTTTTGCTGGAAGCTGTGCATCTATGGCAGGCTGGGCTGCAGCAACTGGTTCCATGGATATTCTTGGAGCATTGGTTGGTATGCTAGTCTTTGTGTGGACGCCTTCTCATTTTTGGTGCCTTGCAATGAAAATACGAGACGATTATGCAGAAGCAAAGGTCCCAATGCTTCCAGTATTGATTGGTATGCAAAAGACCTCCAAGTACATTCTGCTCAATACTGCAATATTGCTGCCCTACTCTATTGCACTTGTTGCATTTGGATTGGGGTATGTGTATCTCGGAGTTGCCCTGGTGTCAGGGGGCCTCATGTTGGTTTATCATTACAAGCTTACCAAGACTCCCACCTCCGATTTTGCATGGAAAGCGTACAAGGTTACTGCACCATATCTTACAATAATATTTGTAGGAATTGCACTTGATGCGGCATTTCACTTTCCAGTTATAAAGTAACTATTCTTGAATCTCTTCTTCTTGTCCAACACCTGGAAATCCTGACTCGTATTCCTTTTCCAAGTTTTCCATGTTTTGTTTTTCTATCTCATCCTCATCTTCTTCTTTTTCAGATATCTCTATTCTACGCTCATCTTTTGTTAACCATGTTACTTTGATCAAGCCATAAATCTCGAGGTTGAGAAGAGTCTTGTTAAACTCATCTTCTGGAATTGAGATGCCTGCCTTGATGAGAGCTTTTGATAGCTCTGAATCGGTAAGAGACCCTGCAATCTTGATCTTTTCATATATGGTATTTCGTAGTGGGATGGCCATATCTATCCGTAAAATGCCTTGTCCATTGGTTTTGGTAGTGCGTATGATATATTATCTTTAACTGTGGAGTACCAATCTTCAACTCCCTTCGTAATTGAAGGCTTGACGTTTTTGAGTGCGGCAGAAAAGTCTGTGCTACTTATTTTTTGACTATTGTTTCGCATGGTATTTACTGCAGCTTCCCTGCATACTGCAACAAGATCTGCACCACTATATCCTTTTGTTGCTACTGCTATCTCTTTCAAGTTAATGTCCCCCGAAAGTGGCATCTGTTTTGTTAATAGTTTGATTATCTCAAATCGACCCTTTTCATCTGGCGGTGGAACAAAGATCATTAGATCCAGTCTGCCAGGTCGTATTAGTGATGGATCGATAAGATCTGGTCTGTTTGAAATTCCTAGCACCACTACTCTTGAAGCTCCTCCGTCTTCCATCTCTGTAAGAAGCTGACTGAGCAGTCTCTCTCCAATACCGCCCTCCTCATTTGATTTGAAGCGAGCAAGTGAGTCAAGTTCATCAAATATTATAATGCATGGTGATGATGTCTTTGCCTTTCTGAAAATTTCTCTTATTGCTTTTTCTGACTCTCCAACCCATTTTGACAATATCTCTGGCCCTCTTACAAGTATCATGTTTGCACCACTCTCTGTTGCAAGAGCTCGTGCAAGCAATGTCTTTCCACATCCTGATGGGCCATACAATAATGCGCCCTTTGGAGGTTTGATTCCCATCTTTTGGAATTTGGCTGGCTCTTTTATTGCAGTGATCAAGTTATCCTCTAGAGTTCTTTTTGCATCGTCCAATCCGCCTACTTCCTTCCACCATACTTTTGGACTCTCAACATAGAATTCACGCATGGCAGTTGGCACGATTTCATGCATTGCATCGTAAAAGTCCTGTAATGTTATCCTCATCTTTTCTAATACATCTGGCGCTATCTTTTCATTCTCGTTTTCAATCTCTGGCAAGAATGTTCTGAGGGCTTTCATTGCAGCTTCTCTGCATAATGATTTGATGTCTGCTCCAGTATACCCGTGTAATTCCGCAGCAAGTGTTTTGAGGTCTACATCTTGAAGCGGCATGCCGCGCGTATGGATGTGCAGTATCTCAAGCCTGCCGTCTGCATTTGGTACTGTGATCTCAATCTCTCTGTCAAATCTGCCTGGTCTTCGCAAAGCAGGGTCTACGCTTTCTGGTCTGTTTGTTGCACCAAGGACTATCACATTTCCTCTGTCGTTTAGGCCATCCATCAAGGCTAATAGCTGGGCCACTACTCTTTTTTCCACGTCACCATATGCTTCCTCTCTT
>JAGWGC010000229.1 GCA_028867615.1 Nitrososphaerota archaeon | reverse complement strand
AATTGCCGCAAATGATGTACAATGCATACTGGGCTTTGAATTGATTTTAAAAACAGAATATGGTTCTCCCGCATGTGTAGAGCTTGAGAATGCTCAAAAGTTTGTTGATAGCGGATGGGCAAAACAAATAATCTTTAATGTATTGAACTCTGGAACAATTGTAACAATTCCAGTAAATTCTTCAATATCTACAAGTGGACTGACGTTTTCACCGTCAACAGTACAGGTCGTCATTGGAGTAAACAGTACTGTAGAATGGATTAACATGGATAGTGTCATGAATGATATCACTAGTGATAGTAGATCTTTTGAAACATCCTTGATTCCTCACGGTCATGCATGGGAATATGTCTTTGATAAAATAGGAACTTACCAGTATCATAGTGCTATTCATCCATGGCTCAAAGGAACCGTAATAGTTGTTGAAAATAATACCTCATCACAGCAGATATCAAATTCTGACCGACAAGCCAAATTATTGTCAGAAAACGATTGTGGGCAATTCTATACCGTTCCAGAAAATCATACTAGTCTTAATACAGTTC
>JAGWGC010000228.1:272-546 GCA_028867615.1 Nitrososphaerota archaeon | reverse complement strand
CACATATTCTCACTTGTACATATGATCTTCATACGCAATCTGCACTATGAGAAAAATGATGGATCATTTAGTGTAACACCGGGAAAGGACTATACAAATTCCTTCAAGATCATGACCATGCCTGATACTGTTGATCTTGCAAACTATCCATTAGGCGCAAACTTTACTGCCACTTATATCATAAGTCCATTACAAAACGCAACTGGTTTTTATGATCAATCCATACCAAGACTCGTCTGTGAGCGTTATCCGCTGGCAGTGGGATATGCAAAAG
>JAGWGC010000228.1:0-262 GCA_028867615.1 Nitrososphaerota archaeon | reverse complement strand
CATTGATCCCTTGAATCCTCCTTGTGTATCAAGTACATACATGCTTACAAAAGTGGAAGTTTCAGGTATGGACTACAAGGACGTAACATTACATCTTGCCGTTTTAGCGCAGAAGTAAAAATGAAAACTCTACACATTACAATAATTGTGATTATTCCAATTGCATTCTTGCTCTCGTTTTCTATCATACCACATATTGGTCATGCATCATTTGAGGGCGGACCTATGGATTCAATGGTGCTTGCAACTGATCAGGGAGAAA
>JAGWGC010000227.1 GCA_028867615.1 Nitrososphaerota archaeon | reverse complement strand
CAGGCATAGTCATGATACAAAAAGCAATGATCCGTTTGGAATAACAGCATTGATAATTTATCACCCTCCAGACGTATGCCTGAATCTTGTTCCACCATCCAATAATGTAACTGTGCACGGTTGCCCACCTAACACATTTTATTTGAAGATAAACTCCGCCTCTCCAACATATCTGATGGGATACAACATCTGTGATGGCGACTCGTGCACAAAGGCAAATGATATCTCTGTTTTGCTTCCAATAAAAGATGCTTTAACACCCAATTTTCAAATGATTGGATTGCCAGTGGATCTTAAATGGAAATATGGCGATACCGTGGAAATTCAACTATATGCATCATCAACTAACGACAACAAAACTGCATCTCTAGTAGACATGGGAAGTTCCACAATTGTTCCTTGACAAAATGAAAACTCTACATCTTTCAATAATTATTATTTTGGTATTATGTGATAGTGGAGTTGTATACGCACAATATGGAAACGAGGCTTCCAATCCAAGTCATCAGCGTATTTTACAAGAACAATTAGATCTGGCTAGAACACACATTGAAAAACAGCAACAAGA
>JAGWGC010000226.1 GCA_028867615.1 Nitrososphaerota archaeon | reverse complement strand
CATCTCCGGAAGTTCTTGGCTAGAAAAGAGCTTGACTAGATTACCAAGCTCCTCTAGTGCTTTCTGTATGGTCATTGTGCCATTGCCTCCCCTGATGCAGCAATTGCGGCCTTTAGATGCGAGCAGGTTTTTCTGTACTTGAAACCTGCACATGTACAGTGAACGGGTTCCAATGTTACAGTATAGGTCTGTCCTGGCGTTGTTTTGCTTGGCACTTCAAATTTGTTGCCTACAACTGCAATTCCATTTGCTAGCAGTCTTTTTTCTGGTGCAACCAACGGGTGTTTGGAGTAGAAGACAAGCTCCGCATGTTCGCATACGAGTGGGTCGGTTCTGCCAACTTCATAGCACGTGATGGTTCTCTCATCAAGGTCTGCCACGTAAAACCACTCAATCCATGTCTCGGGTTCGGGGTCTTGTGCTTCAACAATTCCGTATCCAGTTAGAATTCCACTCAAATGAGTTGGGTTTTTCCAGCTTGGACCTGTTATTTCTTCAATTCTTTTGTCTTCTTTTCTTTGTTCTACTTCATTTTCTTCTGCACTTCTTTTGAAGAAATAAAAGAAGTT
>JAGWGC010000225.1 GCA_028867615.1 Nitrososphaerota archaeon | reverse complement strand
TCAGGACTACAGTTAACCGGAACCAGTAATTATTTTGTTCTTGGTAGTATCACGTATAACTTTCAGGGTGGTCCTGATGGAGCAACAGGCTTGTTTTATGTCGATTTTCAGGCAGTCAGATTTACATCCTACCCATAATAATAGTTCTGTCGGGTTATCAAGGGTTAAGCAAACTATAAATATTTTTAGGATGTAACAAAATCGGACATCATTGGCAATTAAATCAATAAAACAATCATACTACTCTCCACCAGAACTTATATCCATGATGGAAACGTTCAGACAAATGGTAAATCATTGCATCAGGATTGGTATTGAAGAAAATATCTCAACATTGAAGAAATTCTCATCACTGCATTACAAAGACTTATCTCAATTTCAAATCCAATCAAAATACAAACTTACCGCCATGTCGCAAGCAATGGGAAGACTTACACAAATGAAAAGAGACATCAAGAAGGGCAGAAAACCAAAATCACCATACATTTCCAAGCCCTATCTGGTATCATGCTACGGATTCAAGATCAATAACATGTTACTGTCAATTCCAACAGGTGATAGAAATTATCA
>JAGWGC010000224.1 GCA_028867615.1 Nitrososphaerota archaeon | reverse complement strand
AGCATATTCTCTATGAATGTCCACATCTCTGCCACTGTTCTACCATTCCAATCTGCTACTATGGTGTCAGAGTTTGCCTTGTGTGCCAAAAGTACCCAGTTTTGTAGTTGGCAATCTGGTAATTATTGTTAACTGTTTGATAACTGGCATAACATATCAATCAGTCCTGGACAATAATGGCGGTGCCAATGATCTTGGATTGTCAAAGCTATCTTAGATAAAGATCCGAGCAGTATACGTGCCAGGGGCAGTTGGAATCCATTGAGTGCTTCAATATCTACAGTAAAAGGTGGTGTAGAACTAGAAGAAACCTACGTCACTTTTTTAAACCGAATGTGTCCAGTACGTATAAAGTATGAATGCTGAAAATGGACTTACTGTACTTGAATCTTATACAAGAGATGTCGGACGAGGCATAGCACGCATAGACAATGAAATGATGGAGAAACTGGGATTGTCAAAAAACGATATAATGGAAATTAAAGGAAAAAGAAGGACAGTTGCCAGGTGCATGTTTCCACTCACTGGTAGTCAATTGGCAGTAGAACGTATGCATCTTGAACAAGCCAGAAAAC
>JAGWGC010000223.1 GCA_028867615.1 Nitrososphaerota archaeon | reverse complement strand
ATTCTGTAGAAGATGCGGTATGCCCTGCAAGGGTGGGGCTGGCAGTAAAGGGCGCATCGCCTGATGATGTAAAGAGAGGTGATGTGCTTGGGATGGCTGGCAAGATGTTGATCTCACAAGAAATAGAGATTGATTATGCCCAAAGCAAGTTTTTCAAGGACCAGATTGCTGAAAACCAAATGTTTCTTGTAAATATCGGATTGCAAATACGACCTGTAAAAATTATCTCACTGAACCCGATGAAACTCTCCCTTGACAAGCCCACAGTCTACGAAAAAGGTGACACATGTGTCATTTTAAAGCCAGAATCAGCATCTATTCGCATCGTAGGTAATGGAAAAATTACCAAGTAAGATTATTTTGCAAAATACTAGCATGTTTTTGAATTCACTAAAATAGGTCAACCATATAATGTGAGGTACGATTTGGCTCTGCTTGATACTGTTGCTCTGACATCATGGTCTGTGTTGACTGGAATATGCATGGTTCTAGTTGGTCTGTTTTATAGGAAATTTAACAGAGTCAAGAAAAATGAGTCATATCCATCTTGAAAAAAAAGGTCTAAGAGGACTGGC
>JAGWGC010000222.1 GCA_028867615.1 Nitrososphaerota archaeon | reverse complement strand
CAACATAGTTTTTCCAACAGAATTTTTTTCTAGTATAACTTTCATGATGCGCGATAAAAGCTTCATGCTAGGTTCAAACCTTGGAGTAGGTTCTTCATCCATTACAGCCATACAATCACACCTCATTTGTGTACGGGACAGTTTCTATTTAAGGAGTTCGCATACATAACACCATACCATATTGAAAAATCATATAGAATATTTAGAAGAATATTCTATAACTTTATTCTAATGTTATTCTACAGGGATTATGTGCAGTACATTATCGATATTATCACATTATAATCTCATATCTTTTCCATCTCTTGTAAAAACAGGACCTGTGAAAACAGTTGTAGCGAGCCCTTTTGAACTCGTCATTTTAGTATTTAAAAAAATCTACGGGCCCGGGGGTTACCGCCAGAACAGTTGTAGTGGGCACCTGTCCCGAATTTTTTTATCTGAATCTCATTCTGTAAAATACAATTGTAGAAATTATGCCAATCAGCATAACTGGAACCGCAAAAGGAAATTCAGGAACTGCCATAGTGTTTTGTTCAGCAAAAACCCACTTGTTACCATCAAATTGCCAGGTTCCTG
>JAGWGC010000221.1 GCA_028867615.1 Nitrososphaerota archaeon | reverse complement strand
GTGAACATTTCTGCCTGCTTGTCTTGGGCGGAACATTTTCCACCGTCCACTATTATTGGGAGAGTAGAATTGTTGACCAGTGTTGCTGTGACAGTAAATGTATCGCCAACTTTTATGACATATGGTTGTACTGAGATATTTTGAATTGACGTGCCATTTGTACCGTCTGCGTTAACTGGCGTTAGTATAAAACCTAGAAAAATAACCATGACTGACATCAGAAGCAAAAGAGATACAGTTTTCATATTTCACACGTACTGGACAGGCATGGTTTAAAAAACTGGTGTAGAATTCTTCTAGCATACCTTTATGAAAATCGGTTAAAAATCCATTAAAGATTAAGACCTTCACAGGTTTGAACCCAAAAAAGTTAACATTCACGTAATAAGCATTTTGAAATTTACTTCTGTTAATTTGTTGGAGGTTAGACATCAGAAATTCCTCGTGTTAAGTTTCGGAGGTTATTTTAAAATTCCACGTTTCTTTTCTATTTCATATTCTTCTCTTGTTAGAGTACGTACGACATTGGTAGATTGAAATGTATACAATGGTGTACCTGTTGGGTCTTTTGCTAATTTAC
>JAGWGC010000220.1 GCA_028867615.1 Nitrososphaerota archaeon | reverse complement strand
CATGAAAATTCTACATCTTGGAATAATTCTAGTCTTTACCATAGTTTCATCTATAGATACACAGGTTTTTGCACAGGTTGCACCACACATACCCGGATTAGATTCTCCACTTCATCAATTCAAATCTGGCATAAAGATACATGACATTAGGTGCCAACCTGTTTTTATTTTGATAATCAAATCCGAAGATGGTTCTCCTGCATGTGTAAAGCCACAAACAGCTTTCAGACTTGTTGAGCTAGGATGGGGACTTGAAGATAGTTCTACGACCGAATCAATGAACATTGACAATACAAAATTCTCTGCAAATTATACCATAACGTATGCAAAAATTCTCAATATTAAAATGGATACACAATCTCTATCGCTTATTGTTACCATGCAGTCAAGTGGAGATGGAAACTTGATAATGGAAATACCACAAGAGCTGTTGAAAGACTCTAACAGTAATCTGCACTATGATGGGTTGATCGTATTAAATGATGGTCAGGAATCAAGCTACAAGGAAATTAACTCAACGCATGATACCATGACACTATTAATCCCATTTACCAATGGCACAAAGCAGATAGAAATCATTGGAGCTTATTACTGAAGATATTGTA
>JAGWGC010000021.1 GCA_028867615.1 Nitrososphaerota archaeon | reverse complement strand
GAATTAACACCTGCGGAGGAAATGATGATGATAGCATGTTTGCAAACGGGATTGCTTTCAATTCTTCAATCATGTAATCAACTGCAATCTTACCAACATACCCACTTCCCGGAAATCCACAAACAAGTGATGGATTTTTAAGAATTGGCATTTCTGCAAATTCTACAACAATACGTTGTGGAAGAGACAACATCGTTACGAAAAAATTAATTCAATATTAATGGTGCGCGCGATTACTATTTGCGTCTGGGTTTTTTCTTTACTGCTGTTTTTTTGTTGGTCCCAGTAGATGTTCTTTTAATGGTTTTCAGTAACTTTTTTTTCGATGCTTTTTTTGAACGAGTCTTGTGTTTTACAGATTTAGTGGGTTTTCTTTTTGTCTTTCTTGTCTTTGTTTTTCTGGTTTTTTTCAGGGCCAATTTTCTTGCATTGTTCTTTCTTTTCTTGGCCGCAAGTGCTGCCATCTTCTTTCTTCTCTGAGCTGCAATCTCTGTCAATTTCTTTTGCACCGTTGCCAAGGCATTACTTGCCTGGGCTTCAAGTTTTAAAAGAGACTCAAACTTTGGTCTCAAGGTAGATTCTGCTTTTGTAGAAGCCTTTAGCTGTTCAATCAAAATAGGCTTGGTGTGACCTTGTTTTTTTAGCTGGCCTTCAAGCTTGGATTTTTCCTTTTCACCTGACTCTATTGCTTTTTCCAGTCTAGCATGACCAGATTCTCTTTCTTTTAATTCTGAATGTAATTCAGCTATTTTTTCATCAATATACTTGAGCCTTTCAATTACAGAGTTCTTGTCTTCAGGGGATCCATATTCACTTTGTTGGGTTACCTGGTCTTTTGCATCCTGTTCATGCAGCAATCTCTCTTCTGCCGCAATTTTGAGCCTCTCAATGCTTGCCTTTTGAGAAAGATGCTGGTTTAGAATCTGAGCCACGTGATCTTTGGCCCTTGTCAAGTCCTCCTTTTGTTTTTCAAGTGCAATAAGACCCGATGATGCTCTCCGCTTTTTAGAAACAGCCTCTTTTAGTTTATTTTCAACCTGCTTTCTCAATTTGGATACTGCCGCCTTTTTCACACTGTATGATTTTGACAGAGTCTCAAGTGATGCCATGCGATAATGAGCCTTTGTAATCGATTAAGTTTTTGTTATGATCAGTATTTGACATATGAGTTAAAATTTTCAACATATTTTTGAGCTTTTTAGCAAAATTTTGAGATGTCCCAAGCATCGCCAAGTAGATTTTATTTAGCAAGTGCATACACAAGTCATGGATTTTCACCCATCACAACTACCGATTGCTTATTCATTCCAGATCGATGAAGAACGAAAGGCTCCAGATCTGGCTGAACAAATGATAAGACTTGGTTTTTCAGCGCAAAAGGGTGCATTCAGAATTATTATGACAAAAGAGCAAAAGTCTGCAAAAAAGATTGGTTTTACAATTATGAATGAGCTTAATTTTGGATTGAGAAAAGCAAAACAAGAACGTGATGTAAGATATTGGATATACAGTTACGACGCAGACCACTATGCAATGATTCTGATAAGCTCCAAGGTTATGGAAGGACTAGGATTTTGACTTGTCAAAGATAAGTTCTATCTTTAATTTTTTGGAAATTATATTTGCAATCAATATGCCAAATATCACTCCAGCAACTACAGTTGACGGATATTCTTGTAATAGATACAATCTGCTTATTGAGACTACTGTGGGATATACCCATAAAAGATAACACCCATGCGGAAATCTTTTGGATAATGCATATCCTATGATAAATGCAAATATCGTGGTTCTCACGGTATCACCTGCAGGAAAGGTGCCATCTATGGTACATGGTACACTCACATCTGCACCAGATTTGATTGCCAGATGTGCACCTATGAAATCAAGTGCCGGTTTTTCATACCCAGTATAGCATCTCATATAGGCTGCAACCATGGTACCTATCAATAACGAGAGAAGGAGTACAAGCCCAAGACGCCTTGTTCTTTTCATGATGAATAGTATAATGCTGATAAATATTGGATACAGCACCCATCCAAGTTCTGTAAATACACCCATTGTAAGATCTACGATAGGATTTCCCACAAGTTTTGAAAGTGTTGTTTCAAATCCTGTATCAGATACAAACACTATTTTTGCAACAGCTAGATAAAGCAGAATCAGAAAAGCTAGCAATAGTAAGAAAAATGTCCTGCTCCGTATGTCAAAGATCAAGTTCTGCAGTGGAATTCTCTCCTAGATGTAACATCTAACCATTGCTTGGCAATACCATATTCACCAGAATTGTCCCCAGTATACAAGATACAAAAGATGTCAATTAACGTGATAGGTACTGGTACGCATACTTTTCATTGGATCTGCCAGGTATTGTATAACAGCATTTTGTCTGCCATATCATACAGGATTGTACAACTACGAAGAATTTATGCGCCTAGCCAGAGCATACAGAGCACACCGCGATTTGTTGTTTGTCTCAAAATGATGATCATATGCTATGTTTCATCAGTAATAATACAGTCTAGAAATCAGGGATGTGCCTTGTACGATCACAGACCAGTTTGACACTTCCAATTTACACAGTTTTCAAATTCAAGCATCATGTGATCATCCGCCAAAAATTATAATCTAATCCTTGACAAGACTTGGATCAAAACTGGCTGGAATTGATTCAAGAAAATACCCCCAATTGGAAAAACAATTGTTCAGAAAATTTAGCCAAGCAAAAAATAACCATCTAAAGATAGGAACGATATTGAGAATCTTAACAATTAGCGACTTTGATACAAAGGGTAAGACAGTATTCCTCAGAGTAGACATGAACTGTCCCATAGATCCTGTCACAATGGAGATAATTGAGACAAGCAGAATTCGAGAATCTACCGAGTCTCTCAAAGACCTGGAGGATGCCAAAGTAGTGATCGGCTCGCACCAAGGAAGAGTCGGCAACAAGGACTACACAGGAATGGAAAAGCATGCAAAGGTGTTAGAGCAGATATTGGGCCGCAAGATAAAGTACATTGAAGACGTAATTGGTTCAGAGGCACAAAGAGAAATCAAAAACATGAAAGATGGTGACATCATATTACTTGATAACCTGAGATTATGTGCAGAGGAAAATTACGAATTTTCATCTTCGGACGCGTCTAAAACAATAATGGTCCAAAGACTTTCAAAATTATTTGATATTTGTGTACTAGATTCGTTTCCAAGTTCACACAGATCACATCCATCAATAATTGGTTTTGCACATATTCTTCCATCATGTGCAGGAAGGTTGGTGGAACGTGAGGTCAGAAAACTGGATGAAATAATGACGGTTGCCAAGGGACCACATGTGGTTGTGCTCGGAGGCTCAAAGGTGGTTGATAGGCTTGAGGCAATAAAGGAGCTAATTCAGAACGGCAGAGCAGACCAAGTTCTTCTTACAGGAGTCATTGCAAATGTCTTTCTGAGGGCCCAAGGAAGAATAAAGTTCCCGCTGGGAATCAAGAGAGAGGAAGAGGTAGTCTCAAAGGCACATGCCCTGATTGGTGAATACCCAGATGTATTTTCAGTTCCAGTAGATATTGCAGTTGAAAGAAACGGAAAAAGAGAAGAAATGGATGTACGTGAAATTGCAAAAGGTGAGCAGATATTTGATTTGGGACCAAAATCAGTTGATTATTACCTAAAATCGATCCAGAGTGCAGGAACTGTATTCATGAGTGGTCCAGCAGGATTTTTTGAAAATGAGAATTTCAAATTTGGAACAGAGTCGCTCCTTAAAGGAGTAGCAAATTCATTTGCCACCACAATTGTAAGCGGTGGACATCTTACTGCAGCATTGAAAAGATATGGTCTTGCTGAGAAGATAAACCACATAAGCACCGCAGGAGGTGCGTTGGTACTATACCTCACAGGTGTAAAGCTACCAATGATTCAAGCATTAGAAGAAGCTGCCACAAGATACCGTTCTAAATAAGAGTACATGTGACCCACGTTGGAAAACATACCTACAAGAGACAAAATCAAGATAGGCGTATTGGTATCAATAGTACAAAAGCAGGATCAGCATACCGGCAAGCTAACCGATGGCATAGTAAAACGAATTCTTACTTCAAGCAGTTTTCACCCTCATGGAATTAAAGTGGAGCTACAAAGTGGCAAGATAGGCAGGGTGCAGAAAATAGCATTATCCAGGCACTAGAATTTGATCTAGAAAATAATATCTAAATGGTTGCCTTACATTCAGAATTGGGACATACCCGTGGCTCTAGTTTTCCCAGGTAAATTTCTTGGTTACATGAATTACATTTGATTTTTTCTACAACATCGAAGAGTTTGTACCAATTAGTAGTAAAGTTCTGGGCAATCTGCCTTATCAATCCAGCATCACGCAACTGGTTAAAATATTGCTCAACATCATCAATTGTAACAGAACTGTCAAGGCCGTTATTTTTTAGCAGTTCAAGGATTTCGTCATTTGTGAATCTAATATTTGTATCATTGAATTTTTCAAATATGGTTTTTCTAATCTGAAGAGGTAATGCAATATTTGAGATGGACAATTTAGTAAAGACCTGAAGATTCTTCTTTTATCTTGTCTGCAGATGCGGTATCATGTAGCTTGTCAACAAGATAAGAGTACAGACCGGATTTTAAAACCTTCAATGATAGCAAGGCACATTTGATTCTAGCAGGTCCAAGATCATGAAGACCAAGATTATCAAGTATGTCTTCTTTTGTGAGTTTTTTGACATATTCAAAATCCTTGCCCAGAATGAGTTCTGTCAACATGGATGCACTTGCTTGGCTTATGGCACAGCCTTTCCCTGTAAATTTTACGTCTGCAACTTTATCATCTTTTATGTTGAGGTGCATCTCAAGCTCGTCGCCACAGAGAGGATTGCTGTCTCTTTGTGCAATGTCAGGATCCTGTATTTTTCCATAGTTTCTTGGATTCCTATAATAATCAAGAATGATTTCTCTGTAAATATCAGCACTGCTCATAGCTTGAATAACTCCTTTGCCCTGTTAAGTGACCTGATAAAAACATCTACCTCTTCTTTTGTATTATAGATATAAAAGCTTGCGCGGGATGTTGCAGATACATCCAATCTTTCCATTAGTACTTGTGCACAGTGATGACCAGAACGAATAGCAATTCCATCTTCGTCAATTATAGTGGCAAGATCATGCGGATGGATATCTCCAAGATTGAATGATATCACACCGCCCCTTTTTGCCACATCTTTTGGGCCATATAGTACGATTCCCTTTATTTGTGATAGTTTGTCCAGTGCATATTTTGTCAGCTCCATTTCATGTTCACGCACCTTGTCCATGCCTATGTTATTAAGATAATCTAGTGCAGCTGCAAACCCTATCACATCTGCAATGTTTGGAGTGCCAGCCTCAAACTTGTATGGTAGATCATTCCATGTAGTCTCGTATTTGTGTACCTCTCGTATCATGTCTCCTCCTCCATTGAATGGAACCATTTCTTGGAGTAATTCTTTTTTTGCCCAAAGAACTCCAACTCCGGTCGGGCCAAGCATCTTGTGTGCAGAAAAGGCAAAAAAGTCACAGTCAAGTTTTTGCAAGTCTACTTTAAGATGTGGAACCGATTGTGCTCCATCTATCAGCACTCGTACACCATATGCTTTACACCTCTTGACAATTTCTTCAGAGTTAGTTATTGTTCCAAGAACATTAGACATTTGGCTAAATGCTACAATCTTCACTTTTCCTGTCTTGAGATAGGCATCCAAATGATCAAGGATTAGCTCCCCGTTGTCATCTACTCCAATATATTCTAGTTTTGCCCCTTTCTCTTTTGCTAAGAGTTGCCATGGAACTATGTTGCTGTGATGTTCGTATTCCGTGGTTACTATGATATCATCTTTGTTGATATTCTGTCGTCCCCATGCATAAGCAACAAGATTGATTGCTTCTGTAGTTCCCCTAACAAAAATAATTTCTTCACGATTTTTCACATTGATGAATTTAGCTATCTTGTCTCTTGTTGCCTCATATGCAAGTGTAGCTTCTTCAGCAAGTTCATGAACAGCTCTGTGAATATTAGAATTATAATTCAAATAATAGTTACTAATGGCCTCAATCACTTGAATAGGTTTTTGCGTAGTGGCTGCATTGTCAAAATAAACAAGTGGTTTATTTTTGTGCACCATACGTTTCAGAATTGGAAAGTCATTTCGAATGTTTTCTATATTTATGAAACTTGTTTGCAAATTAGTTTACCTCAATGTAGATCTCGTTTTGTTCTATTTTAACATTGTAGATTTTCAGCGGTATTTCAGCTGGAAGGTTTTCTGGTACACCCGTCTTTAGATTAAATGTAGAGAGGTGAAGTGGGCATGTAACTCCTTCTTCTGTCAATATTCCAGTAGAGAGGTCTGCATCTGCATGAGTACAAATTCTGTCTGATGCATAGATTTTGCCATCGAGATTCGCAAGTAGAATTTTTTTATCCTCATAATCAAAATCAAGCATCTCGCCTTTCTTTAATTGACTTGTTTTACATACCCTAACCCATTTGGACAAAGATCTCACCGATACTTGTAATGGCTTTCAAATGTGTCAGTCTCACGGTATCTTGTTTCCTCTACTTCAAGCATAGCCTTGAGTTGTTCATCAGTCTTAATAGTGAGATTACGTCCTGCCCATTTAGAATCTATCAAGTAGCTTATCCATGCACGAACCTGATAGGACATCTTTCTTGAAAGAGGTTCAAGGAATCCCTCAACAATTATTTTCTGAGCATCTGATTTGCTCAAGCATCTCGTAGCAAGATAAAAAATTTGTTCTTCATCCATTTGTGCAACTGATGCAGAGTGTGTTGCCTTGACATCGTTTGTAAATATCTCAAGTCCCGGTATAGAATCAGATTTTGCTCCCTTGTCAAGCAGAATAGAGTGTCCTGAAAGATATGATTCTGCATGGTGTGCATCTTTTTCAATTCGTATCATTCCCTTAAAGAGAGATTTGGCAGTATCCTTGAGAACAGATTTCTCTAAGACTCGGCCAATTGTAGATGGTGCATTGTGAATCAAATTAGAGGCAAGATCATATGATTGGTTCTTGTTTCCAAAAACCACTTCAGTATCTTGTGCAGTTGCACCCTGACCGTTAAGGAAATTATCTACTTTATATCGTGAGAGGTGCGAGCCGAACAATCCGAGATACCAATTCATTCTTCCATCACGTTCTATTCTTGCTACTCTGGAAGAAAAGTTGACTGCAGTCTCATCCATTGCCTGCAATGTAACCAGATCAAATTGGCTGTTGGGACTAATTGAGACGTCCAACAATTCAAGATATGCTTGTTGTTTTGTTGCTTGAGGTGCATAGATTTCCTGAACAACCGAAGACTTGCTGCTATCCTCTGCTACTATAATATTACGTGATATAGTCGAGGTCTGGTCAAGTGAGAGTGATGACACGAGATGTATTGTTTTTTCCAAAATAAGATTTCGTGGAACATAAATGAATATTCCAGAATTGAAAAATGCATTGTTTAGTGCAATGTACTTGTCTCTCTTTGAATCTGTTTGCTCAAATGATTTTTTTATCTTGTCACCGTAGTTTTTGATTGCGTCTTGAATAGAACACATTACAAGACCTTTCTCTCTTAGTTCGGATGGAATATTGATCTTGTGGATGTTAGTACCAATTTGAACTATGCTGGGATTATCACCGATTTCTACTAACCTATCTTTTACAAAATCTGGAATTGTACTGTCAGAGCTCAATGAGAACATTATCTGTTCTGGGTCCATCTTGTTTGCATCGCTGTACTTGTTGTAAAGAGGTGAAACTTCTGGAGGAAGTTGTTGGAATATAGTAAACGCATTCTTGCGATATTCTCTCAACCACGTAGGATCATTATTTGCTTCAGAAATTTCTTCTATGTGACTAGAGTTAAGTTTAGAGAGAACAAAAGGAGACATTTTACATCACAAATTGACACAATCGGCACACTAGCCGACTGAGCCGTCCATTTCCATTTTAATCAGCCTGTTAAGCTCTACTGCATATTCCATTGGGAGCTCTTTGGTAAATGGCTCTATGAATCCATTCACAATAAGTGTGAGTGCTTCTTCTTCAGTAAATCCTCTTGTCATCAGGTAAAAGATTTGCTCGTCACCAATTTTTCCAACAGTAGCCTCGTGTGTTACTGTTGCATCCTCTTGGTTGATTTCCATGTATGGATAAGTATCAGTCTTGGAGATATCATCTAGTAATAATGCATCACATCTAACTGATGCTTTTACATCAGTTGCACCTTTTGCCACATGTAATAGACCTCGATATGTAGTCCTACCATTACTCTTGCTTACGGACTTGGATGTTGTTCTAGATGTAGTATGTGGTGCAAGATGAACCATTTTTGCACCAGTATCCTGATGTTGATTCTTACCGGCAAATGCAATTGAAAGAGTTTCACCATGTGCATACGGTCCCATTAGATAAATTCCAGGATATTTCATAGTAAGTTTACTTCCAATGTTTCCGTCAATCCATTCCACACTAGCACCTTCATATGCATATGCTCTCTTTGTAACCAAATTATACACATCATTGCTCCAATTTTGAATTGTGGTGTATCGAAGTTTTGCACCCTTCATTGCAATCAATTCTACAACCGCAGAGTGTAGCGACTCCGAAGAATATACTGGTGCCGTACAACCTTCTATATAATGCACTTCTGCACCCTCATCTGCAATGATAAGAGTTCTCTCGAACTGACCAATGTTTTCCTTGTTGATTCTAAAGTATGCTTGTAATGGAAGATCCACTTTGACTCCTTTTGGAACATAGATGAATGATCCTCCACTCCATACTGCGCTGTTAAGTGCTGCAAACTTGTTATCCTCCGGTGGAATTACTTTACCGAAATATTTTTTGAAGACTTCAGGATGTTCTTTTAGAGCAGTATCGGTGTCCAAAAATAGCACACCTTTTTTTGCAAGATCTTCTCTCAAACTATGATAAACAACTTCGGATTCATATTGTGCTCCTACGCCTGCTAAGAATTTCTTTTCTGCTTCAGGAATTCCCAGTTTATCAAATGTCGCCTTTACTTCAGATGGAACATTATCCCAATCCTTTTCTGTTTTTTCAGAAGCTTTTGCATAATAGTAGATATTGTTAAAATCAATCTGGCTCAAAGAACCCCCCCAGTTTGGCATTGGTTTTTTCATAAATATCTCGTATGAACGAAGTCTAAAGTCTAGCATCCATTGCGGTTCCCCCTTCATTCTGCTAATTTCTTCTACCACTTCCTTTGACAGACCCTTTTTACTAGTGTAAACGTACATCTCAGTTGAGTCTTTGAAATCATATTTACTATAATCCATATTGAGGTTTTCAGAAGTCATACCTGACATAACCCCGTTATGTTATAAAAAAGTTACACCCCTCTTCATACTTGTATAGCGGAGTAGGCCAAGCTAAATTGGATCAAACATGAAAAAATTAAATAAAAACCATTAGGTCCAGCTAAGAAAAGATATTCCAAGAATTTAGAATATGATTTAGCTCCAAACTTTTTCTTGGAAGGTCCACTTTTTGTTTAGGAGGAAATTACCTACAGATGCAATGGCAACTGCTAAGAACAACGCAATTGAGTAATTCAAGTGTCTGAGTTCAACAAGACCATATACCATTAACAGTTGAAAGACTGCACCAATTCCGCTGAACCCAAGGAATAATCCATATTGCATCATGGTTCGCTTTAGTTCAAATGTTCTATCCTCAAATGTCCAGATCTTATTGAGTATAAAGTTGGAGCTCATAGAGAAGATGATCCCTATCATTGTGGCGTAAATATACCAGAGATTGGAAAGTACTGCTCCAAACATGAAAGATACAAAATAATTCACTAGCAAGCCAGATGCGCCAACAGTATAGAATCTTCCAGCCTTTGAGAGAAAATGAACAGATGTGCGTCTCTCATTTGACCTAACAGACTTGCCATATCTATACAACTTCCATATAGATTGCAGATAACTAACACCTACCGAGAAATCAAGCTTGCTTGAGCCGGTTGTACGATTAATGAATGTATAAGGTATCTCTTTGACTTTGGCCTCCTTGGCTTTTACAAGAATTTCAAGTAATATCTTGTATCCAATAGCATCAAATTTTATATTATTTACAATGTGGCGCTTGAATGCAAAAAATCCAGACATTGGATCTTTTATTTTTATTCCAAGTCCATGTTGAGCAATTTTGGTCGCACCTTTACTGATTAATTTTCTTTTAAATGGCCAACCAGAAACACCCCCACCATTCACATATCGTGATGCCACAACAATATCACAATCAGAATTTTGTAGCTCTTCAACCATCTGAGGTATGGTCTGCGGAGGATGAGACAAGTCACTATCCATTACAATTACAGCGTCACCTTTTGCGCTTTCTATTCCTGTTACAATAGCAGAGCTCAGGCCTCGCTTGTTCTCACGGCGTATTATTTGAATAGTACATCCGGCATTTTCAGAATTTTTCACATATTCTTCAACAGTCTGACTTGTGCCATCAGGAGAATTATCATCGACTACAATAATTTCTGCGTTCATTTCTCGTGTTAGTGTATTACGTAATGAGTCAAGCATCTTCACTATATTTTTTGATTCATTATATGTAGGAATAACAATAGAAAGAGAATTGGTTTTAGATAGCATTTCCTTTGACATTTGATTCAAGTTGTTTTCTGTCATTTCTGATTATTGGGTTATTATTAAAATTGTTCACCTAGTAAAGCAACTCTTGATGGCATCTACTGCACCCTGAACTGTATGTACGTCTGCCGTGAATGGTTTTATCCCAAATTTTTTGAGCTCATCTGCTGTAAAGGGGCCTATGGCAACGGTGGTAGTTTTTTCCAAATTATTTTTTAGTGTTTTTTCATCCATGTCAAACAACATGATATCAAAAAATGCTCGTACGGAGGAGGCACTTGTAAATATTATTCCATCCACCTTATTTTGTGAAAAGAGTTCTTTGAATTCAGCCCAATAAGATAATGAGCTAGAAGACTTGACATCGTATAGATAGACCTCTTTTACTTTGAGGCCTATTTTTTTTAAAAGCTGTGCAAGAAAGGGTGTTGACGCCCCACTTCGCGGAACAATTACTTTTTTTCCCTCAGCATTAAGAAATGTAAAGACTTCTCCAACCCCAACTGACGAGAACCTTTCTGGAACATGTGATACCCTAATACCTTCAGATTCAAGCGCAGTTTTTGTTTTTGGCCCCACTGCAATTACCGTCGTATTTGCAACAGCAAGCTGGAGTTTTTCATATTTTGAGATTTTTTTTGCTGTGTCAAACAAAAGCTTGACTGCCTTTGAGCTCATAAAAACAGAATAATCTGGATCATCTGTCTTTACTGCATCTAAAAATTCATCTACCATTCCCTCCCCTTTGCTTACAAGTTCTATAGTGGGCAATGAGATTGCTTTTGCTTTTTCACTAGATACCAATCGAGTAAACTCCTCCGAGTCTTCTTTGGATCTGGTAATAGCAATGACTTTTCCCTGCATCATTATCTCCACCCTATTTTATCAGAGAGGTTTACCACCTTGCCAACTACAACAATGGTCGGAGGTTTGACTTTTGCTTCGTTGACCTTTTTAGATATGTTCAAAAGAGTACCTTTTATCATCTTGTGTTCATCAGTGGTTCCGTTTTGAATCACCGCCACTGGAGTATTCTTGCTCAATCCTCCGCTGATCAATTTCTTTGATATAATATCAAGTCTTGATAGACCCATCATGATTACTATAGTATCTACTGCTTTTGCAAGTTTTTTCCAGTCTACTACGCCTTCAGTTTTCTTTGCATCCTCATGACCTGTGACAAATACTACGGATGATGCATATTCTCTGTGTGTGAGAGGTATTCCAGAATATGCTGCAGAACCAATGCCAGATGTTATACCAGGAATTATTTCATATTTGACTTTGTGTTTTCGGAGAAACTCTGCCTCTTCCCCACCTCTTCCAAAAATGAAAGGATCTCCACCCTTTAGTCGTACAACCTTTTTATTTTTTTTCGCGAATTTTACCATCATATCATTTGTTGTATTCTGATGTTTGTAATCGTCACCAACATCTCTTCCGACATACATCTTTTCAGCCCTTTTTGGGATCATGGCAACTATTTTTTTGCTCACCAATCTGTCATAGAGGACTATATCTGCAGATTTGATAGATTCAACTGCCTTTAGTGTGATAAGTTTCGGGTCACCAGGACCAGCACCAACAATGAAAACTTTACCAGTCATTTGCTATTCCATTCCTCTACTTTTTCTCTCCAGTCTTTTGCAATATCTGAAATTCCTTTTTCTCTGAGCTCTGTTGCAACCTGCTTACCAAGATCATTTGCCTTGTTTGTCTCTGAATCTTTTTCCACCATTATAGATTTGCTCCCATCTATTGAATACACTATCACTTTTAATTTTAGACGATCATTGTCTCTGTGAGCGAATGCTCCAACCGGAAATCTACACCCAGAATCAACAAACATTGAAAGC
Source organism: Nitrososphaerota archaeon (assembly GCA_028867615.1). GTDB lineage: Archaea > Thermoproteota > Nitrososphaeria > Nitrososphaerales > Nitrosopumilaceae > Nitrosotalea. The sequence continues at coordinate 6,320 of JAGWGC010000021.1, read as the reverse complement.
GATCTTTCTGCTTCTACTGCGTTTCGAGTCTCTGAATCTTCAATTTTTTTGAGCAATTCAATCAAGGAGACATTGTCCTTTCGTGATACTATACCAAGTGCTCCTTGTCCTGGAGATGGTGGAAATGTATCCATAGACAATCTCTGAAATTTTACAGCAAGTCCCAATCTTGATATTCCTGCTTGAGCCAAAACTATACCGTCAAATTCCCCATCATGGACTTTTCGTATTCTTGTCTCAATATTACCTCTAATTGGTTTCACTACAACATCTGGCCTAATTCTTGTAATTTGTACCGCTCTTCTCAAGCTACTTGTGCCAATGAGTGCCCCCTTTTTTATTGTGTTTAACATACTTCCATCATTTGCTATAAAGACATCATTTGCCTCTTCTCTTTTTGGGACACATGCGAGTACCAGATCTTCTGGCAGTTCCGCAGGAACATCTTTTAGACTATGCACTGCAAAATCAACCTTTCTTTCTGCCACTGCCCTATCAATTTCTTTTTCAAATATTCCTTTTTGATTTATAGTGAAAAGAGGTCGTGCATCAGTATCTCCCTGTGTCTTGATTGTAATTATTTCAAATTCTGTCTGGGGAGACTTTTTTTTAATTTCTGACACTACCCAGTTTGTTTGAGTAAGTGAGAGTTGACTACCCCTAGTTCCAATCATGTATTTCATGATTTCACCGCTTTTAGTGCTTCCTCGTAGCCAGAAATTGTTTTTTTCACATCATCTTTAGAATGTGCATATGACAGAAAAACTGTTTCAAATTGTGATGGCGCAATAAATATTTCATTTTTAAGTAATACTTCAAATAACTTTTTGAATTTTACCATGTCTGCTTTCTTTGCAGAAGAATAATCCACAACTGGCTCATTTGTGAAAAATATCTGAAACATAGATGAAATAGAATTAATTTGGTGAGGAATTTTCATGTCCGATGCTAAATCACGTATTGCAGAAACCAATTTGGTACAATTCTTTTCAAGTTTTGGGTATAATTTGGACTGGAGTTTATTCATGGTTTTGACAGATGCTATTCCAGCAGAGACAGACACTGGATTGCCTGCATAGGTACTTGCCTGGTATACTTTACCTTCAGGAGACAGCATATCCATGATCTCACTTTTGCCTCCCACTGCAGCAATGGGAAAACCATTTCCTAGAGCCTTACCAAGTGTTGTAATATCTGGTCGTATTGAGAAATATTTTTGAGCGCCACCAGAAGACATTCTAAATCCTGTGACCACCTCATCAAAAATTAATACAATGTTTTTTTCCAAGGTTATTTTTCTTAAATCATTTAGAAAATTCTTTGCAGGCAATACTAGTCCCATGTTTGCAAGAACCGGTTCTACAATTACTGCAGCTATATCATCTTCTTTTTCCAATAACGATTGTAATTCTTGGGAGTTGTTATACTGGACAACAAGAGTATTTTTTGAGACTTCATCCAAGCTTCCTTCAGAGACAGACATGCCAATGTGTGCAACACCAGAACCGGCTTTGACCAAAACATAATCATGTGCACCGTGATAGCATCCTTCAAATTTCACTATTTTTTTCTTTTTTGTAAATCCTCTTGCTAACCTAATAGCTGTCATTGTTGCTTCACTACCAGTATTAACTAAGCGTATCTTTTCCATTGATGGAATATTTCCAGATATTAATTCAGAGAGATCTACCTCAATTTCAGTAGGAGCACAATAAAGGGTTCCCTTTCCTAGCTGTCTTTTTACATCAGAGATTATTTCTTTGCGCCCATGTCCAAGAAGCAAGGCGCCATATGCATTACAGTAATCAAGATAATGTCTCCCATCCACATCCCACAATATGCTACCTTTGGCTTTTTTTACAAAGAATGGATACGGATCATAGTATCTTACTGGACTGTTTATGCCAGACGGTATGATTTTTTTAGCACGGGAAAACAGGTTCTTGGAACTTGTCATCACATAGAAAATAGAGTAGTTGTAATTATAACCTATATGAGAAATAGTGCTCCTCTAAATTTAGCGGAGTTTTACCTGACAGTTTGTAACTAGATCTTTTGCCGGGCTGCCAAGGCTGCAAATGTTCTGTCCGCTTCCACCTTGGATTATGTTGCTTCCAGTACCTGCAAACACTTGCATATTTCCATTTTCTCCTTTGATGATGTTATCGCCATTACCTGCGTAAATGGTATTTGTACCATTTCCAGCATATATGATATTATTACCATCTCCAGCAATTACACAGTCACCAGCTGGACCCTCGTGAATTATATCGTTGCCCCCTAGTCCAATTATCAAGTTTGGTACAGTCGAGCCTGTTAGTGTGTCACTGCTATTTGTTCCCATTACCAAGTTATAGCTAGAGGATGGTTTTCCACATGCAAGTACTGTAATTGTTTGATCTAGTGTCTTTTCATTGCCAAACTTGTCAGTTGCAGTCCATTGCACTATTGTTTTACCAATATGAAATAGTCCAGTAGAATTACTTGTTATTTTCGGTGATGTGTCTATTATTCCCGTACCATTAGCATCTCCTATCATAAGAGGTGTTTCAAATGCCGTTGCATCAGTTACTACATCCACAGGAATTGTCAATTTTGGTGGTGATCTATCAACAACTTGAACTATCTGGGTAGCATTGGCAGTATTTCCCGCTTCGTCTTTTGCAGTCCACACTATTGTAGTATTTCCAAACTGGAATAATGTTGGAGCGTTATTTGAAATTGTGGCTACCTGGACATTATCGCTAGCTGTCAAGTTTCCAATATCAACACGAGTTCCTGTCGAACTTGTTGCGTTTACTATGATGTTATGCGGTGCAATTATTTTTGGTGCAGTAGTATCAACTACGTCTATTACTTGAGTACCATTAGATATGTTACCAGATGTGTCTTTAGCAGTCCACAGAATACTAGTCTTGCCAAGCGGGAATGTCTTTGATGCATTGTTTGTGATTGTAACTTGTTGAATGTCAGTTGCAGTAGCATTTCCTATTGGAACTAGATTGTCTTTTAGTGATGTAGCCTCAAAGGTGACATTGGCTGGAACGGTTAGTTTTGGTGGAGTTGTATGAACTACATCAACTATTTGAGTGGCATTTGCCTTGTTGCCAGATGCATCGGTTGCAATCCACAGAATACTAGTCTTGCCAAGCGGGAATGTCTTTGATGCATTGTTTGTAAGTGATTTTAATATTCCATTATCAGTGACTGTTGCATTTCCAAGTGGTACAGTATTATTGTAAAGTGAAGTTGCCTCAAAGATTATACCTGGTGGTGGAGAGATCTTCGGCGGAGTAGTATCTACAATATTTACAACCTGCGTGGCTGTTGCGGAATTTCCAGACTGGTCGGTGGCAGTCCAAGTTACAGTAGTTTTTCCCAGTGGGAACACTGATGGAGCATTGTTTGTAACTGATCTTATCAATCCATTATCAGTAACTGTAGCATTTCCAAGGTTTACAGTATTATCAGATGGGCTAGTTGCCTCTTGTATTATGTCAGAAGGAGCATGAATTGTAGGAGGAGTAGTATCCTTGACTGTTACAACTTGTGTGGCTGTTGCGGCATTTCCAGATGTATCTATTGCTTTCCATGTCACAGTTGTTTTACCAATTGAAAAGTATGGTGGGGCATCATTAGTAACAGATTCTACACCAACTGCATCATTGACTGCCGGAAGTCCGATATCAACAGAATTGTGATCAGGGGTTGTTGCTTCGACTGTCACAGGTTGTGGAGCGGTCAGTACTGGAGGAGTAGTATCTACAACAGTAATCTTCTGGACAGCCTTTGCTACATTTCCTCCATTGTCAATTGCAGTCCATGTAATCATGGTAATACCTAGTGGGAATTTTGGTGGAGCATTACTAGTAATAGAAGCAATACCACTATCGTCTGTTCCGGTAGCTTGTCCAATTGATACTGGTGTCAATATTCCAGTTGCCTCTATCGTTATGTCAGATGGTGCAGTAATAGACGGAGGAGTATGATCATTGGGATCTAAGACTTTAGTTGTATTTACCTGAGTAGTATTTTGTATAACTGTAACTTGTTGTGTTGGATTAATTGTCTTTGTCTGGTTATCAGTTTGTGTTTGTGATATAGTTGGAGTAAAATCCTGGACAAACTTCTGAATTCGGTTATTGTTAGAGTCTACAACAAAGACATTTCCATTTGAATCTACAGCAGTTGCCCTAGGATTATCAAAGAAATCTGCGCCAGTACCTTGACTCCCCCACGATGTAACAATATGACCATTACTATCTAGTTCTACGATTCTGTTGTTTCCACTGTCTGCCACATAGATATTTCCTGACTTGTCTACCGATATGCCAAGAGGAGTCTGAAGATTGGCGCCAGTTGAGGAACTAAAAGATTGTAAAAACACGCCATCTTCAGTGAATTTTTCTATTTTGTTTCCGCCCGAGTCAGATACATAGATACTTCCTTGTGAATCTGCAGCAATTGCACGGGGAGAAAGAAATTGACCGTCTCCCAGTCCACTTTGTCCAATACTTAGTAAATATTTGCCGCTACTATCAAATTTTTCAATTCTACTGTTTCCCGTATCTACAACGTATACATCTCCACTAGGATCTACTGCAACACCTTGTGGAAGTAGAAATTGTCCAGTGTCAGACCCTTTTATTCCCCACTTTGTTACAAATTTACCCGTGCTATCAAATTTTTGTATATCGTTTCTTTCGTTATCTACAACATAGATAGAACTATTGGTGACTGCCACTCCTACTGGTGCATTGAACTGGCCATCACCACTACCTTTTGTTCCAAAAGTAAAGAGAAAGTTTCCATTGTTATCAAATTTCTCTACTCTTCTATTTCCAAGATCAGTCACATACACATTCCCTGACGAGTCAATTGATACCCCTTGTGGAAATGCAAATTGGCCAGTATTTTGAAGTCCATATGTGCCCCATTGTACAGAAAAGGAGGGGCTCGAGGTAGCCCAAGAATAACCAACGAACATACTGGATAATACTAGTAGTAGAATTCCTATTAGAACGGGGGAAGTCTTCAATAGGCACAGATTGCAGGATACTAAAAAGATCTCCTAAGTGAGTAAATGTTACAATTTTTGTCAATTCTGGTAAATTAAAATGGCTTGTTGACTTCTCTTGTGAACACATAGCTGGCTAGGGCAACCATAACCACTACAAAGCCGCATATTATCGCCATCTCAATTACTGCAGACAATATTTGGACTGTACCAGTCATCATTTGCCTTATGAGCAACACAGCATAAGTAACAGGATTGAGTCTTGCAACAAATGCAAGCCATGGAGGAAGGAGCTCCAATGGAAATAGTGCTGGGCTAAGCATAAACAGAGGCATGCCAAGAAAGTTGATGACGCCCCAAAAGGTCTCTTGTGATTTTGACGTGGCAGCAACTATGACAGATATTCCAGAAAAACCAAGTGAGAATACTGTAACAGTCAACAATACTGGAAATATTACAAACAGATTTGATATGTGCACCCCCAATGCAAGTGCAATTCCCAGAATCAGGCTTGATTGAAGTGTAGATATCAAAGATATTGCAAGCATTTTACCCAATGCAATAGAGGACCGCGATACCGGAGAGACAAGTGCCTTATTCATGAAACCGTATCTCCTATCCCACAATGTATTGACACCGCCAAAAATACTTGTGAATATTGCAGTAAGCATTATCACACCTGGTGCCATGAATTCTATGTAGGATCCATTAAAGCCCACAGATTGAATTAGCGGTCTAGTGCTTGCAAACGTATTTCCCATCACTATTATCCACACAGCAGGCTGGATCAATCGTATCAATATACCACTTCGTGATTTCTTGTATCTCTTCATCTCCCTCCAGAAAATTGTATAGGTATCAAGTATCATCGTCATGCTCTTATTTTCCTCATTCTTTCTCGCATTTTTTTTCTGTCATATTTTCCATCATCTTCACGTAGTTCACGACCTGTGTGCGATAGAAATACGTCATCAAGTGTTGGTTTTGTAAGAGAAATACTTTCTATCTTGATTTGAAGATCATTTGCTTGTTGAAAAAGTTGTGGAGTTAGTTGATCCCCACTAGTTGTGAATACAGTCACCATAGGACCGCTTGTTGAAACATCTTTTACTGTAGAAGTTTTTTTAATTTCCGAAACAAGTCTGTCAAGTTTTGATTCAGAGTCTATTTCAAAAACAACAATCTCGTTTCCCAAGGCATTTTTCAATTCCTTTGGGGAGCCCGTTATCTTGATTTTTCCATTATCAATTATAGATATATTGTTACAGAGTTTATCTGCCTCTTCCATATAGTGAGTGGTAAG
>JAGWGC010000219.1 GCA_028867615.1 Nitrososphaerota archaeon | reverse complement strand
ACAAGAGAGTGCGATAAGTCAGGCACGAAAATCAACATAACTACGGATAAACCACCAAATATCATCCATATTCTATCATCAATCTCTCTCTTTTTTCTGTCCGTGTATGACGCAATACTTAGCATGAGTATTGCCAAGAAAATTCTAACAGTTGTTACGTCAAATGACATCAATTATTACAAACTCACATCCGTGAATAAATTAAGATTTCTCAAATTTATTTGCTGATATACCTTAATTTTTTGACCCAATCTCCTAAGACAAGTCTGTGTCACTGCAGAATAAAATAATTGCGTGGTCATGAAAATAAAGTCAAATTATATAACAGTAATGAAAAATAATCCATACAACATGTCGGTGCATAGAATCTCAATACTGTGAATTTATCTTAACTCTATACCATTTTTTTCAATTTATGAAACTTTGTAAAGTTATTAAATTCTATACATGCCCTAACGAATTAATCAAATCCACAACATAACACTACAACCTAGAGCACCATAGTATGTTAAAGACAACCAGTCCGCGCAATACGATATCGTACAGTGGTCATGATTTTCTTAGCATTGCCATGACAATTCAAAAATCAGGGGGGTAAATTACATCCATAATAGTATGGAAC
>JAGWGC010000218.1 GCA_028867615.1 Nitrososphaerota archaeon | reverse complement strand
ATCAGTTCCATTCCAAAGCTGGAAAATTTTTTTCATCTTTTCAGGATTTAGAGACTTGGGCACCTTTCCCTTGTATTCCTTGTGACCGTCTTCAAGAAATGCATTGAGATTCATGAACGCATCAATTAGATTTCCAGAGCCTTGAAACCAATAATTGTGAACATAGAAATATTGTGCGATTGCAACCATCAATGTAAAACGTTTTACTGGGTTTAGTGAAAAGTCAATTACATTACGAACATCAGTGCCGTCTTCCTTGCCCAGACTCATTATTGATTACCTCGGTTCTGTCGGGTTATCAAGACCTGAAATTTCATTTCCCAACAACTAACTTGCTTTACAATGACTGCAATCGTTTTTACCTTTTCATTCATAGAATAGCACGATTCTTGCATTTTTATCACTTTATCCAAGGAGCCAAGTTTCTCTTGGTGTAGAACGTTGGATCAAACGGCATGTTCTCAAGGATTACATTGCACATTGTGAGTGCAGCCTCAAAACTTCCTTCTGATGCAGAATTTAGCATCTTTAAGAAACTGCCCTTTTCCTGCCCATCATACTGAGAAAGATCAAGTTTCTTTTTGCCTAGAATTTCAACTGCCGACTTTATCTGAATTACTTTTA
>JAGWGC010000217.1 GCA_028867615.1 Nitrososphaerota archaeon | reverse complement strand
GATGCAGGCGTTGACATCAAGAAGATAAAGCAGAGCCAGCAAAGCATTGGAAATCTAATTGCGTCAACCCACGGGCTGCAAAAAAAAGCAAAGACAATGTCAGGGTTTGGCCACTATGCAGGAATTGTGGAGATACCAGGAGGCACATTGCTTGCAACCCACACAGATGGAGTGGGAACAAAGGTAATGATTGCACAGATGATGAAAAAATACGATACAGTTGGAATTGACTGTGTAGCAATGAATGTAAATGACATAATATGCACAGGTGCGGTTCCAATATCATTTGTAGACTATATAGCAGCAAACAGAAATGACCAAAAAATATTCAACGAAATAGTTCGTGGACTTGTAAGTGGTGCAAGGGAGGCCCAGGTTCCCATTGTTGGCGGAGAGACTGCAATACTTCCGGATTTAATAGCAGGAGAAAATTTCGCGTTTGATCTTGCAGGGATGGTTGTAGGAATTCTTAAAAAAAGTGACATGATTCTAGGAGACAAGATAAAAACAGGAGATGCAATCATTGGAATAAACAGTAGCGGCCTGCATTCAAACGGATACTCGCTTGCACGCAAGGCGCTTTTTTCAAAATATTCCATACGGGACAAAATAAAGGGCGTCGGAGT
>JAGWGC010000216.1 GCA_028867615.1 Nitrososphaerota archaeon | reverse complement strand
AGACCATACAAATACGGTAATCCGATCTATTGACGTACTAAACTTGTTTGCATTAGAATCTGTTACAATTATGGTTGCCTTGCTTTGATCTGGTGCAGAAGTCTTTACAGTATTGTAAAAATCACAACTCATGTCCTTTGTAAAATAGCTAGCTTGATCAAATCTTATCGTAGGCTGAGTTTGGTTTTGAGCCAATATTGTGTTAAAAGGAAAAAGTATTACAGCTAGCAATAAAATTAGAATTATGGAAAGGTATTGGATTTTCATTTTCTAAATTTCATCCTGTAAAATACAATCAATGGCATGATACTAATCAACAAAACCGGAATTGCGAACGGAAATTCAGGACTCTTCGCGTGGTTTAGAATTACAAGATCTACTGGTTGTGACCACAAAAATACTCTAGTGCCATGACTGCAGATACGGTATAGTTTCCTGATTTGATGTCTTCAATATAACCATTCAAAGGAAAACTCTCGCTTGAACCCATGGATTGACCGGGCATTACATATGACAATGGATATGTTGCCCACTCCATTATTGGGTTCATTGGTGCCTCCATCACTGAAGCAGGATGCGCCATAGATGTTGTGATGTATGTTCCATCTTTGTTGTTTATGACAAGAGAAGAGTAC
>JAGWGC010000215.1 GCA_028867615.1 Nitrososphaerota archaeon | reverse complement strand
TTCGTTGTATCAACCAGGGATGTATTCTTGTCCTGTATCAATAGCACCAACTAAAGGTTACAAATTTGACCCGACGAGTGACAATGCTGTAGGTAGATGTGATCCTTTCTCGAGTTGTAGCAGTACTGGACAAATACAATTTCATACATCATTTTCAGGGATTTGGAATGATTCTTCTTTTCATAAATTTGCAAGTGGTGTGTATACAATAATTGGAGGAGACGAATGGGGACATGTTACAATACTTCACTTTACAGTTACCAATTCAACTCGTAGTTAAGAAATGAAAACTCTACATCTTTCAATACTGACTACAATAGGAATTGGAATTATTGCATCTTTTGGCATCATTGTTCTGCTAACACCTCAAACAATTGGATTGCATCCAAACCCGCAGACAAGCTTAGAAAAGAGCATCTTTGCTGGAATTGCAGTAAATTCAAACACTAACAGAGTGTACGTGGCAGATCTTGGTGGAAGAGCTGTTTACGTACTTGATGGTCACACAAACCAGACACTTGATGTGATACCAATAAATGGCAATCCTTGGGATGTAGCAGTAAACCCTCTTACAAACAAAGTATATGTGGCAAACAGGTATTCGGATAATGCTGTTACAATAATTGATGGTTCAACTGACCAGATCATAGACTCTATAAAA
>JAGWGC010000214.1 GCA_028867615.1 Nitrososphaerota archaeon | reverse complement strand
GCACTATTTGCACCAACATCAGGCATTACCACAACCTGTAGCGGTTCACCTGGAACATTTAATGTAATAGCCTTGGGTACTGGAGTAAATGGTGATGCTAGAACTGACACCGCGCTTACTACAGAAACTTCTGCTACTGGATTGGCAAGAGCAGTAGCATCAACTGTAAACGCAACAGCTGCACCAAGCGGCGGAACATCAACAGTTTCTATATCAAACATATTCACAAACACATCTGGTGGAGCAGTAACTATTTCTGAAGCTGGTCTTTTCAATTCTACAAATAAATCAATTGACGGTATGTTTGCCGAAGAACCAATTAGCCCTAGCATAACACTAAACAACAATGATGCACTAACTGTCAAGTGGACTATCTCACTTGCAAACTAGACCAAAAAAATTTCTTGAAACATGTTTTTTTATTTAAGTCTAGGCTTTACTAAATCATTGTTGATATCCCTAAGAAAATCTTGGGTGAAACATCAAGTACGAAACAGTAAAGCTATCATTTGTATCTTTCACATCCGTGATTAGTTTTGCGATATGATTTTCAGGGAAATGCGGTGGCCCTTGCAAGATGGAAGTCAAGATCTGAAATCTTTATTCTTTCTTGGCTCATCGAGTCTCGGTTTCGTATTGTAACAGTATTGTCTTCCAATGTC
>JAGWGC010000213.1 GCA_028867615.1 Nitrososphaerota archaeon | reverse complement strand
GTAAATTAAATCGCACGGATACATAACAAATTCTAAACTTTTAACACTATACCGACATTTCCACTCTGAATATACCGATAAAACAGAACTTACTTATAAGCTTTATACCGCTATCGGTATATTATATTTTGAGGCGGAACGGAAAGAAAAATGCTTTTTTAGCTAGGCATACCTTGCCTTTTTCATCAAGTCCGATCTTCATATTCTTGTCAAAAGGACATACTACTGCGGTACCTGAATGTAATTTAGTAACATCTACTGTATAGTGATTAGTATCTTGTATTGAAATACTATCGTTGGCTTCAATTACTCGCATCAATTAGAAAGCACCTCTACTGTTATCTTGCCATCCTTGAGAGTGACCGCTTTTTGAATGTAACCAAATTTCCGCCAAGACCAAACCTTGACTATTAGGGTTTCCCCTTCCTGTATTGTCGTTTGGTGCTCCTGTTTGAACCCAAATTTCACTCCAAATGGTGTATCTAGACTGACTTCGCTCTGTGACATATATCATAACTTACCGCTGATGTATATAAAGAAGTTGGGTATATAAATAATGTGGCTAGGATAATTTTTCTTTGTTTATGACATTATTAATTGCATTTTTTACAGAATCTATTCTATAAAGTCTAACAGATTCACTTATTCCTTCAATTTCCTTATT
>JAGWGC010000212.1 GCA_028867615.1 Nitrososphaerota archaeon | reverse complement strand
ATAAATACCTTAATGACGGACTGGTAGAGCAGATGAGTAGCGGACGTTGGAGAATAGTATCTAAGTGATTAATAGTACATAATGTTTAAATATATTATGAATTAATATATTGTATGAAATGTAAAGTTGATAATTGTATTAAAAAGTCTACTAGACATGGATATTGTACCATGCATTATCATAGACTTGTTAGACATGGGGATGTTAATTATATCAATAGAATAATAATTCATTCAGATAAATGTAGTATTAGTAATTGTAAAAACAAATATAGTAAAAAAGGATATTGTAATAAACACTATCAAAGATTCAAAAAATATGGAGATCCACTATTTACCAAAGTTAATAGAGAACATGATGATCATTGTAGTGTGGAAGGATGTAATAATATATTCTATTCAAAAGGTCATTGTTATGAACACTATATTAAATTAGATAGAATTTCATCTAATATTTATTTAATAAAAAGAGAGGAAGTAGTTGAATTAAAAAAGAAAGCATTAAAAATACTAGGAGATTTTTGCATATGTTGTAAAGTAAAAGAATGGTGGAATTTGACTTTTGATCACATCAAACCAATATTAAGAGAAACTAGATTATCTTTAAGAAGTATTTGTATTTATATAATACAAAATCCAGAAGAAGCTAAAATGAAATTACAAACTAT
>JAGWGC010000211.1 GCA_028867615.1 Nitrososphaerota archaeon | reverse complement strand
ATATGTTTCACATTCCTTACAATGAGTGACTGGAACTTTTGTTCCTAAAACCATTATATATCTAACATTATCTTTTGAAAAATACTTTTTACATTTACGGCATTGTCTGTCTGATGGGTTCACTGAACCTACTAAAACATTAATAACATAAAAATGTATCGGTTTAATTAATTAATTTTTTGTTTATACTGTAGGTGATCTATATCCGAGTATTACCTATTTTAACTTATCTATTTTAGTATTTAAACAAACGGCGTTATATGTCACTCGGTTCACTGAACCTATGGGATATCTCACTGAACCCATCAGAGGGTGATCGTAGTTTGGCGGAAGATAGTTTTTTGTTGAAAAATATTTTTTCTAAAAGACTTAATTATGGGTTATTATTATGTAAAATATGGCTAAATTATATGCGTATCAATACGTTTGTTTTGATATAAGAAATAAAGGAGATATTGATGGAGCTAATAAACAATTAGCCGAACTAGCAAGTCAAGGATATCAATTAGATTATAGTATTACTGAAAGTAGAAAGGAAGGTTTAAGTGAAATTAGAGTCAATAGATTGCGGAAAGAGATTAAGAAATGAATATACCAAAGTCAATCAGTGATATTCCATATAAACAAATAGAGAGATTCCCATGTCCATTCGTAAAACTTCCACTGAACCAGGTATCAG
>JAGWGC010000210.1 GCA_028867615.1 Nitrososphaerota archaeon | reverse complement strand
ATTATCAAGCTCAAGTATCACATAACGCATTATTACTGATGTTGCAAGTTTGTGATTAGATTGATTATTTATTTCAAATAATACGTCCAAAGTATTTCTCACCATCAATAGTCGTATTAGATCTTTTTCTAATTCAGTTAATGAACTCATAGCATATTCAGATTCATGGTTATAACAAAATAACCTTCTGATTTATTACATTACATCAGTAAAATTTGTACTTTGTTAGTTTACAAATCAGTAAGGCAACAATTTACGCCAAGCCAAGAGCTTTGTACTATGATGGAAACATTCAGACAAATGGTAAATGATTGCATCCGAATTGGTCTTGAAAATAATGTGTCTAATCTAAAGAATCTCTCAGTGTTATGTTATCACAAACTATCTGTATATGCTGAGATCCAAACAAAGTATAGGCTTACTGTCATTTCCCAGGCTGCTGGAAGACTTTCCCAAATGAAACGAGATATCAAAAAAGGCAAAAAACCAAGGTCACCATATATACACAAACCATTTCTGGTCTCTTGTTATGGATTCAAAGTAAATGGAATGTTATTGACATTCCCAATTAGAAATAGAGAATTTACAAATATTATACTAAATAAATATACAGCAGACATCGTATCTGATAAATCAATCAAGATAAGGTCTTTCGTAATCACACCAACTTCACTTTCACTATCGATTG
>JAGWGC010000020.1 GCA_028867615.1 Nitrososphaerota archaeon | reverse complement strand
GAGTAGAAGGCTTTGTAATATTTGTTAAAGACGGCAAAGCTGGCCAGAATGCTAAGGTAAGAATTACCCAAGTAGGCCAGAGATTTGCTTCTGCTGAACTAGTAGAAGGTTCTCAATAAAATAAGGCAATTCAGATAAACATCTGATTCCTATATTTTTCTCAATTTTTATCTAATATTGTTATTTATGACATCTGTCAATGGTATTATCCATGCCTTGTTTGTTCATAATGTCTTGACTGTTTCTTATATGATTATTTTTACATTATTTTTTATCTGGATTGGAAAATAAACCCTTGACTACGAACATAGTCTCAAATCAACAAGAGCGAATATCTAAAATGTGTTCCTTAGACATGTCTGTAGCGAATCACGATATGAAGACTCATCTTTCTCCAATCAAGATGTGCGTAGAAATGTTAGAGTCTCATGTATCTGGCCCGTTAAATGAAAAGCAGGAAAGGATGATTGGAACTATACACAGGTGTGTGGATAAACTAGAATCATTGATTAAAGATATTTCCGATATTTCCAAACTGGAAATGCAGTCTCTAGAGTTGTCAAAAACAGAGTTGAATGTGCAAAATCTTATGGATGAATGCGCAAATCTATTACAACCTTTGATTGTGGGAAAACTGATTGAACTAAAAATAGTGGGAGTAAATGAACTAATTTACGCAGATAAAAACAGAATTGAGCAGGTCATTGTAAACTTGGTAAAAAACTCCGTAGATTTTGTTCCTAAAATTGATGGCAAAATCACAATAGTGGTTGAAAAAGACGGATCTTCTAATTTGCTGTTTTCTGTTAGAGATAATGGCGAAGGGATAAAGTCTGAAGATCTAGGAAAAATATTTACCAAGTTTTACAGGGGTGCCTCTAAGCCGTCTCGAATGTACGGAGGTTCAGGACTTGGGCTGGCAATTTGTAAGGGTATTGTAGAAGCACATGGGGGAAAAATATGGGTTGAATCTGGACTACGAAATGGTTCTCTGTTCAAGTTCACTATCCCCACATGGGTGCCGCAATCACAGCATGTTTGCCCTGATGTCATCTAGTTTTAGAAATGGCATCTCTTATTTCGCCTGATTTCTCAAAGATTGTCTTTCCTATTTCATCAACTTCGACACCAGTTGGTTTTTTTCCGGAATGGACAACAAAATAATATGTTTCAAACTTACCTATGATGGAACCGTGCGTATAGCCATAGACATACTCTGATTCGTTTGCTATCTGAAAAACCTCTTGAAATTGCGGAAGACGAATATTTTTAACGAGCCCTGGAATCTTGAATATTTCTTCTTCTATCATTGTATCCAGAATTTTTTTATCTTTTTTCTCTAATGCCATGTTTGAAAGACGATTGAGTTCAATAAAAGTCTGATACCATAATTTTTTTCAACTTGGTCTATCTCTTTTTTCATGTATTGTCATTATTTGCCTGATCTCTTCTGCTCTTTCCTCTACCATCTTTCTAATCTCTTTACTCTCTTCCGAATCTGGTATCTTACCATGTCTTCCAACTATGAGGCCTGCAATATATCCCTCCATTTGACCAACCAGATAACCGTATATGAAATCTGAACCGCTTTTGAATTTCCAGATCTTTTGCAAACGAGATTCACCTTTTTTCAATAGAGTCACATTGGGACACCAATTCTTGATGGCGCTTTCTATCTCTTTTCTAATGTATGCGCCTAGTACCATTGGATATCTTTCATAACTCAACTCTAAAAGGTTTATTGAGCTAATTTCAAGTTGTATTGCTGTACCGTCACTGAAAAACAATGGGTCGCAATCCATATGATGCGACTATGTCATTAATTCCATTTACCAGTCCAACAATCCCTGGAGTTTGGGCCTTGTTTTTGATTAGATCTGTTTTAATTATATTTAGATAGTATAGTTTCTTTTTCATCTCCTTTGCTTTTCTTGTCTTTGAAAATGATGAATTTTTTAAATCTCTGAGATTTGCAGATATGCTACATAATTTTACTATCTTTACCTCAAGAGGTGATTCTTTTAGTTGTTTTGCATATTGTTCTTCTTGCATTGATCTTGGAAGGCTTTGATCCTTTGATATTGATAAGACTAGGACTGCTACTCTTGAACCAAACCTCTTATCTAATTCATCAAAACTTGTCTTGCCATTGTCAATTATATCGTGTAACCAAGCAGCTGATAGTACATCATCATCTGTTATTCCAAGACTCTTGAGTCTTCCAACTACTGCCTCCAAATATTCTTGATGTGTACCGCCATCATTTTTTATCATGCCTAGATATCTTTCTTTTACAAAATTTTCTGCTGATTGCTTCTGAGGCATGGTTGATGATTTCTGAAAATCAACTTAATCTTTCTGATCTAACAATATGGGACTAGATCAAAAAAATTTTTTTAAGCGTTTTTCAGCCTAAAATCTGCGTGCTGGACGATGTTTTGGTAAACATTCTTTGCAATATACTGGTCTACCTTCTGCTGGTTTGAAGGGAACCTGTGTTTCTTTTTTACAGTCTGCGCATGTGGCAGGAAACATTTGTCTGTCTTCGGTTGACATGATTTTCGTTGATAAATGCTACATAATAACTGTTCACTCCAAATTTTTAGACCTTTATCATGTGTTTGCCTATCTGAAGTCTGCTGAGGGGACAATTTCATGAGTATTCTGGTACTATGTTTGTTAGGTGCCTGGCTATTGGTGATCGATTGTTCTTATGATGCCTTTTATTCTAAAAATGAAAATGACTGAAAACATTCCAATTATGAGTATTGTAAGAGCCATGGGAAATTCTGGAACAGGGTTAGTTTGACTTGCTAAAAATGTATTTGCCGAATCTTCGAACAACTGTGAGTTTTTGTCGATGTTGTCTGGGTTGCTTGTTAGATCTAATGTGTACTGATTTCCATTATCTAAAAAATAAATTATATTTTCACTCAATGATGTGGAGTTATCTACAGAATAGTGTGTGGCAGAGCTAACTGTAACACGTACTCCATCAGTGAATCTATCCACTACTCCGTTGTATACTATCGTCTTGGAATCTGTATCTTGATGTGTCATCTCTTGGGCTATTGTGGCAAGAATATCATTATCCGAATGACTGTTTATGGCATCTATTACATTTGGCGCTATATACCTGTGATAAATTCCAAATGTGGCCAACTGGGTTTTGTCATTATTTGAAAATGTTACTATTGATTGATTTGATATGTTTGGTGGTAAGTTATTCAGGGCTTCCCAGTTGAGAGGTGGTTGAATGGAAATGCCATAGTTGGAATTCTTGTAGGTGTTTGAATCTGCAAATCTGAGGGCATCTGCAAATATGGAAACATTGTGATTTGTTGCATATGCCATACTTGTAGAAAATAGAGTCAGCGCAATCGCTGCTGTAATTATTGGTATTGTTTTATTCATGATTTTTCTTAATTGTACTGTTATTTATTGTTCCAGATTTTCTTAGATTGGTTATTATGAAAAGTGTTTTACTATGGGTAAACAGTTATCTATTATTCTGAGTACTTCAGAACGAATCACTTTTTTATCGATTGAAACCCAGACGGTATTTTTACCTACTGCAAAAGAGATGGTTTGTACTTTCTCTCTTTCCTCCCACATGAATTGTACATCACCAAGCTGCCTGTTAAATTGTGATGCCATACGGGTCTTGATTGCAAGATGTGAAAACTGATCAGTTGTATTTTTTATGTTAAGCAGTGGTTCATGTCCGAGTCTTCTCTCATATGCCACAATCTTTCCCTTGCTATCTATTACGCCTGCAAATCTAACATACTGGCTAATTGCTCGTATTGCTTTTACTATTCCCTGGGCATCTTTTTTATTCAACATCACATGTTCTAATTTTTTGCTATATAACCATTGTTTACTTGTTCTTGATGATGACTTGGGTTTCAACGGTATTTACTACAAATTTGATATCCAACTTGCTGATAACACGGGATCATTGGGAAAAATTCTGTCTCATGCTCTTTTCAGCTTGTTGTCTTAATTGCCTTGCAAAAAAATTATCTGGCTCATAATCTAACACCGTATCAAAATATGCAATAGCTTCATCATATTTGCCAAGGTGTAAAAGAGACAGGCCTTTGTTTATTATGATGTTTACTTCTCTTGGCTTGGTTTCAAGAATCTTGTCAAAGCAATCTATTGCTTCTCTATACCTGCCTGTGTTGTCAAGTGAATACCCCTTCAATGACAACGCTCCGGGATCATCTGGCGTCAACCTTAAAGCCTGATCAAAACACCATAATGCATCTTCATGTTTGTTTATGTTTGGATTTGAAAGACACAGTCCTTTGTTGATGAATGCGCCAAAGTTATTTGGATCTATCTCCAATGACTTGTCGTAATATTCAATTGCATCATCAAATCTTAGTAGCATTTGGAATGATATTGCTTTATCGTATAATAGTTCGGCATTATTTGGAGATGTTTCTAAAGCCTTGTCTAGATGTAAAATTGCCTCTTCCTGGTTTCCTTCTTTTTGTAGCCTGAGCGCTTTTTTATGCAATGATTCAACAGAATCGTTTTTTGTAGTATCAACTCTGCCCAATGATATCATTACGTGATCCTGATTGATAAGGATTAGAATTATGCGTGTACGCTTGTACATTGAATATTGTTGCTAAAATTGATAATGACCCTGACAATTATAATGATCTTCTACCAAGTTACACTGTCTTGGATTCAAGTCGCAAGAAAACAATTAACATATTTGCAATTGTTCTTGTATTATTAATTGCAATACCTGAAATTGTCGGTCATACTTTATTTGACAAGGCTCACCCTGAAAACTCGTCTGTTGTTGCAGCACTTGCTCTCGCGAACAAGTTCGAAGCAAATAGACATTCTTCCGGCCCATCTTGCAATCTTATAATTCAAAATGACACTTCTGGTGCAGGAATTGTACGAGCGGCTGGTCTACAAGGACAATATGGGAACTTTACTTGTACCGGCCCTTGATATCTGTCTGATGATCCGAGTTTCCAGGTTGAATCTACTTGATGATCTTACACTTGGATGTAATGTCTTTTATTGATATATAATACGTATAACACAAGATTGCAATCGATACTAGTCTTAACGGCATTTCGTAATTTGTAAGAAATGCAGTAGCTGTTCCTCCAATGGTTCCAAAAATGGATATTGCAGAAAATCCAAGTGATCCACAACTGCATGCACCTGCACTTGCACCTATGATGGAGCCAAAGAAACCCATCCCTGATCTTTTCAAACCATTGTTTGATATGCGCATGCGGTAGATGCTCAAACTTGCGACAATTCCAGATAGCAGTGCAATTGCAACAATTAGAACAAAGTCCACAATTGAATTTGTTGGTACGTAGAACACCCAGATTGGAGAGAAGAAGATGAATTCTGAAACAATAGAAAGAGAGACAAACAGTACTACAAATATTACACTTGACACGTAAAGATACCTTTTATTGGAATAGACAATTTTGAATGCCTCTTTGTGCATTATACTGTACCATACTCTCGGGAATTATTTAATCATATTTTTCGAAATATCTGATTTGATAATCTGTGAAAATATGAAATGTTATCCTACCTGAATTTGTAGCGGCAGTGAAGGGGATAGTGCATTTGGACTTGATATGCTCTGCCACACAAAAATTTGAGCAGTATAAGTCCCAGCAGTGATTGGTAGCCATGATTGGCCAAGATTGAGGGTTTGTCCTGGAGCCATTGAACCTGTTATCCAAGATAATGAAACTGTGATTCCATTACTGTCTTGTATTTGTACAAGATATGCAAATGGCTGATCTTTATTTTGCTGATTTGTGATATCCGACACAACTTGTATCTGTTGGTTTACATTGATTTTACTCAATACTTTTCCGGTCGAGTCTAAAATTCTTGCATTGCTCAAAACTGCCTGCTCAAGAGGAGCAAGAACTGTACCTGCTGTTGTTGTTGCAGTAAGACGCAATTGGTCTGATGGTGAATGTGGTAGTGGAAGAGTCCTGTCTGTATATTCTGCAGTTATGGTATCCCCTGGTGACACATGTAATCTACTTCCTGATGATCTCAAATCGGTGGTAAGATATACGATTCCCTGAAATATTCCTGTATTTGGACCTGTTTCAGTCATTGTTAGCTTGATGCCTCCTGAATCTGAATCTGACCAAACACTTGTATCAAATTTGTCGATTGCATCTGGGTTGAGATTCATGTCAGGATCTGTTATCTGTACTATTGCCTGACTGTTTACAGGATAACTTGATTGTAACCATTGCACACTGCCCTGATTCCAGTGGATTGTACCAGATCCTGTTACAACTTCATTGCGATTGTACTCAAACGAGACGGTAATTCCATCGTTGTTGCTGCTTGGAAGGAACCCATTTGTAGGACCACATGTGGGGTTGCACGTAGACTGGATTCCAGTGGGATTTGTACCTTGACCGTCTACACCGATTGATCCCTTTAATGATGGATCGCCAGTAAGTGTAACATACCCGCTAAATATTCCTGTATTTGGACCTGTCTCAACCAAACGATATGGTATGCTGTGACCGCTTGTGGAGACAGTTATCTTGTCATCTGAAGTAACACCTATCTGATCAATTATGTTAGGATCTGAATTAAAATCTGGTGCATAAATTGTAATGTATACCCGGTCAGTCCAGCTGAATGTTTTTTTGTTAAGCTGTATGGGGGATGATGTTGAAAATGCATTTTGAGGCATTATGACAAAACAGATGACAATTATTGAAACTATGATAATTTTCTTCAAACGTTATCTGGTACTGTAAATGGTCGTCATAAACATTGAGATGGAGATACACAAGAATCATTTTTACACCGTACGCGCAAGACTCTGTTACTGCAAGTTTCTTATATGGTACTTTGAAAGTTTTTAACACTTGGCAAAACTATCCTTGGCACGTGGTCCTATAATTGCAGCAATTGGATTGATTGTAGTAGTACTGGGAGCCAACCTTTTCGACGCATCATACCGATCCGTGGAATCTGTGATTGGAACCACCTCTAGTATATTTACAGATAAGGAAATTCTCCCAAATCAATTTATCAATTCTACAATAGCGTCATCGCATCTACAGGAACATAACGTCATTATAGTGCATGTCATGCCCTCATCGGGTTCTGTCAAGCTAGAAGGTATAGATCCAAATGGCATGACTTTTGAGAAAGACAGCAGTGATGGTTTTCTATACCATATTATACAAAGAAGTCCTCAAGGTGGCTCGTATGATCTCAAAATACTTGATACGGGAGATCAGTCGGTAAGAATCAATGCTGTGATAGGTGAAGATCCGTTCTTAGGTAACAGTTGCAGCGCATCATATGGAATGAAATGTAATATTGTGCACCTGGCAGTGGGCATGGTGGCAACTGGTATTGTTGCATTTGTTGTTGGGATTGGTATTGGAATGTATGATTTCAAAAAAGAACAAAAACTCCAAAAGAAATAACGACTAGATCCACTATTTCTAAACTGTCTGATGTCTTGAATGATTGATGTGTTTCTGATCTGGGTGTGTATTTTTTAACTCTACATGTGGCAACCATCAATAATCTTATCAAGTGATATAACCATATGATACCATGTCAAAAGAACCTACTCCAAAAGATTGGGACAAGATGTGGCTTGAATATAATAAATCACTCAAGACATGGATGCACGCATTTGAAACACTTCAAAAGGCAACCAATGATGTCCAGTCCAAATACAATGATGTCATGGCAAAGGCACTCAAAGAATCTAGCGATAAAACCATGAGTCAATTTACTGAAAACTGGCAGAAATCAATGAGCCAAGCAGGAATTGAGACATTCAAACAATTTGGTAACAACTGGCAAAAGTCATTTAGTCAATCTGGAATGGATCAAATGAAAGCATATGGTGATGTGATGAATAAATTTGCCGAAACTTGGCAAAAAATGTGGAACAAGTAAAGTCATCACGTCCTCACTTTTATTCATAATTTGGTTTGATTTGTCACGAAAGGAATTTTTTTTAACTGAAAAATGGGGTATTCTTTTTGTTCAAAGTCTGATTTGTAAAGATCTAGAAAATTATTTGCTCCTTTTTAGATCAAAAATGGATCATTTTGAGCTCGAAAATCGATTTTAAGATAAAATTTGTTGCCAACTTTCTTAGCGATCCTAGCTAACAAATCATTTAAGAGAAAGGTTTTTAATATTCGAAAATTTAGAACACACAAGTTGAATTCCAAAGTACTTTTCTCGATATTGGCAGTTATGTTGCTCTCCTTGACAGTATCTTCGGTATCAGCATATGCTGCAACTGGAACAACTAAAACTAGCGAGGCTACCGTAAATGAACAAACAAGTATTACATTATCTGGTGAAGACTCGACTGATCCACACTTTCAAGCTATTTCGTATCAGTGGCAACAACTATCTGGCGAACCTGTGACTTTGTCATCAACCTCTGATGCTGATATTACTTTTACAACTCCTGCAGTTGATCCAGGTCAAGTAAAAGATCTCAAGTTTTCGTTAATTGTAACAAATCCTCAGGGACTTACGAGCATTACTGCATTTACACTACATGTCATTCATGTCAATCATCCTCCGGTAGTAACCACTGATCACGAATTGACCGTAATGGAAGGAACTCCAATGACTTTGATGGCAACTGCTACTGATCCAGATGGTGATAATATGACTTATGCATGGACTCAGGATGCTGGTTCTAAAGTAACCTTGTCAAACCCCACTGATCTTACTACTCTATTTACTGCACCTGTAGCTAACTCTAGTAATAATTCAACTTTACACTTTACAATTACTGCAAAGGACCCATATGGCGGTGTAGGCTCTGATTCTGTTCTAGTTCATGTCATTAGTGCATCTGCATACAAGCTTGCATCATTGAGCTGTGGTCCAATAGTTAGATCACATGAAGGTGGTAGTGCTACTCTTGTAGAATCAATTGACAATCCATCTAGCGCTCCATTGACATACCAATGGAACCAAGTCTCTGGAATGCCACTTCAAATTTCATCTACAACTGATGCTTCACCGACAGTATCTCTCCCATCTGGCTCAGGTGGAAGTGTATTTGCATTCCAATTGACACTTAATCAAGGTGGTTCGATTGTAGGAAGCTGTGAACAATATGTTTATGCTGCATATCCAGAGCCAGGTACTCCACCAGTTGCAAATGCAGGTCCAGACCAAGTAGTTAATACTGCAAGTCAAGTCCAACTTGATGGCACAAACAGTACCGGTGGATATTTGAAGTTCTCTTGGATGCAAATCTCAGGTGAACCAGTACAGTTGCTTTATGCAAACACTGCAAAGCCCGTCTTCACTGCCCCTGATGTATCCCTTGGTCAATCCATGGATCTAGCATTCTCTAATACCGTGAGCAACTCCTTTGGAAAGGATGCGGCAGTAGTACACATTACAGTGGTCAATCCATCATCACCGCCGAACGCTGTAATCACAATCAAGTAAACCTGTAGAATTTTTCTACAATATACTCTTTTCAAATTCCATTTGGATTGATTTAGACAAATTATGGTCATTTTGAGATGACAGTGTCTGTGGATAGAGAGCCAAAAAAGATATCTTGCAGGGCCTTGCGGGAGCAGTAATAATGCAAATTTCACTCAAGGTGCTATCGCTTTTATCTGGGTAAACTTTGGTTCAAACTGTTGTCAGAGGATCTAATTGGAGCAATTCAACAAATCTTAATTCTTGGTAAAGGCGACCGGGGTAGGCTAGAATATCTTCTTGATCTACTACAAAAGGGCAAACCGCTTACAGACTCTGATCAAAACTATCTGCAAATGATGGTGCCTCTCTACCTTAGTCCAAAAGATTCCTACCAGCAGAACACTGAACTCGTGATAGGGCGATTGTCCAATGAGATAAAGGAGTTACATCAACAAATTCAGCGAATGCAAAGAAAAGGATTTGAAAAGTATGTGGGAAGAAAGGCTATCTTGTTCTTTTTTACAGTGTTTGTAGGCTGGAACGCATGTCAAACCTATCTACAACCCCTGCTGTCAGGATTTGTATCTAATGGTGTGATGTCATATGTATTTCCCTTGAACTTGGTTGCAAATTACTTTAATTATGGTATGACTGTTTGGCTTGGATTCTTGATATTGTTGTCATCATGGCCATTTATTGGTTCAATACATCTTGCCAAGTTCATCATGTCTAGAAAAATTTCAAAGTAACTATTGCAGAACTACGCGATAATAATCCCAGCGCTCTGGGTCAAATTGCTTTACAAATTCAATCTGCTCATTTCTTTCAATTCTGCTTGCAATTACATCACGCAATGCAAAGCTTGTGAGATACTTGTATCCCTTTGACTGCACTTGCATGTTAAACAATAATCTCATCTCTCTTCCACCTCTCTGTCCCCAATACCCCATCCTGATTGCAAGTGGTTCCATAAATGCGGTATTTTTGAGTCCATAGTTTACGTCATTTATTTCTGGTCTAAGCTTGTATGTTTCTAAGGGTCCACCTTTTGTGAATCCTATGACTGGACCATTGTCGCTTCCAAGCCTTAGTGTATTTAGTATGGTATCTTTTGCCATGACTGATTCTACAAAATCATCTTTTTTGAATTGAAGCGGCTTTGGCAACTGCTTGTGTATCTCAGATAATGTGTCTATGAATCCAGGCTCTTGTCTGTTTGACATGGGTTCTATTACTGCAAAAAATTTAGTATTGTCATAAACAATAGATCCCTCAATCTCTATTTCCTGTTCACGTAGTTTCATAAATGATAACACGTTGTTTGTAAAGTATTTTCTCATGTCTTTTGGAAGAGATTGCAAAACACTTTGATACATCTCTGCATCATTATTGAGAAGATCCTCGAAATACGCAACAGATCTTCTGACAATGTAATATGGATGCCATGCTAATGCGTGGGCATTTTTTTGTGCCATCTCTAGTGCTTTTGCAAAGTCGCCAAGAGTGTATCCTGCAATCCTGTCTGTAACTGAGAGAAACCAACCTATCTTCTTAAAATGCTCTCTCTTGTCTTTATCATCTCTTGTAATTTCTGACAAGTTAAGGCATTCTTCAATTTTTTTCTCAGTGATCTTTTTTATTTCTCCACTCCAAGGGTATGTGGTTCTATGGATTAGTACAGCAATCAAATTTTTATCAATGCTTGCATCTCTTAGTAATGAATCTAGTTTCTCATCTGTCATGACAAATTTTACGGCGTCTTCTTCATGTGGCTTGTCCACCTTTTTTTGTGGATCATAGTCGTGGAACAATGATGCGACAAAAAGATATGGAAAGTCTTCAGGTCTGAGAATGCCTCTGGTGTTCTCGGACTGGGCTGCAAGCAGCGTGACATAGGTCACTTCTAATTCATGAATAATATTGTGATATCCGTAATAATCTATGCCAAGACCCTTTGATTCGAATAGGTTTATTGTATAATCTAGTATCTTGGAGTAACACTCTCGCTTAAAGCCATTAGCCACCATGATTCTTTGAATTTCTTCACGTAGGGCTACTGGATCCTGATTCTGTAGCAACATGTTGGTAATTGAAACTGATAGTTTTAAGTTCTCGCTCTAGTTTCAATCATGTTTTGGAAAGGGGTTTCCTTTTTTGGTAAATTGTAAGCAAAACTAAAACTGCAATTATGGCTATGCTGATTATGGAGACATTGGTATAATCTTCAGACCAGTTGGCCACCAAAATCTTTGGCGAATCTGCCATTGTCTCTACAGACTCTTGATCTGGACTTCCTATGACAGATCCCTGCCACCCAGAAAATATGTGGTTTACAAGAATATTGTTTCCTGGAATGACAGTCACATCTATGATTGCACCTGAATTGTACCACCCAGTTCCTAGCGCCCGTCCGAAATTTGAAATTACCTTGATGTAATATTGGGTCTTGTATTCTAGATCAATTTTGTGCATACTTGACATGTGGATTGAAGGAGACATGAAAATACCTGATTCCTGTCTTGAGATGACGTTTATGTCTGGACTATCGAGTGACCATCCATCTAGTATCTGTCTTGTATCTTGTTTGTCTGATTGTATCGCGTGAGGTGCAGCAAATTGTACATCTGTGCCAACATCAAACCAGTTGTCACCTGTGGGAGATGGTGGAACAAAAGTTACATTGTTAGCTCCATGCATAGCTATTTCAAATTGAGGTACTGCAAAAAATGTCAAGGAATGATTTCTATCAGTGATGACATCCAGGGTAAAGTTTCCACTGGCTGTCCTGTTGATTGGAACTGCTTGACCATTATCAATGGAATACGCATACAAACTGTACCTGCCATTGTCTGCCATCCATGAATATTGTTGGGAAACTGTGTAATTCTGGTTATTGTTTACAAGAATGGTGTATCCTGTTGATGTGTTGTTTGCATAACTGACATTTATGGTTGACTTTTGATTATTTTGTGCATATGCTGACACTTGATTGTCTGAAACTGTAATACAAAATAACAACACCGGAATCAAAAAGAAAATGACATGTTTTGTCAAAAATAGACTTGACAAACCTCTTTGTGCATGATATTTGCTTTTCAATTCTCTAAACAATATCAATCCCTAGCAAAGGTCAAATAATGCTTGGTAAAAAAGAATCTATGCAATTATACTCTTATGTTATCATGACATGCATTGTCTTTTCAATGGGTATCGCACCAGTCTTTGCGCAAACATCACAGCAATATTTGATAAAAGATGCGCAAAGCGGTCAGTCATTTCAGGTGCCTTACTCCATAACGGGTGCAACAGTCAGCGACATGTCCATTAGTTCTCATGACACATCTCTTGTGATATTTCTACAATCGTCTGCTGATGGTAATCTGACACTGACCCTTCCAAGAGCGCTCATTGATGCAAAAAATGGCGCAAACGATGATCAATTCTTTGTTCTAGTGGACGGGGCAGACACTGATTTTGCAGAACACAAGACTAGTACTGACAGAACAATAACCGTGTTTATTCCAAAAAACACTGAACAGGTAGAGGTGATTGGCACGCAGGTGGTTCCAGAATTTGGCACATTGTCTTCCATGGTGCTTATCATTGCAATAATTTCAATAGTTGCAGTATCTACAAAAACCCGCCTCAAGTTTACCTAGTAAACGTAAGAAATCTCTCTAGCTAAATCCTGCACCAAACTGATCTCCATGTTGGAGAGGATCGGCAGAGTCTGCACCCTTGAGCTTTAGATACAAAAACGCTTCATTTACAATCTGTATTGCAGACTCGTCTTGCAAGTGAAATTGCTTTTTTACCAAGTCATGATATTTTTTTAATTTGTCCTCCTCTTGCTCATCCAAAGAAATCCCATCTTTAAGTATAATTGCGGCAATAGCTTCAATCCGAGAGTTATGCTGGGTATCATTCATTATTTGATCAACTCATTTCTTACTTTTAAGTGATTGTCATATTTGATGTAATTCAAGATTTTTCAGAATCCACTTCTTCTTCAAATTCATCATCCAAGAATTCATCCGTATCGTCATTGTTCTCAGAAGGTTCGTCTAGGAAATCTTCTTTTTCTTTATTTTTTTTAGACATACTTTCATTCTTTTCTTTGTACTTATAACTTTTGAAATGTTCTTGATATGGAGAATCACTCACTTGTATAATATGATGTCATGTGATGCCCTATGATGTCGTACGTTATCACACAATACTAGTTTTTCCCAAAGTTTTCCAAGGCTTTTCTGGCATCTTCTTCGCCTGATTTTATTAATTTCTTTATGGTATAAATTGAAAAGTCGGCATCTTCAAAAAGATAGTGCGAGTCTTCTTTTCTCTCCACTCGCACTATCTCGTTTATTATTGCCCCTCTCTGACATGCAAGCTTGTTAAACTCTGGTTCAACCTCTCCAAGTTTTTTCCTGTTGGCGTCATCAAGTGGAACTGATTCCAAAATATCATACATCTTGTTTATTATGGTGAGATATCTTGAAACTATTTTGGACATTCGAATTGTCTGGTCTGTTTTGTCTGCCTGCATGATGTCTCTTGCTCTATGCCACGACTCCATCATGTTCTTTGGCATGTCTTCTTGTCCGTGAGGAAATAGATCTGCAATTATGACTCGTTTGTCACATGTGGGGGAGGCATCAATCACTTCCCTTAGAGGTGTGTTGCTAAGCAGTGTTCCATCCCACAGATACCTGTTGTCAACCTTTGTCCAAGATATTCCATAGAATGGATATCCAGCACTGGACAAGACATGATCTGATGTAAAATTGTCATACTTGCTATCAAATATGGATGGTTTTCCATTTTGTATGTCCGTTGAAGTTATTACAAGTCTTGGTCGTGAAGGGTCCTTGAGTTTTGTATAGTCTACAAATTTTTCCAAAGTTACCTTGAGCGGCGATATGTCATAAAGATACGGCGAGTTCAAAAACCCAAAAGACGGTTTCATCCAAAGGGGAAAAAATGCATTAGAGTTTCCCCACATTGCAGAATATATTGAAGAAGAGATCTCTCTTGCGCCTTCAGTAAACCATGATGGTGTTACTGTCTGCGCCAAGGCGAGCCAAAAATCTTCCAAGTCTTTTGCTGGATTGCCGCTCTTGCTTGCAGCAATTATTGATGAGTTGATTCCTCCAATTGAGGTGCCTGCAACAATGTCTATCTTTATCTTGAGCTTGTCAATTGCCTTGTATATCCCGCACTCGTAAGCCCCAAGAGAACCTCCGCCTTGGAGGACAAGAACATTTTCTTCCTTGTCTTTTTCTTTCCTTGTGCGCATCTGATATTCTACTAGTTTGTATTACATTATTAGATTATGATGTTTTCTATGATTCTCAGGTTTCTAACATGGGGTCCTGCCCATGTTTTAAGGCGGTTACGTGGTGATGTTTTACATCTCTGTTTTGATTATCTACTTGCACCAAATAGATCCTAGCCTGTCTTACATCTTGAAATTTTGTGAAATGCATATGGGAAGATATGATGCCCAGAGATGCTATTGCAGATCCTATGAAATTTCTTACTGTCATGACCATGTTTGGCTTGGCTGCAATAAATGATACGCCTGACACAACATGGTAATTGTCAAACATCCATAGCGCCAGTGTTATCCATGAAAGTATGCCTGCCGTTAGGTATCCAATTCTTGTCTTCCTGAATACTGATATGATGCTAAAACTGATTGCAATATACCATGCAGTGGATGCTGCAAGCCACTTTGCTTCATGTACTTCTTTTCTGTCATCGATGAAATAATATGTAGTGCCTATAATGGCAAGAAAAAATAAACAAAATATGAGAATCTTGTGATTTGTAACAAATCTTGTCCAGCCCTCACTTTTTGGTTCTACATCATTTACCATTTGCTGTTATGTGAAAATCTTGTAATTTTAAACTATGACAAGTTTACAGAGGCAAGAGCAAATACAATGTCCCATGGGCTGATTATATTATCCTGACTCTTTAGGTATGGGGACTTCATATCTTGCATGATTTTACATGCGTCAGTAATTGTAGTATCATCTGGTATATCTTTTACCTGCTCTAGACTGAAAATGTCCCCCCTCATTGCCAAAAAGTCTTGCCCATTTCTGAGGCATTCGAACTCTCTGACCAGTTTCTGTATGATTATCC
Organism: Nitrososphaerota archaeon; assembly: GCA_028867615.1. Classification (GTDB taxonomy): domain Archaea; phylum Thermoproteota; class Nitrososphaeria; order Nitrososphaerales; family Nitrosopumilaceae; genus Nitrosotalea. The sequence goes on along the minus strand of JAGWGC010000020.1, from coordinate 3,922 downwards.
GGTCGTTAATAAAAGAACAGGTGCCGTCAAGTACAAGCTTACGGGTTTTGTTGTCAAACATTCTCTGAATTATTTGCCTTACGGTGTCATCTTTGCGAAATGTGATTATCTTTTTTCTTGGGATCTCAGAAATGGTAGAGTTTACTTGAAATGTTGTTCCCACTTCGAGGATCTTTCTTGCTGATATGACTGAATATCCATAATACTGGTTTGGTATTATGGCAAATGCCCTTCTGGTCTGCGACCACCGTTTTATCAATTCTGAAAATTTATCCTTTGGGCTCATAATGACAATTTTCTTACTCATGGAGTCTCCTATCTTTGTCTTGTCGAGAAAATCTGCGGCTTGGTTTTTTAGGATGCCGTCTAAAACCTCGATTCCGCCTACTATGCCCACTGGTATGTCGCCACTTGTAGCAACAAGCGAGTCTGTTAGTGTCTCAAGATGGTGTGGAAGAAGTGTTGCTGCCTCACCCAGTGTGTCATTTACTCTTATGCTCACTATTGGCGTGGAAAGTATTGACTGGGGTAAAATTTCCTCCAATGTCTTGTCTGCGAGAAACATATTCATGATCTTTGACATCTCTCTTTTAAAAGGATGTAGCGCATATCTAGAACTAGAAAATCATTCCTTATTTACATTTGATTCTGATTCTCATATGTGATTTGTAACTGCAATCCTATTTTGATAAAAACTTGATGATGATCTCTGCAAGTTTTTCTGGTTTCTCGACATATGGTGAATGACCGCATCCTTCCATTGGCACAAACTCACAGTTTTTGATTTGCGAAACAAACTGGTGCGAATACTCGAAAGGTATCAGCTTGTCATCCTTGCCCCAAATTACCAGCGTGGGAATATCTATCTTTGAAAGTTTCTCAAAAATATCCGGCGCATTCTTTAATCCTAGGAGGGTAGACAAGAATACCATCTTTGCATTTGGCCTTGACATGTTATTGACAAATCTCTCTATTGATATCTCTGATACTTGCATGCCTGGACCTATCATCATCTGATATGCGTTTTTCACCGAGTCCTTGTTTGGGTATAGCGCTGCCATCGTATATGCATCAAGTGTTGGGGTGGATTTTTTCATTATTCCTGCAGGGGAGATGAGAATTATCTTTTCAATTACAGAATTTTGGACTGCGGCACATTCTGCAGTTATCTGACCCCCAAGCGACGTACCAATAATGAACGTCTTTTTTATCTCAAGCGATTCGATAAAGTCAAAAACAAACTTTATGAAAAATTCTGGAGTGTAATCAACTGAAGGTTTGTCACTCTGTCCATACCCAATTATGTCTGGTGCAAAAATATGGTATTTTTTATTCAGGTGGGGCATGATATTGCTCCACCTTTCTGCATATCCACCCAGTCCGTGTAAAAGGATGAGATTGGGATCAGACTGACTACCATCTTCTAAATATCTGATGTTGTTTCTGTTTATGACGATAAATTTTTCCTTCATCCGTCCACTGAAAGTCTTACAAACAAAATAAGTTTTTAGCGATATTTCTTATGACAACATTAGTAAAGCAATGTTCACTAAAAAGATCGGTAGTGCGATCACGTCCTAGTCATGGCAGTGACATATTCTAACATCTTTGCATAAGATGACAGGGCAAGCTTGACATAATCATCATATGATTTCATTGCAGACATGGTGTTTTCTACAAGTGCTTTTTGAAAATTACGCATCATGTCTATCTCTGACAAGGTTGTCTTTGTTATCATTTTAAAGCCCCTGTCAAATGATTCTATTGTTTTTTGGTCCACTCCAATGTTGTCAAGAAATTCTTTTTCTGCAATGTAGCATGTGCCAAAAAAATCTCTTGCTATACGCAAGCCTTCTTCCTGTAAATCTGCAAAATCTTCAATATATGACGGCAGCAAACTCTCTATCTTCATTATTACTTCATTTGTATTGTCCCTCATTACATCGCATACAGAAAGGGAATGTTTGACATCTGTCTTTTCTTGGGGTTCAGATTTTGACACTGGTATTGTTTATGGGTACATCCTTTTAACAATTTGTTGTGTTTGCTTGATAGCTAGCAATCTCTATATGTATAGAACTCTAATCTATTCTACCTCTCATGTCCATTCCGCCTGACTTTAAAAAATCATTGGCAAACTATAAACACAATTCTCTTTTTTGGACCGATTTACTGTACCTGATGTCGAACAGGCAACAATCGCTTGCAGCCACAGGACCATTTAGGAAATTTGCAATCAATGCCAAAACCCTGAGCACCGAAACCATAGAAATTAATGAAGACATGGCAGAGTTTAACACTAGGCTATCTGGATACTATAAGCAACTCTCAGATACATGGAATGAGGCCCAGAAAGAATATGCCAGAAAGGTACCAGAACTTCCAAATGATGTAGAACACATGGAAGCATCAAAGCGCATATGGATTGATATATTTGAAAATTATTTTACAAGACTTTTTGATTCTGCTGAATTTGCAGAGAACTTTGGCAAACTTGTATCCAGTGAACTTGAGATTGCCAAGCACTGGAACAACATGGCATCCACACTGCTTGAAAGCGCAAACATGCCAACGAAGAAGGACATGGATGAAGTGTACAAAGAATTACACTCTTTGCGAAAAAGAGTTGCCAAACTTGAAAAAATAGCAAACAAGGGAGGAACTTCAAATGGCCAATGAAATTAAAGTAGACCCGCAAATGTTGGCAGAGTTTATCAAACTAAACAAGAACATACTTGAGGCACCGAATCTTGCCAAGTCTCTTGATGAGGTTGACCTTGAAGTAACTCCGTACGAAGTTGTATATTCTGAAGGAAAGATTCGACTACTTCACTTCAATTCATTGGTTCAAAGACAACTAAAGACACCACTTGTGATTGCATATGCACTGGTAAACAGATTTCACATCTTAGATATACATCCAAAAAAGAGCTGGGTGAAACATTTGCTAAATCAGGGAATTGATGTCTACTTGATTGATTGGGGAACACCAACTCAGATAAATCGACACGAGGGATTTGATGACTATGTCAATGGCTATATGGACAACTGTGTTGATTTTGTAAGAAAAGAAACCTTGTCTGATGCAGTATCTCTGCAAGGCTATTGCACTGGTGGTACTCTGTCTACAGTATATTCTGCACTTTATCCTAAAAAAGTCAAGAACCTAACTCTGACTGCCCCAGTGATTGATGGGAGAAGAGACAGTACCGTAGTATCAAACTTGGCAAAGCACATGGATGTTGACAAGCTGGTAGATACCGTGGGTAACATGCCTCCTGAATTGATGTATTATGTTTTTTCGATTCTCAAACCCTTTGAACAAGGCTTTGAAAAATACCTTAATTTCTTCAAAAACATTCATGACCAAGAATATGTTGAAAACTTTATCCGGGTGGAAAAATGGGTCTCAGACACCCCTCCAATTCCGGGGGAATTATACCGACAATGGATAAAGGACATTTACCAGGAAAACCTCTTGATAAATAACAAAATGTATGTGGGCGGAAGGCAGGTATCCTTGAAAAATATTTCCATGCCACTACTCACACAGGTTGCGGTAGGCGATCACTTGGTTTCCCCAGAATGCAGTATGCCTATTCACTATGCGGTATCAAGTGAGGACAAGACGCTCAAGATATATCCAACTGGTCATGTGGGCATGATCGCAAGCTCATTTTCTCAAAAAAAGGTTCTTCCAGAATTTGCCAAATGGTTAGGGGAAAGATCTGAAAAATAAAAAAAATTAAAAAATTAATGGTCTAGTTCTTGCTTGGAGTCCATGCTGAGAACCATGATTGCAGTATGTTTGCATCCATTGTTGTGAATGCCTTTAGGTTGTCATTGAATGTCTTGAGGTTTTGTCTTGCTGCTTCCATTGCTGCCAGTACTGCTTTGTTTTGTACTGAACTTGTTTTTACTA
>JAGWGC010000209.1 GCA_028867615.1 Nitrososphaerota archaeon | reverse complement strand
AAATGCATTTGTCATGACTCAGAATAACGTGCTAACACCATGGGATCTTATCACAACATTGGCGTAGGAGAATAATTGCAAACATGACCCAAAGAATGCAAGCCAATGAAGAATCAATTAAACAGCTAAGATGTAAGCTTGAACACCTAACAAATGAACTTAGTAAAACTACAGAGTACATACAATTGTTAGAAATACAAGACGAAATTAAATTAAAAAATGATAACATAGATGTTGAACCAGAACATGAAATTAGCGAGTTACTCCAGAAACAAAATACCATTTCTCATGAGATTATCCTAGTTAAAAAGAGAATTCAGAAGCTAAGTGCTAAGACGATACTCAAGATAGAACTTTTAATATTACCAGTTGTTATCGTTTTGTTATTTTTTGTAGCAACAAATTATGTAATACAACCATCTTCAGAGGGTGATCCATCAATAAAGACTAGATATACAATAGAAAATTTACAGGGCAGTACTACAGATGATTACAAGTACTGGAATGTTGCTAGTAACACTCCATTGGTTGTAAACATCATAAATAATGCTGGTGCAAGTGATCAAAATATTCAGGCTATCAAAAATGCCATAACATCAACAGAAACTGTTACAGACGGCAGCTCTCAAGCCCAGTATTTCAAAGGATGGCAAGGTGCAGTGCAAACCATACCAGATACAAAACACTACATTCCA
>JAGWGC010000208.1 GCA_028867615.1 Nitrososphaerota archaeon | reverse complement strand
TCTTACTCCAGTACAATACAAGGTCTATGATCCTACTAGTGTACTGGTATACCAGGGAACTTTATTCCCTGATACTCAGGGAAAAATCACTTCTGTAAACCAATACCAAAGCAGTGTTGGTAGTTCTGGGTTATCTATTAACAGCGTCAATCCTGTTTATGGAATATACAAAGTATCTGCCACATATGGTGGGGCGTCTGCTTTTACCACTTTTGCACTAGTGTCAACACAAGCACAAGCTCATGTGATAACAATGACTGCTGATAAAATTGCATATGCCCCAGGTGAAACTGTTACACTCAAAGGTAGTTCGTTGCTTCAAGGACTCCAAAACCTTGGACTTAATCCTAGCCTACAGATAATCCAGACAACTGTTGGTGGAAGCAGTGGTACGCAAACATCTGGAAATCGTGGTGTAGTCCCAAACACTGCAAATGTAAAGACCATTGTGAACCTTCAGACTGATAATACTTTTACATACAAGTTTGTCATTACTGGAACATCTGACGGTCTTGGAAACTATCGCGCAATTGTCTCCATACCACAAGGTACTGCAGAAGCAGACTTTGTTGTAGTGGAAAACCCTGCAGACTATAAACCCACAAGCTCACCAACCTCCCCCTTTAGCATTGTCACTGACAAAAATTCGTATGCACTAGGAGACCCAATAACTATATCTGGAAAAATCTTAAACCCAATCCAGCT
>JAGWGC010000207.1 GCA_028867615.1 Nitrososphaerota archaeon | reverse complement strand
AAGACGACTAATAGGTACAGCTGTTTCACAACTTGGGCAGTGCATTCCAGTACAGATAAAATTTGCACATAATTCATAGCCATATATTGCCAAAAGCAATCCTCCAACTATCAAGATTAGTCCTATCATGGAAAGAGTTTTCATTTTCTTACATGTACGGTATTACCATGGTTTAAAAAATTGGTGCAGGTTTATTCTATAACATTTAGAAAAAACTCATGATCTTGAAGGTTCCCACCATAACGGTTGTGGCGAGTCCTTTTGAACTCATCATTTTACTATTTAAAAAAATCTACGGGCCCGGTGGTTACCGCCAGAACTGTTGTAGTGGGCACCGTCCTAATTTTTTATTCTAAATTGGTTTTGCCCAACCACGTTCAATGAGTATGTTAGATGTATCAGACTTCGCACATGCAGGTGAGTCATCTTCTGATTTGAAAATTAATTGTAATCCTTGTTTACACATGACATCCTTTGCTATAATTCCAGATTGAAATTGCTGTAGTGGAAACGGTTCAAAGTTAGGATCCAAAGTAAGCGTTCCACCGTTTGAAGAAACTATAACAACACTCCAAGCCTTAGCCGAATCTTTGGGTATTGTAAAATTAGAAATAAAAGTTCCATTTTGCATTATGGGGACATCCATTGATTTTACGATCAGTTTGTGATCTTTTTCTAATTCAACTGTAACTTTTGTATCATTGGTATAAATTTGTCC
>JAGWGC010000206.1 GCA_028867615.1 Nitrososphaerota archaeon | reverse complement strand
GGCAAGCGAGATGTATCAGTTATTTTTACAGAAAATGATATTGAAGAACCCGGTTGTACGGTTGCAAGATTTGGAGTAATTGCACTTGATGTAGGATCAATTGTAACAACGGTTGTAGTTGTGTTGGTTTTGGGTTGAGGAGTAGAAGTGTTACTAGAGTTTGTAATTGAATTTGTGTTTGATTGCAAAGAAGTATGCGTTGAATTTATCCCAGACGTTGATACATTAGAATCAGAAGATGTGTTTGACGAAGACGTATTTGATGAGTTTGTGCCAGATGTACTAGAAGATCCTTGGGATGAGGTCGAGTTTGTAACAGTAGAGGTGGAATTTCCAGAGTCGGTGGAAAAGGCATATTGTGGGAAGACTAGCATTGCGGCAAGTGAAATGATGAATAGAACCTTTAGATCCATTTTGCCTTATATCCTAAATTCGTCAAATAAAGAATTGTTACACATTGTTCAGGAACAATGTTACTGATGACAAGACTAGGTATAGTAAACATCATGAGATGAGAGGATTTCATGCCTGTGAGGTGTACGGTACCACACTCGTTTAAAAGATTAACGTATCTTTTCTTCTAATCAATGAAATACATGAGATTACAATTCAAAATAACAGATTAGAAAACACAAATCCAGCATAGTACAAATATTTTAGAATATAGATGTCAGATGTATTACTTTATTTTTACTTCAACATGCGTGCCATCAAGATTCATCTTG
>JAGWGC010000205.1 GCA_028867615.1 Nitrososphaerota archaeon | reverse complement strand
CATGTTCTAGACATAGTGTAAGCATATTATTAATATTGAGATGGGTTCTGCTAACTTGTCGAGACCTTGACATATTATGATAGAACACAAAAATACATCATTGGCAATCAAATGTATCAAGCAGTCATATGACTCTCCAAATGAACTTGTTTCCATGATGGAAACATTCAGACAAATGGTCAAGCTTGCATCGAGATTGGCATTGAAAACAACTGTTCCACACTAAAGAAACTTTCCTTGTTGTCATATCATGAATTATCCAAGTATGAAATCCTGTCATATTACAAACTAACTGCAATATCTTCCGCATGTGGCAGACTGGCTCAAAGAAAAAGAGATATCAAGAAGGGCAAGACTCCAAAATCTCCATTTATTTCAAAACCATATCTAGTGTCATGCTATGGGTTCAAGATCAATAACATGTTACTGGCAATTCCAATAGGAGACAGGAATTACCAGCATGTATTGCTGAACAGTCATACATTAGAAATTCTTCAGGACAGGTCATTAAAAGTAAAATCATTCACAATAAATCCAAATTCAATATCTATCTCAGTCAGAAAAAATGTTGAACAAATCATTCCTGAAAATATAATTGGGATAGACAGGAACCTAAGAAACATAACAACATTTGACGGAAAGACACCAATCATGTACAAGACCAACAAGCTACTCTCAATCAAGGAAAACACAACTAGGGTAATGTCATCATTCAGAAGAATGGAT
>JAGWGC010000204.1 GCA_028867615.1 Nitrososphaerota archaeon | reverse complement strand
TACATTTTCTGATGCAAAAAAAATTCTAATAAAATATGATCTCAAAAACCTAGTTCCAAAAACAGTTTGGAAAAGAATTGTCATTGGAACAAAAGGTGTGATACCTGAAACTCCAAAAAAACCCAAGATCCAAAATTATGTCATCCAATCTAATCGAACTTGTGTCGATCTCATGAAAACTCGCGCACAAAAGCTTGGATTTATCACAAAAGCAGTCTATTCTGTGGAAGGCAATGTGTATGATGTTGCGTCTAAGCTTTCAAAACATGTTCCAAGATCTAAAAACTTTTGTCTTGTTTTTGGAGGAGAACCGACAGTTGCAGTAAAGGGAAAAGGAAAAGGTGGACGAAACCAAGAACTAGTCTTGTATCTGCTAAAAAAACTAAAAGATCGTGACAAAAAAATTACCATGGCATCTGCAGGAACTGATGGAATAGATGGAAATACATGTGTTGCAGGTGCAATTGCAGATTGTACCATGCCAACAAAGCCCATCGACAAATATCTAAATGAAAATAATTCTTATCACTACTTTAAGAAATATGGCGGATTGATCTTTACAGGATCAACTCACACAAATCTTATGGATGTTGGTTTGATATTATTGCAAAAGTAGGGATGTTGCTCTGTTTTGATGCGACTCGATCAGGTGATATTTGATCTGCAGTCCTCTTTGATCTATTAGTTGGTGGATGAATCTAGTTTTTGAAATTATGAATGGATCATT
>JAGWGC010000203.1 GCA_028867615.1 Nitrososphaerota archaeon | reverse complement strand
ATATTCAGGACGTATTAGGCGAAATTCATGATAACGATATCATCATAGACTATCTCAAGAGTATAGATCGTGATTCCAAGTATTCTGACATAATTGCGGCAGAAGTTTTACGTCGAAGTAAAAAATACGATGCGTTTGTTTCAACCTTTAAAAAAAATCCAGAAGCAATCGACTTTAAACTATAGTTCAAGCATAGAATGGTGTGAACTTCCAGGATATTGACGCATTGAAAGAATCACTTTGACGTCAAACGCAGATTCAAATTTTCTCAAAGCATCTTTGAGTAAGAAGATCTGAGTGGAACGAGACTGGGAAATTATGATTTCAACTATTCTCATACCATGTAATTTTAGTTCAACCTTTGATTTTGTCCTCTCAAGAATTTTCCTTAGTGTAATCAATACAGAAATTTTCTTAAATGATATCCTATCTTGCTGAGATAGGATTGTCTTGTATCTGGCAAATAACCAATCAGATGTTTTAGTGTGTCGTGCATGCACCAAAGAAAGCCCCAAAACTAGTTGATCATTATGATCAAGTGGCATATCCTCATCCATGATGGAATAAAATACACTCTGAGGGTTACTGAATGATGATTTCTCCGACATGATTCTTTCAGCAAAATCAAGTATTTTCATTTCCCGTTTTGAAATGAGTTTGATTGAGACCAGAGTATTAAGGAAATTTTCTTTTTCAGGGTTTGTTTTACGCAGTTCATCAAGGCCGATC
>JAGWGC010000202.1 GCA_028867615.1 Nitrososphaerota archaeon | reverse complement strand
TATACTCCAATTAGTACAATATCTAAAGATAATGGTACTACTGTGGCTTATTTCATAAAAACTGGAAACCAGACAGGATTTTATGGTCTATCAATTCCTTCCTGTGGGGAGATGCCTTTTGCGGTTGGATACGATAATGATTCAAACATAACATCCAGTGACTTTCCGTTTCTTAGAGTGACAGTTTCATGTCCGCCTGGCATGCTGTATCCCCAATTTGATGGGATTGAAGGAATTGGAATCAAATACATTCCATAGCAGAGGTTGGAAAAATGAAAACTCTACATCTTTCAATAATATTTGGCGTAGGCATAATTTTTATCATAATGTTAGGTCTGTTCTTGACATTTTCATTACCCTCGACCAAAACAATCTTTCAGTTCAACATGTCATCTCAATACACAAATTATTCAAACGATATGCAAAATGCGGTGGATGTTAATTCTGCAATAAGAAGAACAATAATACCTGAAAAAGCCTGTTTTCAGGCAGATGATAACTTTCTTGTCCAGTATCCTACAATTTTAAAAGCAATTCCTGAATCTGACAGTTTTGTACTGCACAATGAAACAGTGCAGGTAGGACCACTAGTCAGGTATTATAATGGAGAAGGGGCAGATCTATCAAAAGATCAAATTATAACATTGCTGTCAAAATATGATTTTAACCATACAACTACGTATGATGAAGATCACAAGCACACATTCAAGTTTAGAAATGAATACTTTACTTGC
>JAGWGC010000201.1 GCA_028867615.1 Nitrososphaerota archaeon | reverse complement strand
ATCACCGTAAAAGTCGAGACCCTGCAGAAATTTCTTAAGGCTAAACACAATGCAAAGACGGCCAACCCTAGAATGCAAAACAGCAGATTCCTTGATCTGCTTCTTGAAATATATAAACAGTAGAAAACCTAGGTAGCATTTTAATTTGAATCAGAACATTCCTTGCAAACCATAAAGACAACTGCTGCAGAAGTTGTAGCAACCTGTAGTCAATGTGGAACATTCATCACCTTGTGTGATGGTGGTGTTCATGTTTTGCATCTATATGTGATGCAATAGTCAGCAAATCTGTTCAAGATTCATGGTAAACAAAGGTAAACGTTTTTTTGTTTACCACTGTTTACCTTGCTCTAAGTAGAAAATCTCTGAAAAGAGGTAGCGAAAAGCCGTATTTTCCCCTATCTGACCTATAAATGAGACCTTTCTCAATCAATCTTTTTATCAATTCCAGCATGACATGCTTGTCCATTCTTGATGCACTCTTTATCTTGCCAGTCTCAATATCGCTCTCACCTATTTTGGCCATTGCAAAAAGAATCTGTTTCTCCTTTCCTGATGCTAGATTCAGTCGGTCGACAAAAAAGTTCTTGTCCAATTCCTTTAACAGTTTTTCTCGTATCTTGGTAAAATCTGAAAGAGCCAGTTTCTTTTTCGATGCATTTTCTATTGTAAAATAACCATAGAACTGGATAAAGTATGGATACCCTCTTGTTTCAGATATCATTTTGTTTATCA
>JAGWGC010000200.1 GCA_028867615.1 Nitrososphaerota archaeon | reverse complement strand
CACTGTCACTGTAATTGTATGAACTCGGGTACATGAAATATCCAAAACTGTTTGGCTTCATGTCTGATATCTTGACATATCCTTCATGTGATTCTGGATACCCAGACGAATGAAGATAGATTCTGTCATTTTGTGTAGATATTGATGAAGGCGAGGTCAATACAATTGTACCATACACAACAATGGCAAAAACAACTATTGCAATCATAAAAATAGAAAATTTTGAAAAGTGTAGAGTTTTCATGTTTGAAACGTACTGGACAAGCATGGTTTAAAAAAGTGATGCAGGGTTAGTCCCAGTAGTTTTGCATGCAGGTGGAAAGATCCCAGATAACTATTCCTTCAATCTGAGATAAATGAACACTATGACACATATTGCTACCACGCCAAATATTATAATCTCTGGATTAATTGATTGATACCAAGTTCCGATTGGACCAGTACGTGTCAGATTAACAAGTTCATATGATATCACTGAATTGTTTTTCAAGTTTACCGCAACTACAAGATCTTTTGTGTTGTTCAAATTGATGTTAAGACTGTGATCCGCTCCATTCTCGGTATAACCCGTAGAGATTGACATGATTTCACAATAAGCGCTAGTGCTAATGATCTTTTTAATTTCCGAATTAGCCAAGACTATGGAGTCAACTCGCTGTTTTATTTTGAGATCAGGATTAAATTGCAAGTCCTTTAGTTCTGGATCCATACAGCCCGACTTGGTAGTTTTGATAGGATTTGGAACA
>JAGWGC010000001.1:3187-66346 GCA_028867615.1 Nitrososphaerota archaeon | reverse complement strand
TATCCACCGGTATCAGTGATACCAATATTGAAAAGTTGGTACATTAATTCAAACTACTTGACTACCAATACAGGTATTTTCGATTTATGAACGACATCATTTGCCACACTTCCAAGGAAAGTACTTTTCATGGGTCCACGCCCTCGGGAAGCAATCACGATCAAATCAAACTTTTTGTAAGTTGCATATTCAGTAATCTGCCATGATTCTGTTCCAAATATTATTTTTTCATGGAACACTATTCCATTTTGTGCACAAAGTTTCTTCGCATCAGCCATGAATTGCTTGGCTTCTTTCAGAGTTTGATTCTTCAAAGATGTAAGTAATGGTCCAAGGTTGACGGTGTAAAAAGGTGTGACACACAATCCAGTGATTGTTGCTCCGCATTGTCTTGCCAGATAAATTGCTTCCCTTAGTCCCTTAAATGACCTCTCAGAGCCATCAAGCGCGACTAGAATCTTGTTAATTTTTTGTTTCATGGAAATCACTACATATGTTGGCACATATTAACAAATACCCAATTATCAAAATTGATTTCAAATTACCAATACAACAGTATTAGCAATAGAGAATTGTGACAGGAGCATAAAAGCACGATGGAAGCAATCCCATGGGTTTTTCACTCCCGCTCCCTATCTGTGATACAGTTCTTCATCAAGACACTTTCAACACAAAAGGAGTTGGCAAGTTTGGCCATGATTAAATTAAATAAATTCAATGACTAGATTTAGGAGTAGGTAGATCCTAATTCCCCAGATGCATATTGTACTAGTATGATGCTATTGAAGCAGAGCCTGTTACCGTTTCAACCTCAGGGTCGTTTGATATTGCTTCTATCGTCTTTAGGCTCATGTTCCCCTGTGCAAGAAGACTGGATTTTCCCTCTTTTGCCATGCAGTATCCATATCTTGACCTTAATTGGTCCAATTTTTTTTCGCTGTCTGTTCCTGCCTTGTAATGAACATGTAAGTTTACAGCAGGCGCTACATCATTGAATTTTCTTTCATACTCCATTACTCGCATGGCAAGCCCTGGATCTATTTTCTGCAATTTTGATGAAATGTTTTCTAGTACGTAATCGTACATTGATTCAATTTCTTGTGACATGTCACAAATATGTTGTAAAATGAATTTAAGAAGAATATATGATTCTCATCTCTGATAATCAGATTTAGATTTTTTAAATCCACGAATGCCATGCATCGCATGGTAGAAAGTTTTGTTAGAAATGTGATGAAATTCAATGTAGTTTCAATCAACTCTTCATCAACTGTCTCGGACGCAGCAAAGATGATGAAAGATGCAAACATTGGGTGTGTTATCATAACTGAGAATAATACCGCAGTTGGAATACTAACAGAAAGGGATCTCGTTCGTAAAATCATTGCTCTTCAAAAACCGCTATCTACTTCTGTCAAAGACATAATGTCAACACCATTGGTCATGATAGATCCTGAAGAAAGCCTATGGGAACTTGCCGAGCTGATGAAACAAAAACAAATCCACAAGGTGCCTGTAGTAGATAATGGCAAGCTAGTTGGAATTGTAACAGCAACAGATTTGACAAGGATATGTAGTCTTGGCTCTGATTCAGAGATGAGCCGAATTTGTACAGAGATAATAGCAAGGATGCAAAAAATTTAACCTACGCATGATTGTCGAATAAAAAACCAGTCCCGAGTCCGATTTTTTCTCTACACCCAAGTCTTATCCTACTTTTTGGCATGAAGTGTCAGAAATAGAAGATGTACTCACTATTGTTAGTCATCAATTGCAATTATTTTACACCCAATAGAGATACTGTTTCTGAATCACTATCAATCATGATTGCAGTACCAGAATCCTCTGCAGGATTTAACGAATATACCGCATGCGGTTTGAACATTATTAGTTCTGGTTGTTCCGCATGAGCCATTCTTTCAAATATTTTTGCACTAGTCTTACCTGTTGCGGAACGGCATATGATATCAGTAATTCTTGATTTCTCTTGTTTGTTTGTCACAAAGCTAACCTTGCCTTTCATCTGATATCCCTTTAGATCCTCCTTGTCAAATACTGCAACACTTACCCATGGAACATTTTTGAAATTATAGTGAGATTTATGCTTGAAAAAATCAAGCCAGTAGATCACATCTTCTAAAAAGTAAAACGAGGTTCTTGGAGATAGGTTACACATGCCATTCAAATCAATAGATCCCACTACGACAAATTTTTGTCTAGACATCATACCTTGAACTTCTTTTGGAATTATAACCATGTATTCATCTCCTATAATCTTTTAATTAAAGACAAAACATGATTATCTCAGCTGATAATTATAGTTTATCATGATGCACATAAACGATTATCAGTGTTGATAATCGTAATTGAATTAAAATAAAATTGGATGTATTCGTCCATAGTGAAACATTTCATTTTACTTTTAATTTTGGTTTCTACGGTATTGTTTGGTACGGCATATGCAGATTCGTCCTCAACTATAATGAAAGGGTCTGGAATTGCATTACTAAACTCTGGCTCACCGCAAATGTACGAGTCAAGTGTTAGGATCCTACTTTCAAATCACACTACAATTGACAGGGGTCTTGTAACAATAAGCACGGACCAGACTACAGTAGTTGAAAGGATGACAGCAAGCCAATGGAAGTTTGCATATGGTACTGACGGCTCATTTCATGCATCTGGACCTGTAATTTCAGGAGATAATACCACATACGACATGATTTTAGATGGCGATAGGCTACTTGCATCAGCGGCAGGATCCTTGTGGAAGATAAGTGCAGAATTGAAAAACAGTGATCAAAACTACATTTTAGAATATCTAGTAAGTAGCAAGAGCCATCCAATTGACAATGTAACATCATATCTAACTGCCAATGTGACCATACCAAATGGCAATTCAGTACAGGCTAGCACTGGTTTCTTCATACCGCTTAACTTGGAAGTTTTACAGGGCACAACTGTAACATGGAAAAACCAAGATAATATTGATCACACAGTTCAAAGCATAAACAGTCAGGGAACTATCATCCCAATGTTTAACAGCCCCATTCTAAAGACAGGTGATACGTTTACTCACAAGTTTGACAAGCCTGGTGTGTACCATTATTTCTGTTCTATACACCCATGGCGAATCGGAGTAGTAACAGTATCATAGATACACTGATGCAATCTAGTATACGTGTTCGTTAAAGTCCGAACCAAGAGCTATACTTGCAATAGTAGTATTAGGAGTCGTTTTGCATTGCATTGCAAGTCCTGGTAAAAACTGGTGAAATATTTGCTTTAATAGTTGTTCAGTGAAAAGTGACCACTTAATCCCAAGATTGTGTTGTATTATGAAATGATGTATGCCTCCTTCTATTCTATGATCTGATGTCATGCCAGAGGCACGCATATAATCTTCAAGTGCTTCTATTGCCCGCTTCAAGTCATAATTTCCTTTCATGAACATGACCCAGTCTTTTATCATCGGAATCATGATGTCAATTATCTTGTTTATTTCATCACCCTTCATTTCATCTCCAAGTATCTTGAGAATTTCCTTTGGCACTGGGATTATGCCTATCTTATCTGCAAATCTATCCCACCGAACATATTTTTCCAATATTTGTTTTACCAGAACATTTTGTGAAACTTCCTTTTGCATTGCCTCTGTCTCCAATTCGTTTACAATATACTCTGGGAGTCGATAACTTATGCTCCTTGTCTGTTCATGTTTTGCAGGATGCGGCTGTCTTTTAACAGTCATTCCCTCTTTAACAAGGATGATTCAATAAAAATATGTTGTTTATTTGCCGTGTACCTCATCAGGATTATGTCAAATCAGGTACACAGAGATGTGATCTATTATTAGAGGGAGCAAATATTACAGTTTTACATTCCATTACGAATAAAAAACTAGGAACTACAAGCAAATTGCATTCAATCACCTTTTGACAGATACCGGGTGAAATACATTATATAGCATCAAACCATGATGCTTGGAAATAAAAAATAGTAAAGTTACTTTGATTGCACTTTAGTTTCTTTCTTGATGCTTGATTTCTTGGGTAACTCTACTGTCAAAGTTCCGTTATTCATTTTTGCTGTTATATCGGATTCAGCGATCCTTTCTGGAACAGTCAAAATTCTCCTATACCGTAGGAAAGATCTTTCATTTTTGACATAATTTTTTGATTTTTCCTCGCTTACATCTTTGTGCTCTGCTGAAATTTCCACATGTCTGCCAGTTACATTTACCTTTACATCCTCATCTTGTATTCCCGGCAAGTCTGCAGTGAGAACATACATGTCTCCACGGTCTACAAGGTCGCAGCTTATGTCTTTTGGAAACTGTCGCATGTAATTTGGAAACATCTCATACATGTGTTCAAAATTTTCTGAAAGTTTGTCCCATGTTGAATCCATCTCCATAAACCCGGTTTTAAACCACGGTAGCTCATTCCACTGCGTGAAAAGAGGTTCAAGCCACGGATTCTGTGCTGTTACAGGAAGGCGTTTCTCGTTACTGATTTTTACCATATTCTATACATCACACAATTGCTTAAAAACGATCTCATGATTACCAGTGTCGAAGTTCGCTTTCGTATTATTTTATTAGCAATAGACTTCAGATAGCATTATTACGTTGGTGGTAGTATTATGATATTCGCGCATGATCAACTAATAAAACAACACCATCTTCATACCATTCACTATGGAAACGCTTGTTTTTTATTAAAAAAATTATTATCTATCCCAGTATTCGTATTCTTCAAACAAATTTTCGTATAGATCTTTTTTGTAACTATCTGAATCAGCAGTTATTGCACCAAAATGTTTTAGAAAATCAGTTATAGATATTATTCCCAATGGCTGGTTGTCATTTACCACCAGTACGTGTCTAATTTTTCCTTCCAACATTGCCTGTGCAACATCATCAACAGATGCAGATGCAGAAATAGTGATAACAGGAGAAGACATCATTTCGGTCGATTTCACGTCAGATGGTTTTTTATTTTGTGCTGAAATTTTCGATAAAAAGCTTCTCTCAGTTATTATTCCATATGGTTTCTCATTTTGAGTCACAATGACACAGCTTACATTGTTTTTGTGCATTACCTTTGCGATATCTGTTGGAGATGTAGTTGACTCCATAGTGATTATTTTTTTTGACATGATTGCTCGCGCAGTCAGCATGGAGTGAAATTGCTCAATTTGATATAAAACTACTGGTAAAATTATCACTGTTGATAACAAGATAAAATCATATTTGATAATGCACCAATTCGTTAATATCGGTGAGGTATTTTATAACTTGCAAATGTCATTAAAAAATATCCTAATTCCATATGATGGTTCGCCCTTGTCAAAGAAAGCTCTTGCATTGGCAAAAGACATTGCAAGAAACTTTACAGCAGATCTGACACTCCTCATGGTCATCCCTGTGTATTATCCAATAAACGACTCTGTGTTTTCAGGAGCAGCCGTAACAAATTACCAGGAAATAGTCAAAACCCTCAAGCAACAGGGGGAAAAAGAGTTGGGAAAAGTTGTGGAGAAATGCAGAGAGGAAGGTACCAGGACTGCATACAAAATTGTACACGATGATGTTTCAAATGCAATCCTAAAAGAGGCAAAAAAACTAAAGGCTGACATGATAATCATGGGAAGTAGAAGACTCACAGGCATATCAGTGGTAAAACGCCTTGGAAGCACTGCAAGACATGTCTCAGAGCACGCACAATGCCCTGTAACCATAGTGCATTGAGAAAATAATCATCTTTACAATAGGATTTTTTATAGGCAATCTGGCTGATTCTGCACAGAAAGTCTGCATTGCACGGCAATGCGGTCCTACTTGTTATATCATAAAAAGAGATCAAGTCGTCATGCAAGTATTAATCCAGGGCAAACCTGTCCAAGAACAAACAACAAAAGATGTTCTGCTAGAAGTCATGGCAGACAAGTATTCTCGCCTAATACTAGAATCAACAATTGAAATGCCAAAATCAGTTATTGATCTCAGCAAGGAGTGTGGCGTACCAATCAGTACTGCATACAGGAGAGTACAGAGATTACATGGCCTCAAACTTCTTGGCATATCAGGCTCAATTAATGAAGATGGGAAAAAGTACTTTTTGTACAAATCCAAGATCAAGTCCATTATGACTTGTTTCAATAATGGCATGCTTGATGTAGAGATTATTCCCAATTTTGTATAAATTGGGAATCTTCAAAATTTTTCTTACAATCATAACTGAGAATCATACCGGTGTCTTAAATTCGTGTGTGAGGTTAAACACATAATGACGAAATCTGTCACTTATACCACTCCTGTCATAACATTAAGTTCTGAGAATAATATTTATGAAACATTATCACTCATGAAAAAAAACGATATAAAACGAATTGTCGTTATAAATGACGCCAACATTCCCATCGGCATAGTAACTGAGCGTGATATTGGCAAGTTTTTAGAAAATGATAGAACAACAAGAACTTTGGATAAAATATCCCTCAGCGAGATAATGAGTAGGCACATCATAACAATCATGAATGACCAAGAGGAACTTTTAGTACAATGTGCAATACGAATGGACGCATTTCAGATAAGCTCCATTGTCGTTGTAGATGAGGATGGAAAACTCATAGGGATTGTTACAAAATCTGATCTTGTAAAAAATTTCTCGGCATTATTCAGAGGCATCTACAAAGTCAAAAATTACATGAATACCAAGATGATAACATGTCGCAAATCTGATTCTCTACCATTTGCACTTAATGCATTGAATAAAAATAAGATCTCAAGGCTTGTTGTAACGGATAACGATGGCAAGCCAGTTGGAGTAATCAGTTATGATACATTTTTGAAAAATAGCGAGTATTTCAAGTTTGGAACAAGAACTGAAACCACACTGGAATATCTGCCACTGAGAACTTCTGCCAAAGAATTACAAGTTGGCGACTTGATTGGTGATGAGCTTCTCACAATCGAATCTGAAGAGGATCTTGCCAAAGCAGCCAAATTAATGGTCCAGTATAAGATAAGTGGTGTTCCAGTGGTAGATCACAGAGGAAACCTAGAGGGAGTGATTAGTGCGACCGATATTATTCGTGCATATCATGAAGTAAAAATTCATGCAATAATGCAAAAACAGGATCCGCATTTTACATGAAAAAGTAATAACATACAGGTGAGTTTTTATCAATTTCAATATCCCAATCACCCTCAAGGCACAAGATGTGAGAAAAATGCAGATATTATGTGGTTGCTTAGAAAATGTCTTTTTTGTCTATTTTTCTAATTGATGTCTTCAAACGTTTCTTCTTACCATGCTGGGCCAGATTTCTGGCTACTTTGGTGCCAAGAATATCGAAAACTTTTGAGAGATCCCATCCCATTTCAGTATAGTTGAAGGTTCTGTAGGGACTGAATATCCTGACTGTAACTTCGTAATGTGGCCTATTACTGACTTGATTATGTATCGTCTTGATTGATGCCTTTGCCTGTTCTACATCAGGAAATACTTTGATTAGATTTCTAATTATTTTATCGAATTTTGTCTTTACAATCGAGGCACTGCTGTAATCTTCTGGGAGACCAACAATGAAAAGTGGAACATCGCTGGGGATTTTTGATTCAAGTATATTGACAATGTCTTTGTAGGTAATTATTCCATGTACGTGATCCCACAAAGTGAGTAAGCAGCACGATGCATCATTTTTTAACATTGACTCTATTACAGTACTAAGAGATTCATGAGTGTCAAGATTTGGAATGCGTGCACTACCCATATTTCCAATCTCGGACTGGTATTCCTTGTGTAAGTCTAGTCCCCGCAACATGCTTCCTAGCCTTTCAGTAGGTTTCATCACCTGCAACAGATGCATCGAGGTTAAGACATGCGAAACCTTGTTGGCTTTGATGATTGGAAGATGATCTATTTTTTTGGTAATCATTATTTTTCTTGCAGTTGCAAGCGAATCACTGTTTTTTACTATAATTGGGTCTGCTGTGAGAATGTTGTTTGCAGGTATCCATTTTAAATCCTGTTTATGTAATAGTTCAACAATGTCTTTCACGTCAACTACTCCTACTATCTCATTGCCTTCAACAACTGGAACTGAACGCATTCTATAATGAGACAAAATTGCAGCCGCTTTTTCTATCGTATCATCCCTAGTCAGGACCTGAATTTTTCGTAAAATTGGCTTTATTTTCATATTTTCGATATCTTTTGTTCCCAAAAGTTCTCTTGCACTCACAGTAAGTACATCTTTACCATCCATACAAAATGCATCATAAGAATTTGAATTCACCAGGGCCCCAACCGTTTTAGATACAGTGTAGGAAACATCGATGGTAGTTGCTTTCTTTAGCATCTTGTCTATCTTAAGATCCCTGACTGCTTTCAAATGTGCATAGATAATTTGAGGTGAAACCATTTTGTTCTTTTTTCCTTCTTTCTCAATAATAATCAGGGTTATAAAAAGAAACCAGATGACTATTGTTTGCGATAATCAAAGGATTGTAGATAGATCACATATGTAACATAGATTTCAGTCCGTGAACAGATAATCACTTACTGGCTTTTATTTTCGTAATCTGTAAAATATGTAGATAAAGACAAATGGCATGGTTTCAAGCAAAAATGAAGCAGGCATGTTCTCTACCAAAGATCCAGTAGCAAATTACAAACCTAGAAACAATGTAATCGTCTCAGAAATCAAGCCAAACAATGTGTGAAGCGATGGCTTCGTTCTTTGAATTTCCCTGGGATTCTTTCCATACTCCTAGTATGCAACCATCATGTCAATGTAAAACAGCAAGGATAAGAAGTTCTCAGTACATAGATGGCTAGATGCAGATAAATTCCAAAGACTTTCGTGTGAGGCCTGGAGAAAAAGTCAAACTCAACAAATGGCCCACAGTGGTAAAGCCGGTTTACAAATCAAAAGATCAGTACAAACAGATACTCAGTGAACACATCCATGAATTAAGCTCATTGCAAAATCTACTCTATGCACATAACCGATATTCCATATTGTTGATCTTCCAATCCATGGACGCTGCAGGAAAGGATGGCTCCATCAAACATGTCATGTCAGGCATAAACCCACAAGGCTGTCAAGTATTTAGTTTTAAGCACCCTAGTGCAAATGAGCTTGAACATGATTTTCTATGGCGTGAAATTCGTTGCCTACCCGAACGGGGAAAAATAGGCATCTTCAATCGCTCTCATTATGAGGAAGTACTGATTGTTCGCGTACACCCAGATATACTGGATAGTGAAAGAGTTGCGGATGAATCCAACAGAAAAACTATTTGGTATGATAGATATCGTTCAATCGTAGATCTGGAAAATCACTTATACCGAAATGGAACTCGAGTCCTCAAATTTTTCCTTCACATTTCAAAGGAAGAACAACGAAAACGTTTTCTCAAACGTATTGACGACCCAAAAAAGAACTGGAAATTCAGCATTGCTGACATGACGGAAAGAAAATTCTGGAAGCAATACATGAAGGCTTACGAAGATTGTCTAACTGCCACAAGCATACCTAATGCGCCATGGTATATCATTCCAGCAGATGACAAAGAGAACACTCACCTGATTATTTCCCAGATTGTTCTTGATACGCTAAAAAAACTCAAAATGTCCTATCCAAAAATGGATGTAAGGCGAATGCAGGAATTAAAAACAATTAGAAAACTTTTAGAGACCTGAGAGTTGAACTGTGCATTTTTCAGTCATATTACAACAGAATAGAAAAATACACTTCTCATGGCAATGAGACCAAGAGTTGTTTATTTATAGGGACATACTTGATGTTCAGATGTACAGCGGTTTCTAGATCTTTTTGTTCTATACCATTCTTTTCCAGTGAAACTTTCCAGTTCCCAGTAATAGGCTGCAACGAGGTAATCAGGAATCTCTCCAGCGTGCTATTTCCACCCGAATAATACACTACATAGTTTGTCCCATCAAGCGTGATGCTAGAGTACCTCCCACTCGTGTTTATAGTAGATTCACTAACAAGACATGCCGTTGATTCCCCAACTACACATGTTCCGTCAGGTGAGACAACATGGAATGTGACTCCATCATGTGATACAAACGACGAATATAGAGACCCCGGAGTAGCAACAACGTTTCCTTGTGTATCAACAAGTGATTCCAGTGGCACCATGTTTTCAAGTGACATTATTTTTTTGGTCACGTATGCGTTGACTGTAGCATTGTCTGATACAATTGTATGACCATAAAATGTAGCAATTGCTTGAACAGAATGTGTAGTAGTATCATTTGTCCTTGCGACATTCCAGTCAAGTTCCATTACAGACGTTCCCCTGTCAAATACATG
Organism: Nitrososphaerota archaeon; assembly: GCA_028867615.1. Taxonomy (GTDB): domain Archaea; phylum Thermoproteota; class Nitrososphaeria; order Nitrososphaerales; family Nitrosopumilaceae; genus Nitrosotalea. Next base: position 55,996 of record JAGWGC010000001.1, on the reverse strand, counting down.
GTCAACAAATTGTGATACTTGCTTGCCATCAACAGATAACGATATTGTTCCATACAGCGTACCAGTGGAATTATTAGTAAAGTACACCTGTGGGCTTTGTGTCAAACCTGCTGGCACATTTTGAGGTATCACAAATCCAATTGTTCCATTCACAGCATATGCTGGAGATACCCCGATAGAATATTGATCAGATTCACTCTCAAATCCTCCTGCATTGTTTGCGTATATCCAATAAGTTGTTGCAGGCGGTACAAGATAGTCTTGCGGTAGTGTTGCATTTACAAGATATGTGTGAGATACAGTAGTCGGAGTAACGGTTGCACTAACTTTATCATAACCGATTGTTGTATTGCCATCTATTTTCACTGTCCTTATCTCGGCATGGCTAAGAGGAACAGGACTGTAAACTAGACCGGAAATGGTCACGTTTTGGTTTGTAATGTATTCATCAGTTGTTTCTGTTGCAGGTACCCATGTACCATTACCTATTTGTAATTTTACATCGAATATCTTTGGAGCATCAGGACTGTTTGCGCCAATTATCGGAATTGGTGTAAAGCTAACGGTTTGTTTGCATTTTGTCACATCCACTTTGGCAGTAACATAACCTGTTCCATTTCCTGGCGTAATTAGCATGTTGAATGATTTCGTTCCAGGCTTTAGTTTAGCATCATAAGATAATACATACTGTTTGGTCAGGTCATATAGTCCGGCATATGGCTGGTGTGATGAAATTTTTGCTTCTACCACGCCGCTTGGGGTTGCAAATTCAACAGTTGGAGTGGTTGAATCAGGTGAGCCTACCGTAAACTGGACTTGTTGCTTATCACAAACGTCGTATGTCACATCATACAATGTAACCCCTGTTGACAACATACCTGCTGCAGTCTCTGCCCCAGTTTCCATAGGGGTTATAACTCCAGTTCCATATCCACCTCCTGAAGCAGTCGGGAGTTGAGGAGCAGATGGCGTTATAGGAGCTGGCTTTAGAGTCCAAGTTACAAAGCCTGTAAAGTGTTTTGTCCACACTACCAGACTAGTTCCAACGTTTATCTTACAACTTTCGCCTGCAGCAAGTCCATTGGCTACACTTTGATCATCACTGGTACATGTTGAAATAATTTCAGTAACTGAGGTGGGAGTATAGAAGTACCCTACATGTGATCCTGCTTCACCAACAAACAAGATACGTGTTGCATTGTTAAATGTCAGAGGAAGAGAAGATCCCATTCCAATTACCGTATTTGCGGTGGCCACCTGACCTTGCGGAGTAGGTAGTACTAGCGATGAAGATGATTGAAGTGTAGGCAGTTGCAATATACCATCCCATGCAGAGTTGCTGATATCAGTCACTGCAGGAATTGTAACTACAACTTCTGTTTTGTTATCACCATTGGTATCTTTAGTTATGTTAAGCGAGTGTAAGAGGTGTACGGTTCCTGAAGATACAATTGTAGCATAGCTTAGCGTAGGCGATGTCACAGTCGTTGGAATCATTATTGATGAAAGTGCAGCATTGCTACTGGTCACAATCAGATGTGGCTTGCTTGGAGTGACAATTACTGTAGTTTGGTTGTTTGGAACAAGGTATTGATCAGGACTAATTTTTAACAAACTTGCGGTATCCGTTACCGTCAATTCATCCAAGTTAGAAATTTGTTTAGAGGCAGCGGCTGAAAGCCCATCAGACAATTCCGTCGTGTCGTTAATAGATATGCTCGTAGACTTTTGGGCTGCAACGATGTCGGATAGTGTTATCAAGTCAGAGGTAGATTTTGTCATGTTGACAGCAGTGGTCACGGTATCAGAGACTTGGGTGTTCTCAGACTGTGATTGAGATTTGCCAGAAGATGTTGTCATGGTGTCGGATAGTGTTATCAAGTCAGAGGTAGATTTTGTCATGTTGACAGCAGTGGTCACGGTATCAGAGACTTGGGTGTTCTCAGACTGTGATTGAGATTTGCCAGAAGATGTTGTCATGGTGTCGGATAGTGTTATCAAGTCAGAGGTAGATTTTGTCATGTTGACAGCAGTGGTCACGGTATCAGAGACTTGGGTGTTCTCAGATTGTGATTGAGATTTGCCAGAAGATGTTGTCATGGTGTCGGATAGTGTTATCAAGTCAGAGGTAGATTTTGTCATGTTGACAGCAGTGGTCACGGTATCAGAGACTTGGGTGTTCTCAGACTGTGATTGTGCCCTAGAGGCAGCGGTGGAGACGGCATCGGCTGCACTTGCAGAGTCTGAGAGAGATACAGTCTTTACAGCATGCACACTAACAGCATCAGTAACCGATACAGAATCTGAGAGAGATGTATTCCGTGTTACCGCTACATGTACAGCATCAGAAGATGTTACTGAACTTGCAGCAAGTGTACCAAATACCATAGGAGATCCTGACTGGATATAGCTTGCAGCACTTGCAGTTCCGCCGTTTGTTACATCTGTGGTACCATCAAAATACAATGTCTGCACATATCCAGTGTTAGCTGCCTGTGCTGCATGTCTCCACATCTCAAACACAAGTACATCACCATCTTGGGTTGTAACAGAACTGCCAGTGACCGTTACTACCCTCCCCGTTGTTGTGGCACCCCACTCAGTTCCAAGTGCAGTGTCACTATCGTATACATACCCCACTACACTGCTAGTTGAAGGTCTCCAGACGTATAGAGATCCCACAATGAAAGAGTTGGCGTTATTATTAGCTTCTGAGGTTTGCAATGCAAATGTCCATGTGCCTGCAGGTATCGTCTGTGCTGCAAGCGAACTTGAGGTAAATCGTGCAATGTAATTGTCCTGGTGTGCAGTCTGGGCAATGCTTGTCAGGGTTTTTGTGACGGATGTTGTAGCAGTACCCATTACAGATGACATGGATAAATCTTCAAACCCGGTACCACTGTTACCCTTGAATGTTCCTACCGGAAGTATGGCAGAGTGAGTTCCCAAGGTGGGGGCGTCAGGAGATGTAAATGCACGCAGATAGAGCCGGTTTACAGACGGATCTACTGCAACAAACCAAGGTCTTGCTTCCTTAAAGTATGTGTTAGAACCGGATGTAATTTGAACTGGACCCAAGGCATAAAGTTGTGGATATACAGGAGGAACAGAATATGTATAACTTACGGAGGTTTTGTTTCCTATCAAAGATTTTGACCAAGTCAAAATCTGAACATCTCCCATTGTCTGAACGGTAGCATCTGTAGATACCTTAAATGAAGATGGAACCGATTCTTGGATTATCACGTTGTTTACGTTTACAAATGAAGAAACATCAATTGCCACGTCAAATGAATTAGGATTACTTGTGGGATCAATCTTGCTATCAGATGTTCTTATCACATCAAAGTCAAAGTTGTCTGCAGACAAGAATGATGTAGTAAAGTTTGCAACACCAGATGGGTTTTGTGCCGTCATATCTATTGTGTAATTTCCAACCTCTGGAACCACATATTGTGCATCATATAGACCACATGATGGATTGGCAGTTATTCCATTTCCTGTTGAGAGTGTAGTCACACCAGAGGTAGGATCATGTATGTTCATCACAATATTAGAGTTACAAACAGAATGCCCATCATTGTCCAATACTACAATTACAAGATTAGCCGTCTCACCTGGTCTGTAGATGCTCTTGTCAGTGTTAAGGGATACAAGACCCCATGCATAAGTTGATTCTGTAGTGTATGTCTTTCCACCTTCGGCCAGCGTGATTTTCATTGTATACATGCCTGCTTTTCCAGCCCTCTCAGAGCCAAGCTTGATGTCGAATTTGCCGTCTCGTAATTTTACAAAGTTAACATTTACTGGGATGCTTTTTCCGCTTAGATCAGTCACATCTACACTGATTGTACCATTTTTATCAGACCATCTTCCGGTCTGTTGTTCTCCAAATGACTCACTAGTTGATTTGCCATGTTTTTTGAGAACATCCGAACTTATGAACTCAAAGACAAATTCAGGACTTTCAGTCATCAGATAAGACGTTTTGAGTTTTTTCACAGACATTGCAATTGGCAATGTGATGCCAGATTGAGCGGTCGTATTTGACGAAATGATAGATGTAGTAGCATTGGAAAGAGTCGCATTAGACAACGTAGTCATATTTGATGGAACCATAGGAACTGTAGCGTTAGAGACGGTAGAAGGAATTTGTCCTCTTGCGGCTGCTGCATTTTTTAGATATTCAACATAAATTTCAGAAGGTGACAAAGCAGATTTGTAGATTTGTACTTCATCTATCTTGCCTCCAAATAGACCCTGGACTGTTGTTGTAGCATCCCGGGATATTTGCTGTGCACCAATCAGCACATCAGCACTAGATTCAATGTTTTGGATGGTCTTTGTTTCCAGTTGTCCGCCGATCGAAATTCCAATGCTTGAAACTGGCAAGGTGGACTCTTTTAGTCCATTTACATAGATGCTGATGTCAGTTCCGTTAAACGTGGCAGCAAGATGAGTCCAGATTTCCGGAATTTTGGATTTGGATTCCACAGTATGCCAAGTTGTTCCGTCAAAGATTGAAAATAATGCGATCTTCCTAGGTGTCAGATTGTTATGAATTGTCAAGAGAAATGATTTTTCTTTACTTAGAATAGTATATTCTGCAGAGCCTTTCTGATAATCAGGCTTTACCCATGCAGAAATTGTAAACTGTGAGATCTGGTTTGTTGAAGTTAGGTTCTCAGACATGTAACCGCTGCCCGAGAGCTCAAGTGCAGAGCCATTCACTCCTGTTGAAATTGATACATCTCCAAATGTATTTGACTTGTTTTGGGAAGTTGAACTAAAGTTTAATTTTGTAGAAGGTATCGGGATTTGGGTGATGGTAATGTTTTCTGGAATAAGTGGGGGGAGTACAGTCAAAGGTGTAAATCCAGTTGATTTTACCGTTGATTCAAAAATACTGTTTATTTGTGTGCTATCAAGATATACATCAAATATTGCCAGTTCGTCAATCAAACCATTAAATTGATTGTCAGCTCCCTGATTTCCTAGCTGGGATCCTATCAGCACATTAGAATCAGAATTTAGATGTACTAGACCTGATTGAAGTTGCCCAGATTCAGAGACTCCAAGTGTGGATACGAGCTGACTTGAATCAAGAATGCCGTTTACATAGAGGCTGATACCAGTCCCGTTAAACGTAGCAGCAAGATGAGTCCAGCCAATTGGAATCATTGCTTTAGATTCAACAGTATGCCATGTTATTCCATCAAAGATTGAGAAGGAAGCTGTTCCTTGATCAGCTGCAATATTTTGGATTTGGAGCAGGAAGGAATTAGCCTTGTTTACAATCGTGATTGTTTTTCCCCCTGTGCCATAATCTGGGTGAATCCATACAGACAAACTCAAGTTTTCTAGATGATCTGTTTCAGGAATACTTGTAGACACATATCCTCCTGTCAATTGCAAGGCAGTTCCAAGAATTCCATTAGCAGTAATTGTTGCATTTTGGGTCATGTCTGTAGGCAGGATTGAATTAAGATTGAACCCAAAGTAACGAACTGGCTGCGGCATATTTGATGGGATTTCAGGGATAGTAGTGTTGGAGGTGATTGTTGCATTCAATGGAATTCCAGGAATGGTAGCATTAGAGATTGACAGTGCTGGACTGAGATTTGTGGCGTTAGTTGGAATTGTTACATTAGATGGAATCCTAGGAATTGTGGCATTAGAGCTTGACAGTGCTGGACTGAGATTTGTGGCGTTAGTTGGAATTGTCACATTAGAGCGGATGGTAGATGTATTATTGTCATATGTGAAAGCTGGTTGGTTTTCCAAGGCGCTGCCAACAACATAACCATCTGACGGAGTGACTTGAACGTCATCAATTTGACCAGCAAAGAAATTATTTTCAGACAATCCATTTTCCGATGAACCTATCAGAACATCAGCGGTGGAAATGTTACCATAGCTAATTGGAAAAAGATCGTCAAGTGTTGGAGTGGTCACTAGATCAACGGAATCAATTGTGCCATTAACATAAATGCCAATAGATCTTCCATCAAAAATACCAAGTAGTCGTGTCCAGTGTGTACCAATTTGTGTTTTTGATTCTATAGTATGCCATTTGGTTCCATCATACACTGAAAATTCAGCATAGTGTGATTGCCCATCGGACTTTAGATAAAGTGAAAACGATTCAGGTTTACTTATTATGGTAAATTGCTCGGATGTCAAATTATAATTTGGTTTTATCCAAGCTGACACGGTCAGGTCTTGTACGTAACCAACTTTTGAGCTTGCAATCCTGACATAATCATTTTTTCCATCAAATTTCAATGAATGCCCAGTTGGTCCATCCATTACCCGTATGGGATTTGAGAATGTAATTTGATCAGGATTAAGGTTGTTAAAATTCCATGTAAGAAGTTCTTGAATCACTCCAGAGCTGGTACCCAAGTTTTCATCTTGTGCTTGTGCAGTTTGCAAGTCCCATCCAGATGACACATAGCTTACGCTAACAGACAGAATTGAGATTAGCAAATAGTGTAAGATACATTTTTTTCTCATATACACTAAGAGAATTGTAAAAAGCATTGATATTATATAAGGATATGAATTTCAGCAATGAAAATCAGGATCAGAATCAAAATATTTACAAAAAATGGTTTAAAAATTGCATTATATCATGCTTTTCATAAAATTTACTTTAGAATCGCTTTATTTCATCATGATATGACAGATATACGTTATTTACTAAAATGCAGTGATCACAGCATTCATCCATTTCATACTTTAGAGAATTACAGTATCAGTTACCTATGCATTCAATTGTATTGATAAAGAAATTCAAGATCATCACATATGATAGTACATGTCAATCACTAGATGTGAAAACCCAAAGTTTCATATCCGGTACGCGCATCTATTATCACAGATGATAATCTACATGAATCTTTTAAATTTTAGAGCATACTGTACCGCATTGAACAAAATGCACAGTATGCCGTACCAAGAGATAATGCAATCATGATAAAAATAATAGTATTTTCTTTTAAATACAAGAGAACAGTGATATGACCATTGCAGATCAATTCATCCAAGTCGCATAGAGGCAAGTATCTCAGTTTATCTTTACTAGCAGTTGTGTGCATATGGGGCATAGGATATTTTTTAGGCCAGTATGCTGCAACGCTAACTAGTGATTTTCTTTACATACCCTTAACAATATTTTTGTCAATGACGGCAATTTTTCAGGTGCGCCAGGCATACAAAAAACATGAAAATGTTTTTACGTGGACTGTATTTTTTGTATTTTCAATATCATTTCTTGTTGCACAGCATATTTTTTCACTCGATGAGCTAATACTTGATCAAAAGCCATTTCCATCTTGGGCAGATGTGGCATTCATGATTGGTACCATATGCCTTGTCCCATTTTTCATATCATTTATAAAATCATTAAAAATATCCATCCCAAAATGGTCAATAGTAATAGCAATTCTGTCAAGTTGTTTTGTCAGTGCAGTAGCTGTGTATGCATTCACACTAGCAGGAGACTTTGAGCCATCATTAGACAATGCCGTATCACTCTCATATCCCATACTAGACAGCATATCATTAGCTCCCGCAGTAATTGGCGTAATATTATTTTGTAAGAACAGACTGGACTTTTTCACAGCACTGATATGTTTTTCAATGATATCACTGTCTATGGGCGATTTATTGTTTCAATTTACTGCAATCAACGGAACAAATTATTCAGGATCTATTTCTGATCTATTTTTTTACATCCAATATGTTTTACTGACATTTGGAGTTTACAGCATAGGAAATCCTAGAAATCCAATAGAGCGTGCAATAGAATGAAATTTGCTTTTGCGTTATTATTATTGGTTTTTTCCATGATAACAGTAGGGGTAATGACTTGGGTGTATGTTCTATACGAGTCCAAAAATGTAATGGAGGAAAATATCAAAAAAAATGCTGAAAAAATAAACCTCATGATGGTAAATCGAATAGACAGTTATGTAACTGACAGAATAGTTGACGTGGTAAACCTGGCAGATGATGAAACCATAAAATCTGCAGCTGCTGGGTCTACAGCACAATTTTCCAAGATGCAAGATCCTGAACAATATATAGACAAAAATGACTTGAACTGGACATCATCGCCCAAAAATAAAACAACTCCATTCATGGATGCATTAATCAGCAATCCAACATCAGACAGACTCAGAGAAGTGCAAGGATCAGAAAAAGCGTTATTTCACGATAATGTATATGATGAGATATTCATCACTAATGCGTATGGGGCCAATGTCGCACAAACAGACAGGACTACAGACTACAGGCAAAATGATGAATCGTGGTGGCAAGAAGCAAGCAAAAACGGAATATATGTTGGACACATCAAGATGGATAACAGCACAGGAACCATCTCATTTTCGATTGCCAAAAGAATAGAAGACAAGAGTGGTAATTTCCTAGGAGTTTTAAAAGCAGTCACAAATGTTCGACAAGTAATCAACATAATCAAAACCCAGATGGAATCTGGCCAGTATGCTCCATCTGAATACGAATTGATAACCACTAATGGACTTGTTCTTTACTCTACAAATGCAGGTGAAAAGCCATTGTCATACGGAGATGACAAAGAATTCATGAGTAACATAAAAGGCAATTCTGGAACCTTTACTTACACTCCCCCAAATTCTGATGTGCCATACATCACAACATATGCAAAATCTTCAAGTTCAAAAATTACACCACTCTTTGATTGGATTTTTGTGACAGAATACAAACCCACAGACATTTTGAAACCAGTCATTCAACTAACAAATATCATGATCATTGCCATGATTACCCTAGTATCTGCGGTGTCAATCATGGCATTCATAATATCAAATAAGCTTTCAGGACCAATCGAAAAAATTCGACTCGGATTAGATGAATATCTAGATGGGAAAAATCCAGAAATCAAGTTAGAAGGAACAGACGAATTAAAAATTCTAGCATCAGATGTAAATCACATGATGAGAAAAATGACAGAAAATAATCATGCAATTATCACGTCTAAGGAAAAATACAAGACATTGTATCAGCTAACCCCAACTCCCATAGTTTTGGTTAATGAAAATTTAAAAATTACTGACTCAAATAACGCATTTTCAGAACTGTTTGGATATACTAAAGAAGAGGTAATTGGCAAACCAGCTTCGTTCTTAATTTCAGGCGAGAGCCTAGACAAATACAATGAATTTGTAGAAAAATATGACAAAAATACAAACTTTCATGACGAGCCATTTGTCCACAAGAAAAAAGACGGTACAACATTTCCTTCTCTAGTGAATGTTCGCAGCATCTACGATACAGAAAAGAAATTTGTCACTAATCTGGTGACTATCAAGGACATTAAAGAAATAGAGGAAGCAAAAAAGAAACTAGAAGAAAGAGAAGAGAAAATATTAAACCAATACTTGCACCTAACCCAGACAAATGAACTAAGGGAGCAGTTTACAGCAATGATATCACATGAATTAACCACCCCACTTTTTCCAATCAAATTTTATGCAGAGATGCTCAAAGATCCTGCCGTACTAGGCAGGTTAAACAAAGAACAGATTAAGGCCATCGATGAGATTTATCAAAATGCGACACGTCTAGAAAGATTGATTGGAGATATTCTTGATGCACAAAAACTTGACTTGAAGACCATGAGATTCAGTAAAACAAAATTTGAGTTGGATGAATTTATGGCCGATGTGGTACATGATAATTCCATGTCGACAGTATCAAAGTCAATAGAGTTTGTAAATTCCACCAAGGATAAAACTCCAGTTGTTAGCGATCCAGACAGATTAAAACAAGTCTTTTCAAATCTAATAGCAAATTCAGTTGATTTCACACCAGAAAAAACAGGCAAGATCGAAATTTGTGCAAAGGTACAAGAAAAGGACATTTTATTTTATGTCAAAGACAACGGTGTTGGAATCCCCAAGGAAAAACAAACCCAGCTATTCAGCAAATTCTATCAAATAGACACATCTCTTAAGAGAAAACATCGGGGCAGTGGCCTAGGTCTTTCAATATGCAAAGGAATTGTTGAAGCTTTGGGTGGTAAAATATGGCTTGAAAGCACAGTGGGTCTGGGCACAGTAGTATACTTTACAATTCCAAGAACAGACACAATTTGAAAATTCTGCCAAGATTGTAACGGTGATGCACATACCAGCCAAACATCAAAAATCTCAAAGCATGTAACCACGCAGTATCAAATAGCCATCACAGGGGTTTTACCAAGATGGCAAATCATGGTACAAGATAACAAGCATGTGAGATAAATGCCCTTTCACATGCGCCAGTCATGAAATAAACGAATTATACGAAAAAATCATTCTTGCGAAAATAACTGTTACAAAATAGTCAAGACAACTCAAAAATTAGACAAGGTTTGATATAGTTTTCAGATTTGTAATTTGCATCGATATGTATACTTGTAAAGATATTGTGCAGTATTTTCTTGAATTTTTAGCCTAGTGATGATATGACTTTGAGCAATATTTCGGTAGTAACTGGTTTTTTGAGACATGATTTTATGCCTCGTTTTAACAAATCATTTGACTGTTCAGTTGTTATTGACGATGCTGTAAGTACAATGATGTTTTGCTCTTTTAGTTTTCCATTTTTTTCAAGTTCGTTTAGAAAATCATAGCCACTAAATTCCGGCATTGCCAAATCAAGCATGATAATGTCAAACTTTTCCCTTGACATAATACTCAATGCGTTTCTTGCATCCAAACTTTTTGTACAGTCATGTCCCTTCATGGTAAGAAATTTGTCCAGCATGTTTGTTATGCTTTTATTATCATCCACTAGTAACAGTTTCATCACATTCTCTCCAATTAGGACATAATTATTACATCATACCATATAGGAGTTTTCATAAATGCCATAATTGCAACTTGAAAACAAGCATTACACATATTTGCATTTTATTAGTGAATTCCAAGATTTGAATCTGCAGAAGTTTTTGCAAGCGCTGTCGGATTCATTCTAATTTAGGTGACAGACTAACCAGATGATGTAATTAGAGTTTCATTCTCAGTTCTGCGCGTACCGGAATCCAAGTCATTCATGCAATTTTCTCATGCCTATACCTGTTCTTGATGTACCGGTCATGGTATTCCCCATAAGACGATTCGGACTTTACCAGCTTGTCATAGATTTGCTTTGGCACCCCAAAATACCGATAAGTTCCACCATGCTGAAAGTCTATTTCCAGTATTTGTCCTGATTCATCATAGCTGATAGTTCGCATGGTACCAGACTTGACTCGTATTTTTTCCACCAGATATCATAGTTACAAAATGACATCTCAAATCTATCTATTTTTATCCCAGTGGCAATCACAGTTGGATCCCTGTTTACAATGTACCCTCTTACAATCAGAACACATGCCTTGTCTCCAAGAATTGTCCCCATCCATGAAACGTCAGCACCTCAAGTGAGGTAGTGATTGTACCAGATCAAAATTATTCTTCATCTTCTGTTTCTCGAATCTCTTCTTGTTCATCTTGTTTGACTTGTTCTAGTTCATGAGTTTCTTCGTTCATTTCTTCCTGTTCTGCCTTGTGTTCTTCTTTAGATTCGGCACCTTTTGAGTTCCACCCGGTTTTAAAAAATTTCTTGATCATTTTTAGATTCAATACTTGCATATCATGATACTACTTATGATAACTTTAGATTCGTGTGCAGATGTAAACACCATATCAAGTCTTCAAGATAATTCAGTGCTGCATTTTGGACAAGTAATGGCATCCATTCCAGCATGATAGTCTTTTCTGGGTTTTGCTTGATATCCGCACTTTTTACATGATCCAGTTGTTGACATGATACTTGATAATTACATGCTCTTATCTTACTTAAGGAAATATTTATCAAAACATGATTTCATGATGGCTCATAGAAGTCAATGACAAAAAGGGTTTAGATGATTTAATGAAAATCAATGATTTTGGTTATTTATTTTACATAATCAGGCATAATGCTATGATTATACGGTCCACTCAAATCCAAGTTGAGTGTTTTTCCCAGCCCTTTGTACCTGTTTCGTATAGTCACTTCGGTCACTCCTGCTGCAAGTGCAATCACTTTTTGGGATACTTGGTCCCCATTTATTACACATGAAAGATACAATGCGGCTGCAGCAAGCGCCATTGGATTTTTTCCCGATGTGATGTCTTTACTGACTGCATCTTCAAGAATTGCAATAGCGCCACGTTTTGTTTTTTCTTTCAGACCCACCTTGCTTGCGATTCTGGAGATACACTGTACTGGATTTACAACAGGCATTCGCAAATCAAGTTCCTGTAAAAGTAGCCTATAGCATTTTGATGCATACTTGATTTTCACATTGTTTTGATCTGCAATTTCACGTAATGTCCTCGGTGTCCCACTATCCCTACAGGCAATGTGTAATGCTGCTGCAAGAAGTACTGGAATTGATCTTCCCTTTACAAGATGTTTTTCCAACGCTTTTCTGTAAATATATGCGGTTTTTTCTACAACTGCATCTGGCAGTGCAAGCTTGTCTGCTAACCTTTTTAGTTCACCAAACGCCTCTGTGAGATTCCTGCTAGTAGATTCATGCATTTGACTTCTACTATCCCATACTCGTAGACGAGTTATCGTACTCTTCATTAGCGAAGACAGTGGTTTTCCAGACGAGTCTTTATTTTGGCGGCCAATTATGGTGGCAAGGCCCATGTCATGCATAGCAAGCGAAGTTGGAGAGCCCGTCCTTGTCCTATCATCATGTTCATCTTTTAAAGACAAGCGCCACTCTGCTCTCGAGTCTTCAATGCGTTCAAGTACGACAGAGCCGCACCCCCTACAAAATTTCTCCCCTGTTACATCGTCAGATGTCATAGAATATTTTCCACAACGGTTACATTTCATACCCAAGTTTGATTCAAGTAAAACCATTTTTTATCACATCAGTATATCGACCAACCAATAAGAACGGTGGTATGTCAGATGTTTTTTCATGGAATGACAATGATTTTTTCAACAAGAGGCGAAGGTTCTATTTTAGAACTATGTGATGATTCTGACTCCAATCATTACACCAAAGGCCAAAAACAAGAGGTCAAAAACAACGACTTTCCTAAAAGATCACGTACTTGTTTTTTCCAGACTTGTTATTTTTTTGTTCCAGGTGCATAATCAAAGGTGAGAATAAGTTTTCCCAGCATCTGTTTTCCCATCTTGTAACTATTCTGATTTTCGCCTATTTCATTCACTTGTCTTGTATATGTCATAGTATCATTTAGGGAAACACAACCAAAGTAGGACAGCACAAACCATTTTGTAGCTGTAAATGACACATTACGCCGCTTTATTAGAGATGAGGGCACAATATCAACAGAGGCATTAGTGCATGATTCAACAAACTGCAAAATATTTTGATGATAAATCCAGTCCATCATTTTCATTTATCATCTGTGAGCCTGGAAAAGTAGATCTAGTGATAGAAAAACTCCAGACACTCAAGACAGTCAAGGAGATTCACAGGACATATGGCAAGTATGACATACTTGTCAAACTTGAGAACATGACTGAACCTGAACTTCAAGAGTTGATTCATGATCAAGTACAGGACATGGTCGTAGTCCATTCTGTCATGAATTTGACATCAGTTTATGCGGTATAGATAGAGGATCATAATCATGGAAGAAATTGCATGGGATGTAATTGAACAAGTCTTTGCACAAACAGTCAAGGAATCAGGAATAATAGATTATGGCTTGCAACAAACTATTTTCAACAACATCAAAAAAGAATTGACTTGCCAGATTGAGGCAAGCCTTGGCAGAAACGTGGAAAGTATGACGTATGATAATCTTAAAAATATTATACAAAAAACAATTGAAAAGATCAACACTCCTGTAAGAGCTGGTTAGTTAATCCAGTCTTTCCCTGGCATAAATTCCAGAGATGTGCCAACTCACACCACTCTACGATTACCAAGTATACCTACCGGCATTAAAAGACTTGGATATTAAAACAGGGTTTTAGTGACTAGAAAGCGCCAGGTAAGGGATTCGAACCCCTGCATGCTTGCGCATAACCGCTGCCTTGTTTTTGATCTCGAGGCGGTCGCCGTTCCACTTGGCTAACCTGGCACTTGTCAGAAAGTTTGATTTTGGCACATAAATAACATGGCAATGAAACTGATCAGTAGATCAAGTATATAATAAAGGATATAAAGTAGATAATTTATTATCTAAATAATGGAGACGGTAATAAAAAAAACAGTCTCAATAGAATATGCAGGCAAAAAGCATGCAGTCTCAGATGATCTTACCATATCCTCGCTCTTGGCCCAAATTGGCCTCCCAGAGGACATGCCTGTCAGGATGATTCCGACAAAAGAAGGATTCATCATCATACCACAAACAGAAAAAAATTGATAATAGATAATTTATTATTGATATTGGCCCCATGATACAGTGATACTAATTGGCAAAGACTAGAATTTCCATAACAATTGACGACAATACTGCAAAGGCAATAGAACTGTATTACAGGGAAAAGGTAAAAAATGCGGCAGAAAGAGGAGAGGCAATACCGAAACTATCAAACATTTACGAGGAAATTATCGAAAAGGGTTGGGACAAGTCTTTTCTAAAAAAGAAATAAGAATACTTGAAAACAACGTAAACATCAAGAGATGGGCCTAGATCTAAAACAGCTTTGTGTGAGGGACAGGACAAACCTAGAATCGTTTACATCAAAAATTGTTGCAATAGATGCATACAATGCAATATACCAGTTTCTATCCATAATTCGCGGACCTGACGGCCTTCCATTAACTGATTATAACGGAAAGATAACAAGTCACATCAGTGGGCTTTTTTACAGGAACATCAACTTTTTGTCACTTGGTATAAAGCCTGTTTATGTCTTTGATGGTAGGCCCCCGTCGTTAAAGTCTGCAGAAATTCAGAGAAGAAAGCAGGTAAAAAAAGATGCCACTATAAAATACGAGAAAGCAATAAGCGAGGGAAATTATGCCGAGGCAAAAAAGTTTGCCCAGCAGACATCTGTTTTGCGTGACGACATGGTAGACGAGTCAAAAAAATTTCTGGACTTGTTTGGCATACCATGGATACAGGCACCGTCAGAGGGTGAGGCAACTGCTGCACAGATGACAATATCTGGACAAGCATATGCATCTGCAAGTCAGGACTTTGATTCGTTGTTGTTTGGCGCAAAAAAACTTGTCAGAAATTTTACAAATAGTGGCAAGCGAAAACTGCCAAACAGAAATACTACTATTGAGATAGAGCCTGAAATTATTCATCTTGACAAGACACTGTCATCATTGGGTGTGACACGAGAGCAGCTCGTAGATATTGGCATCCTGATTGGCACTGACTTTAATCCTGACGGGTTTGAGAGGATTGGTCCCAAGACTGCATTGAAGATGATAAAGGACAACGGTTCCCTTGAGAATGTATTACAGATTCAGGAAAAGCTCGAAGAGATCGACTACAAACAGATACGCGATATTTTCTTGAATCCGCAGGTTGCTGATGTGTCTGAGATAAAGTTTGGCAACGTTGATTATTCCGGAGTTGTAAATTACCTGACAAAGGAGAGAAGCTTTTCACTTGACCGCGTGGATACTTCATTGAACAGGCTCAAAAAAGCGCTAGATAAAAAAAGTCACAACCTAGAACAGTGGTTCAAGTAAACACAAATTAATCAGGTAATTTTGATGGCGTTAATAATTGAGCATCTAAAATAGTTCCAATTTCCAGATGGGGTGAGCCAAATACACTGCGGCGTATTTTTGTTCCCGTTACATTCCATTTCTCTTCAAACGAGTGTGGACAACCGGTAAAAATGGTTCGTCTAGGTTTATTCGCGGGATTGTATTAGGGTCGTAAAACTTAAGATCATACAATTTATCATTGGATAAATGTCAAAAGACAAACAATTGGTGTCTCACATAGCTGAATTGATCACACATGCTTGTTTTTCTTCTCGAGTATCTTCTTAGTGCATTACATATGGCGCATGCATTTTGCGGAATTTTTTTAAACCAAAATCATTGTTTTTGATTGTTCTGGATTTTCTAATCTTTTGATATGGCATTCACAATATCGGATTTTGTAATAATTCCTGTCAATAGTTTGTCATGGGTTACAGGTAATCCACTTATTTGATGACGAATCATTAGTAATGCTGCTTTGAAGATGGATTCATTTTTGTTTACTACAATAGGATTTGGAGTCATGATGTCTTCTGCTCTAAATGTAAGGGCATGATCAAGACTATTTGCATTAAATTCATTTAATCTTGGATGATTTTTCAACTCTTCTAGATCGTCTATCTCAGCATACTCTTGTATCCAATTAGCTGTTTTAGCAGGGAGAAAGTCCCGATATGTGATAATTCCAACAGGTATTTTATTTTTCCCTACTATGACCCTCGAGATTTTGTTGTTGACAAGTACACTTTGAACTACGAAAAGTGACTCTTTAGGATCTACCGTAATTATTTTACGTTTCGTGTATTCCAACACTTTCTTGTCTGTTGCACCATTGATCAAAAATGCTCCAACAAGGTCAGTTTTAGTGATAATTCCAGTAAGGGAGTCATCTTCATTTAGCACTACGATTGAGCTGATGCTGTTCTTTTTCATTAATTTGGCACAATCATAAATAGAATTGTTTTTCTTTACTGTTATTAGATTCTCTGACATAAAGTCACCTACTATCATGTCTCCAATGGCGCGTCCACTAAATGCGGATGTGGATCTTGTAAGATCTTTTTCTGTTATGATGCCTGCAGGTTTGTTGTTTTTCATCACTACTAGGCGCTTTATTCTATATCGTAGTAAAAGGTCTAGTGCGGCAATCACACTTGTATTTGGAGTTACTGTAATTGCTTTTTTCAGAATAGAGGTTAGTAGGACAGGGTGTTCAAACAGCATTATCCAGTTTTGATCTTTTCACGATAAATATATCAACGAAGAATATCATTTTTGATAATCTGCACTTGCCTAATATCTTAAGGGGTGAACAAAATTAGCATGAATGTCTGTTGAAAAATAGATCTTTTTTTATGCGGATTATCAAGATTAGAAATTGTACTTTGAGTTTAAATCAACTAGGACCCAAATAATAAAACATGTTACAAAACAGATTCCAGAGGATTCTTGTGCCACTTGACGGATCACTGAATTCTATTCGAGGATTAAATGAGGCAATCTCACTAGCAAGACAGAGTAATGCCGCCATAACTGGCATCTATGTCATACCAAACTTCTCCCCAAAAGTAGCGCAAATATTGAAATCATACAGGATTGTGTTGATGAAGAATGCTAAAAAGATAATGTCTCATGCAAAAACAAGTACCGCAAGACATGGAATTGTATTCAATGAAAAAGTTGTAGTATCAGGTGATCTAGTTAAGACAATAGCTGGTTATGCAAAATCAAGCAAATCTGATATCATAGTGATGGGCTCGCGAGGTGAGGGAAATCCACGTAAAGAATATCTTGGCAGTGTGGCTAATGGTGTACTTCATGACTCCAAGATTCCAGTACTTATAGTAAAATAAGACAGGAAAATTTGACATCAGGGTAGATGTGGAATTTGGTGAAGATGTATAAAATGAAAAAATATCCTAAAAATGGTGTACCACCAGAAAATATCTAAAGGGCATTACTATCACACAAAAATCTTGTAGCAACTATCCCTAAAATCTCTGATGACATAAACCAATCATGTGCACTCATAAAATGACTATTGTTATCGCGACATTTTTGTAATTAGATGACAAAAATTATCAGATGGTAATATCTCCGCGGTTAGGTTTCTGAGTTGCAGTTATTTTTGGAATTTCCACTGATAAAATTCCATTGTTTAGTTTTGCATTAGATTTCACAGAATCCACTTTTTCTAGCATGAGTAAATTTCAGTGATAAGGAAAGGCTCATCGTTCTTTTCGGATATAGTTTTGCTCTTTTCTTCTCCATGTTCTGTAGATATTTCCACATAATTGTCTGAGACACTGAGTTTAGCTTCTTCTTTAATGACTCCTGGCAAATTCACTATCACATTCTACCATATGACATATTTTACAAAAACCAAGAGGTTCTGAAACGATGTCTTTTATTATCCCATAGGAACTTTAGGCTGTTCATTGTCTGCCTTTTTCTGTTTTGACATCATCTTACTTAGCACGGCATACAATCCAATGAATGCAATCTGACATATCTCAATTGGTTGCGTGAGAATCAGACCTATTCCCAGAGACCCGTGAGTATTCCCCCTATGAAATCCACCTTCTGGTACATTTCCTTGTGAAAAATTACCTTGGTAGACATGGCCTGACGGTCCGCCCCCATGCATTTCATTACCTTCGGGCATAAGATGGAGTCTATCTGTGAACCATAAAACAAAAAAGACTGCCGTCCCCACAATCCCAATTACTTGCCATATTCTTCCCCATCGTTTTATGACTGGAACTGCCCAAAAGATTTGCAGTGCTCCTCCAACTAGAAATAAAATTCCTTGATCCAAATTATGGGACAACGATCCTGGCACCATCCGCAAATGTAAAATTCCTGCAACCACAGTAGCAGCAGCTGCGGCAAAAGAAAGGATCAAAATTTTCTTATCAGTACCGTTTCCAAATATTTGACTCATTTTTAACAAACTATAATCCAATTATTATAATAGCATTCGCTAACAAAGTTAATGAACAAAGTATCACAATTCTTTATTAGGTAAATCTAGCAGTTCAAATAAAAAATAACAAAGAGAAATGAACTGATCATGAATAAATATTATCAGTGTAAAGTCATGAAAAACATTTTATGAAAACAAATGTCAACCATTTTAGATTTTACCAGTAATTTCAAATCAGTGTATTTACTGATTCATTCTTGAATGGTATGCTCGCATATTTTTTGTAACATATCTTGAGATTAATTAAAACTTAGAAAAGATGCGTGAATCTTATAAGACATCAAGTCTCTGTTAAACCAGTCACGGGTAAAGACCATCTGTGAATATGTGCGCCAAGTGGTCATTCATCACCCTGACTATTTCCAGGTTCTGGAAAACCATGTGTGTAAAATCTACACCACTTTTTCAAATTACATGTTATCCGGTATGCATAAAACATGAAAGCCCTTGCAATCAATGCATAGAAGTCAAGAAATGAGGTCTCAGATAAAATTGAAGGGGAAAAATATGCATTAGTCGAATATGAAAAATTAAAGAGAATTACAATGCATGTGGATTCTTAGCACATACTTTACATCACAACAGACGTAGAGGCAGGCCACGGTCCCATAATTTACAGGGTTTTGAGATTAAAGCACGATGCATTTCATACACCTGAAGAAATTTTCCAAGTCACAACATGTATTGAAGATTCCACATGCGTTTTCACTGGAATAGTTTAACGACTGCACCAGTCTGAGAAATATGATTGTTGAAGATGATCCTGTACAGAATCTTTTGTTTTGCCCACAATTACAACTCCTGCTGAACTTGGATGCAAGTTATCAAAGTAAGTAAATGGTCCTATCCTGTCAAACTTGTATGAAAATACACCATGTGGTGCAATAAACGAGCTTGCAAACCAACCATCAGATCCACTTTGACCACTACCACTTGTAATCATGTGGATGGAACTGTCAGAATTTACCCAATTTATGGTATCCCCCTTGACTATTGTAATTGGGCATGGACTAAAGCAGGCTCCCCCAGTACCGCAATCTGTGATGAAAATCGTGGTTTCATTAGTCGTAGTTTGCACATCAGCATAAGCAGAGTCAGTCACATTGTAAACTAGAAAAACTACAAGACATAGCACAAATTTCATCATTCCAATCTTTTTGTGCATGTTTTAAACATAGTGTGAATGTATTATTAATATTGAGGTGTATTCAGTGTTGAACCTCATGTTGGTTTGAAAATGAAACCAGTATTTGTAAAAATGTAGCTTTTGCATTGTCATTTTAGTGCATTAGAACAACTTTCAAAAAATCCACATGCTTTGCATTTTGGTTTGCTGTTATGATGTATCAAATCATCCCACTGTAAGCACTTTTTGGTAAATTGTGAAGCATGGTAGAAAAGCAATTCCACATGATTTTCATTTACAATTTCTTCATATGTTTTGTAAATTGACCTAGTTCTAGTATCCACAATGTTGATCTGATACATTTTCTGCGTGTGTGGAATTCCAGCCCACCCTCCAAAAGAATCACCTAGATAATATGTAGAGTCCAGATAGGTGAGCACTTGGAGCAATTGGCTGATGTAAGGGCGTGGCATTGTTTCATATCGCTTTGGATTTGAGGCGTGCTTGTCATCAGAGACTATAAGAGTTTCATTTTGACGAACGACCTTGTCGGCCCTTCCAAACAACACCAATCTTGCCAATCCTTCTTTGAAATCAAAGTCTTGCACAAAGGATGTCAGGATGTCTTCTCGCATAAAATTAAGATCAGTTTTTTTGTCTTCTAGTTTCGTTTTTGTCAATTGCACCGGAACTGTTGTCTCTTTTTCTATTCTTTCTGCCTCCTCGTGGTGCTCCGTACCCTTCAACATTTGAGCAGTCTCGGCACGCACTCCCTCAATGAAGAACGGTATCTGGAACTCGCAGTATCCCATAGCGCCTGTAAAATCAGTCACAAATGCCTTGACCTGATTAATGCCGTTTTCATCCTTGTCTATTGTAATCGTATGGTGTTCTGATTGACAGGTGTAGATAAGATCTACGGGATAAATGATTCAAACTACATTGTTGATTGTACAACAAGTTCTTTTGACGCCTTTTCAATTGGAGTAAATTTTCAGAATGCAAAAATCTTGAAAAATTAGTAACGGCGTACACATCTGCCAATCATTAAATACAATCAAGCCATCATCATACCATCTAGGAGAAAAATGATGAAAGTTCAGGGTTATGCAGCACAGAGTGCCAAGGCAACACTTGCACCATACTCGTTTGAAAGGCGCGAGATTGGAGACAATGATGTTCTAGTAGAGATACAATACTGTGGGATATGCCACACCGACATTCACCAAGTGGGTGACGAGTGGGGAGGTTCCATATTCCCAATGGTTCCCGGACATGAGATAACAGGAACCGTATCAAAAACTGGATCCAAGGTAACAAGATACAAGATAGGTGATAAGGTAGGCGTGGGATGTTTTGTAAATTCGTGTCGCAAGTGTGATGCTTGCAAGAAAAACTTGGAACAATATTGTACCGATGGGATGGTTACAACATACAACGGAACTGAAAAAGATGGCACTGTAACTCAAGGAGGATATTCAAACAGAATTGTCGTAGATGAAAATTATGTATTACGTATACCAGATTCTTTGCCACTTGATAAAGCTGCGCCGCTTTTATGTGCCGGCATAACACTATATTCTCCACTCATGCACTGGAAGGCAGGCCCTGGAAAAAAGGTTGCAATAATAGGGCTTGGTGGCATTGGCCACATGGGAGTAAAGATTGCACATGCACTTGGTGCAGAGGTCACAGTTCTTAGTCATTCGTTAAAAAAACAAGAGGATGGAAAAAAACTCGGTGCTGATTATTTTTATACCACATCAGACCCTGAAACGTTTGAGAAACTAAAGGGACATTTCGACTTGATAATAAACACAGTCTCTGCAGAGCTTGACTGGAACCAGTACCTTGAGCTTTTGGCACTTGACGGTTCCATGGTAGTAGTTGGGATTCCAGAAAAGCAGACATCTGTTGGAGCATTTCCCCTTGTTGCAGGACGTCGTAGCCTTGCGGGCTCGCTCATCGGAGGAATAAAAGAGACACAAGAGATGCTAGACTTTTGCGCAAAGAATAACATTGCAAGCGAGATCGAATTGATTCCGATTCAAAAGGTAAACGAGGCATACAAACGAATCCTCAATAGTGATGTCAGATACAGGTTTGTAATTGACATAAAATCACTTGAGCAAAAGTGATGAGTCATACATGAGAAATATTTAGACGACTTGACTCTTTTATTTTAAAATAACAGACCTAGTGTTGTAAATGATATACCTCAGATGTAGTCACAATTTTCTTCCACGGCCCGTCTGGAACATCAGAGTAATCAACAAACCTCCAGCTGACCACATTTTTCCCATCTAACAGACCAATATAGTCTTTCACGGCAGGAGATACATCAAGTCCGGCATTATTGTTTTGTTTGTTCTTTGGCATAGAACTTCCAAACACATATGCAGAATCATTAGATACAAACGGACCTACATCCTCCCATTGGGCATATACAGTCTTGTCGCCTTTAGAAATCTCTATCCAACTATTTTTCACCATGGATACAGAATCATTCCATGATTGTTTGCCAGCCCAGTATACAGCACCATACGAGTCTGCCTTGCGTGTCCCGTTGCCATCAAAATCATCATATGGTAATGCAAAGTAAAACGGATTCTCTTTTGGAATAAACTCAGATGGAAAATACTGACTTCTGTTTCCAGGACTATCCACTCCCCCATAATGGCTCACCCAATTATCATCCCATGCACTAGACAAGTTGTCAATGTACTGATTGTCAGCATCAGCAGGTTCTCCTATCCAAAAGTATGTCGTAGTGATATTTTGGTGAAGAGGATACTTGTCATTTACACCACTTGATATGATTACCTTTTTGTCTTTTAGATAATTGATCGAGTTTATCATGTCAGCATTAGTCATGTTTCCCTGAAAATACAGATCAAAGTTTTTGTCAAGCCATCCAGGATATCTAGTATCATGGTGCGAGTTCTTGGGAATATCATCCATTGTTACAATCTTGTACCCATCATTTCGTATGTCATCAATCAACAAGTCAAGCTCATGCATTTGGGTCCGGTTTATGGTATCATCATACACAAATCCAGGATGTTTGTTTGCATAGTCTTGTGGGTGCAATACGACAACTGCAAAACCATACTTGACCAGGCTTCGCAGAACTTCGGCATATGTCTGATTGTGGTTCACGCTCATCCACGCAGTATTTTCCTTGTTGATGTCACCAATCTCTGCAGTTCCTGGAAATACAAAAAATGCAGCACCGGACAGACGATATGGTGGCCTGTCCTGAGTCTCATTTGTACTGAGGTAAACCATCTTGTTTTCAAAAAGCGATATCAGTGTGTCGTTGTTGATTGCATTGTATGGTGCAATAAAGATATTAGGCGTTATGCCGAGTGTATCTAAAATTTTCTGATTTGTATCATGAATCAGAGCAGACTGTTCATCCCTTGAAAAAGTGTTAAAGTGCTCATGGTTCCACCCATGGTTTGCAACCACAATCTTTGGGTTGGATTCATTGAGCGCATCAGATACAGTACCCACAATCTTTTGGTCCTGTCCAAAATAATTTCCAATTATACCGACTGTAAGGTCGGCATCCTTGTGCTCAAACTCGCTAATCACTCCAACTTGTACGGTATCAAGCCAATAGTCCTGAATGTCATCCATTCTAAATGCAACACACTGGCACGACTGCATGCCATATGCCTCATCGATAACTCCAAAAGATACCAAGAAAATCAGAGCCAGAATAATCTTCAAGCGTGTAATAATTTTGCACTAGCATTACTTATGTGGTATGATTACAATACAAAAATTATACCGGATTCATTTCATATACACACAAGACACAAAAAGACCCATTAGTGTGATATTGCAACATCAAAGACGTGTCAAACCAAAAAAGATTTGATCCTGTCCTGATTATCATAAGCGGTGCAATCTTTGGATTGCTTATCATGATGGCATACATGGTATTTTCTCCAATCACAGTGATTGCCACAGGTCTTGGTGCAATCATGGTCATATTCCAAATGATCATGCTTCAAGGCAGTTTTGCTTCAAAACTAGGAAAAAATAGAAACTTTCCTTCGCCTTTTTTCATTTTTTTGCTGATATCTCCAGTTGCTCTTGGAATAACAGTTGGCTATGACACATATTGGACACAAAATTCAATAGCAAAGGCGATCCTACTGTGGGGCCTGACACTAATGTTTTGGAGTACGCTCTTGTTTATCCCGCTTGCACTTTACAGCAAGCGCCGCGAGATGTCAATTCCAGAACTTGCATCATATCCCAAAATGACAATCATAGTTCCTGCCTACAATGAAGAAAAGGTAATAGATGCTACAGTGCAGGCCCTTTTAGAAACAAAATATCCCGACAAAGAAATCATCCTTGTAGATGATGGTAGCAAGGACAATACATACAATATCATGTCAAAATACAAAAAGCAGGCAAAGGTTCTGCAAAAGACAAATGGCGGCAAGGCAAGTGCAATAAACTTTGGTCTTGCATATTCCACGGGAGAAATAATTGTTGTAGTTGATGCAGATACAATAATTGGGCGCGAGTCACTTGTGCATCTGGCTGCAATATTTTCAACGGATGCAAACATTGCAGCAGTTGCAGGAAACATCAAGGTAAGAAACAGGAAAAACTGGCTCACATGGTGCCAAGCAATAGAGTATGTGTCAGGGATACAGATTGTAAGAAGGGCGCTTGATGTATTTGGTGCAATTTCCGTAGTTCCAGGAGCACTAGGATCTTTTAGAAAAAGTGTGTTAGAAGAAATTGGAAGCTACCACAAGGATACGCTTGTAGAGGATTTCGATGTCACTCTCAAGATTCTCAAGACAAAGTCAGTCATTTCAGGCAGCACAAATGCCACTGCATATACAGAGGCCCCTGAATCACTGAGAAGTTTGTACCAGCAAAGAAAGAGGTGGTATAGTGGCAACCTCCAAGTCTTTGCGAGGCATTCCGATGCGCTGACAAATTCACGGTTTGGAGTCTTGCAAAAGTTTGTCTTTCCCTACATGCTTTTTTCAAGCTGCATCATGCCTTTTGTAAGTGTCATAACACTAGGCAGTGCAATATATGCAGGAATTTTCGGAGGGGGAGGGTTTGTGCTTGCGATGGTTGGCATGTTTTCAGCACTCCAGTGCATGCAGGTGGCACTGGCAGTAAGACTTGACAACGAGGACCCAAAACTCATTGCATATGGAATCTTTCTCGTGTTAGGATTCAAGCAAATACTTGACATTTTTTTGATTGGTGCAATCTTGGAACATCTAAGAAAAAAAGGCGTAGTCTGGACAAGAGCTGAAAGAGTCGGGATCTAGAAACCCTAAATTTTAAAAATCTCATATGGTTCACAGTATTTTTTCATATTGACTTTTAATAACAAGCAAATTCTAGCATGCAATAGGTAAAAGATATTTGGACAAATACAGACCACAAGTAAAACTCGTTTTGATGTTTCTACCTGCATTGTCTTTGCTTTTTTTAATTCCGGTACCATCGTTTGCAGACACTAGTGGCTCCATTGCAGTGACACTTGTTTATACCAACGGAGATACTGCAGACTATTGGCCAGTATCACTTACCATATACCAAGATTCTAGCCAGACTCCCTACAAAGTAATTGAATCAATTACAGGAAACCCATTCAACATTGTGTCGCTTCCGATAAATCACCAATACAAGATAGTAGCATACGCAAACAGCATGTACTCTAGTGTTGCATATGTGGACCTGCAACAGCAGCAACAAGACGTCACAGTAAATCTTCCTCTCCCCGGAGGAATGCGAATCAATGCATTTTACAGTGACGGATTGACGCCAATTGCAAATGCCACTGTCGATGTCAGAGCAGCTCAGGACAACAAGACGTGGGGCCACAGTATCACAAATGTAGATGGAGACTCGCTGCGTTTTTGGATAGAGCCTACAACATCTCCAGATGACCACTATATTGTTGACATACATATTGGAAACCACTTGACCTATTCCTACTCTCCAGTATATCTCAGACCAGGAATTGCACAAGAGATCAAGATCACAACAAATTGGCCCCCAATAGTAGACTCACTTGTGACAGTAAAGGTCCTCAATGCCCAGTCGCATCCCATCTTGCCAACTGATGGCAAGTTTTCAGTAAGCCTCTTTGACAGCAATGGTAACAAGATATCCGAGTCCCCTGTAACATCAAGAGGTGAGGCATATTTTTCAAACCTCAAAGTTGGAGACTATACATTCAAGGTCATAAAGACAGATGACAATTCAGAGTGGGCAACTGCAAGTGTTACAGAGGATGGAACAATTACCGCTTTTCAGATAATGCAAAACCAAAATGCCACTGTAACTACAACCATTGCACCCACCGGCCAACTCACTAGTTCACCTACAGGCACTATCGGATCTCAAAAACCATCAATTCCAAACTGTAACTGTGTTGCATTCAGGCTTGACAGTGTCCAGGACTATTGGCTTGACAATGTCCAAGTCAAGATAATGGACAGCTTTGACAGCAAAGATGCAGGCATTACAGTAGGCATCATAGGAAAAGCATTTGGAAACGACTCTAAACTAGTAAACTATCTAAAATCAAAGATACAAGATGGCAATATTGATGTTGCAATAAATGGATGGAGCTTTGAAGACTTTACAATATTTACAAGAGGCCAACAGTCAAACTTGTTACAAGAATCAAAAGCAAAGATGTCAAGCCTTCTTGGCGTCACCCCAACTGTATTCATGCCACCATATGAAAAAACCAATGATGATACCGTGTATGCAATGGCATCAAACAATATTGGAATCATAAGCGGCAGTCCAACACTCAAGATTCCACAGGACTTGGTAAACAAAACATACAGCTACCCCGCAAATGTATTCTCCGGAGTGCTTGCACAAGACACAAACCAGAGCATACTCAATGACAAGATATTGTCAAGCATCAATGATACAATCAGGGCAGACGGGTATGCAGTTGTCACACTCAACTTCCAAGATTATGCTCAAGGTAATGCAACCGCCAGGACAAATATGCCTGATATGGAAAAAATTCAGAACCTCCAGTTGCTAATTGATAGCATACGAAACAACGGATACCGAATTACCACAATCAGTAACATGCCAAACATGTTCAAGCCCCAGGCCCCATGGACAACAAGTGCATTCCAGTGGTCACATGACAAGATATCAAGTACAGAATTTCTCAATGCAGTCAAGTCAATGCTACTACAAGGTGCATCAAACAGCGTACCAATCTACAACTTTACAACAATTCCAAGTTGGGTAAAGCACACTGCCAGTCTCCAGTCACAGGGATTGATTTCAGATGACGAGTTTCTAAGTGCCATAGAATATCTTGTCAAGATTCAGGCAATAAAGTAGATATCAAGTGTCCTTTGGACCAAGCATCTCATTGTCTTTAACATCATGATCCCATTTTCCGCGTATTCCCTTGTACATGACAAATCCCCCTATTCCCAAAAGAGCAAATGACAAAAGTAGGTACAGCATGTGATCGTAGCTCTTGTCTGAGCACTTGACATGTATTGCAACACCCGAGGAATAATCATAGCAATCATCAAAGCTTTGCTGCTGGACTGCATACTGGGCATAGTCAGCATTTCCGATGCTTGCAACCAGAAAGCCCGCAAATATCACAACTGCTCCTATCATGACAAGCCGTATGTCACTCATGATGACTGAACATTGTTCTGCATAATATTTAATGTTCGTAAAATATCATATCAAGTGATCAAGAAAAATGGTTTTTGGCTTTGGCAAGAAAAAAACACAGGAGCAGCAGCCCACCACACCAGTCCAGACTGAAAGAAAAATATCATTAGAAGAGATACCAGGCATACTGCACGAGATCGAATTGCCACGGATGATAGAGGCGGTAGAGATTGCACAGTCTACCAAGGAAGAAGTAGAGGCACACCGAAAAAAAATTCTCAGTCTAATTTTGCACCTAGAGTCAGATGATCTAAAGCTTGATGACGTTGACAAGAGTCTCAGAGTCATTGTAAAGAGAGGCAAAAATGCAATTGTGTCAACTATAAAAAAAGAGACGACAACAGTGTTGACAAGTGCTACCAAGTATGATCAGGCAGTCCTACTCAATACGGAAATAAGTCAGATGCTGAAAAAAATGGGTGACGTGTTAGGACAGAACTCTAGGATAATTCACATTTTTGCAAAAAAATATGCGGACAGTCTCAAAGAAGAGATTGCAAAGGTTGCAAAGAGCAGAAATCAATTGCAGTCATCAATAAATGCCACAGAAAATTTCAGGGCAGATGGTAAAATCATAGCAGACTTGAGTCAAAAAGTTTCAGAGCAGAGAACATCAATAGCACAAAAAAATGACAGGCTGTCTGAGATAGAGTTAGAAGTCCAGTCCCTCAAGGATATCATTTCAAGTCTTGAAAAACAAATTCATGATCTGAGATCAAGTGAGGGTCACACAAAGTTTCTTGAAATAAAAAACAAGATAGACCCCATGTCGTCTGAAAAGTCAGATATAAAAAATGTCATCGATTTCCAGTTCTCAAAGATTTCAAGGCCACTTGGCAGGTACAGCTACATCTCATCATTTGAAAAACCAGTAAGAAAGATGATGGATGAACTTCTTTCCAATCCATACGATGTAATTTCCCCGCACAACAAGGATTCCATAGTACAGATTTTAGAGGCAGTAGAAAAATCAGTAATCTCAGGCTCCATATCTGTCAAGGACTCTGAAAAATCCATAGAACAAATTCAGGAGACAATATCAAGACTTGATGAATTCGTGTCATTAAAAGAGGCATATTCCAAGAAGGTGGCAGCGTTAGAAAAAGATCTTACAGTCTTTGATATCAAGTCACTAGAATCAAAAGAGCATGACTTGTACAAGGCAAAGACAGACATAGCAAACATGGAACGGATCAAAAAGAAACTGGAGGAAGAGATCAGTGATGGCAATCACACTCTGGCAAAAAATATTTCAGAGATAGAATCAGGTGTTGCAAGGTTGACAGGCTCCAAAGTCTTGCTGAAGTAAGTCACGTCGAAGATTAATTAGCGTGTGATGTAAAAGTAACGATAATGATCTTTTCCAAGAAAGAAAAACTCAAGAGAACTATAACCATAAAAAAAGAGATCAGGGATAGCATTTTGTCATATTGTAAGATGAACCACCCAAACGAGTGCATATTGGTACTCAGGGGCAAGTCAAGAAAGGGCAAAGTGCTTGTAGAAGGCTTGGTCATTCCACCATTTTTCCACACAGGTCCCACATTTGCAGGATTTCCGCATTCTTTTCTTCCGTTTGATACAAGTTACATAGGAACAGTCCACTCTCATCCATCAGGTGTTGCCAAGCCATCAGTTACCGATTTGCACAACTTTTTTGGTTTTGTGTCAATCATCATACAATCACCGTATGAAGATGGTGACATTTTTGCCTATGATCGTGATGGCAACCTGCTTGAAACAACTATAAGTTTGGATTAATCCTGACAAAAATTTATAAGCTTTTTGATGTAACCACTAGTGTTGATAAATTACAAGACATATCTAGTATTCCTCTTTGGATCTTTGGCGTTTAGCATAGGAATCCAATTGCTTGCATCATACCTAAACTGGCCTCCATTCTCAGGAGTAGCAATCGCACTTGCCGTATTCATAATTTTCCCGCTAATCCTAAGAAACAGGTCGATCAAGCGCATGGGTGGAATGGGCTCAGATGCAGGCGTCGGTGGTGGCGGAGGATTTTTTGGACAGAACCAGGGAGTAAAATACATCTGCCTTGCATGCAACAACAGATACAAGGGCGGAATGTGTCCACGATGCGGCTCTAAGATGAAGCGAGCAGATTTCTAGAAATAAAAAATGACCCTTGAAGAATTAAGGAGCAAAGCATTATTCCAAAATACAATTGATACATGGATAATGACATGCGAAGAAAAAAAGGCAGACTGGTACTTGCCTGAGAATTATAAAAAATTCATCGCACATTTGTTTCAGAGCGGACTAAAGATGCAAAAGTTTCCACTATGCATAAAAGAATCGGGTGGAATGTACCAGAGAGGCAGAGACAAGACCCAGTTCGCAGAGACACTTGCCCAGTCAGTTGATCCAAATGCAGCAGCCTACACAATCAAATTATCAGATAATACCATCAAGATAATTCGCCAGTTCAACGCTGTCGAAGCTTAGGGTTTACAATACCATCCATTGCGTGGCCCATAAACACAAACGCAAGACCTGTCACCGCGATCATTATGCCAGGAGGCATAATCCACCACCACATTCCACGGGCCGCCGCACTGTACGAGCTTGCATCATGGAGTATCTGACCCCATGTTGGAAAGGTCGGATCTCCCAGCCCCAGAAAACTCAGGCCGGCTTCAGTGGTGATTGCGCCCGGTACAGAAATTGCAATGCTTGCAAACGCATATGGAAGAAGTTGCGGCAAGATGTGTTTGAAGAGTATCTTGTAATTTTTCTGGCCCATTAGTTGTGCTGCCTCGACATATTGGAGTGTCTTAATCTGCATTGCCATGCTTCTAGATACCTTTGCAATTCCAACCCAACCAAATATCACTAGAAATCCAACCATCAGAAATATGCTGTTGCCGATTGTTACTGCAAGAATAATCAACAGAGGCAAGGCAGGCATTGCATATATGATGTCGTTGAAGCGCATCAGAACTTCATCTGTTGCCCTTCCTTTGTAGCCAGCATAGACACCATAGATCAGACCAATCACTACAGAACCAATTGATACCGTTATGCCTATGAATAACGCAAGAGGCGTGCCCCAAAGCAGTCCAATTGAGAGGTCTCTTCTTAGTTCATCAGTTCCCATGACTCCATATACCTGCCCACCAAGAATCAGGCGTGATTTTTCCAAAACCGGTTTTGTCGACACGTCATACAGATGAACATGAAATACATACAGGCCCTTTAGAATTTTGTTCTCGTCAAGTTTTGAAAAAATGATTTTTTCAGAAGACATGCCATCAAGTGAAAATGCATAGTTTGATCTTTTATCTGCAATGTTTTTCAGTATGACATTTTGTGTTGAAAATATCATACTGCTATATACAGAATCATTGCCTGCAAAAGGCAATGACTTTGATACAAGGTGCAAATCAATTCCATCGGGCCTTGTCACAGATATTTGTAAAAGCGGCGAGCCGCTGTATTTTGCAGCATACTGGTAGATAAAATCACTTGGAAAACCATCATACTGATAATTTACCGCAAATGAATCAGTCAGTACATTGACAGAGCCAAGTTGCTGCGATGAGCGGACAGGTGATAGTATCAAGTGCTCTGGAATTTTTTCAGATTGGAAATAGTTGACCCATGCAGGTTGGGCAGACTTTGGATACAGCAACCAGCTTGCTGGATCGTTCCATGTCTTGAAGATGTCAAGAGGTATTGTTACAAATGCAACAATGGACATGGCAAAAAGAATTAAAAGTATTGCAACTCCAGTCATCCCAATTTTGCTGTGTGAAAACTCTTTCCACACTGCTCTGGCTGAAAAGCTCACTGTCTTCGCACCCTTGGATCAAAGTATCCATACAAGACATCAGCTACAAAGACACTAACAAGAAAGAATGCAGTTAGTACATAGGTTGCTCCAATTATCACTGGCAAGTCAAGAACGCTTATCGCCTCAAAGTACAACCTGCCCATTCCAGGCCAGTCAAAGACTGCTTCTGTTATTATTGCACCACCAAGGGAACCGGACAAGCTAAGTGCAAGTATTGTAACAATTGGGGGAGCAGCGTTTTTTAGTGCATGCGAGAACAGTATGTGTTTTTCATCAATACCCTCAGCCCTTTTTGCCGTGATAAAATCTTCCTGGAGCACACCCACCAAGAAATTTCTCACCAGATATGCCCAAGAGCCAAAGCCGATCATTACAAGTGTTATCAATGGAAGCGCCATGTGATACAGGAGCGAGCCCAAGTATCCCGGGTCTGACGCAGGAACATCAGGAGTTGCTCTTGCAGGAAATACAGGATAGAGAAATGCAAAGACAAAGATCATCAATACTCCAATCCACCAGACAGGAAAGCTGCTAGATATTATTGCAAACCCCGATGTTATCTTGTCAATTTTCGAGTTGACCTTGCTTGCAGATACTGCTCCGAGAAATATTCCAAGGACTGATACAATGGCAGTGGCCGTTGTAAAAAGAAGAATTGTCCTTGGAAGTTTCTCAAGTATTATGTCCCGAACATCAGACGAGCCACTGTCACTTGTAAGAAACTTGGCATGGCCAAAGTCTAGTGTCAAAATTTTGTACATCGACAATCCAATTCTTTGTGGCGAGTACCAAGGCTGGTCAAGTCCAAGTGCAGTGATTCGCATCTTTACTTGATTGTCAATATACGAGTCAAGTTGCTCTGTTGTTTTAAAACTTGAAAGAAGGCTCTTGTTGTTTGTCACTTGTTGCCGTATGTCTAGTGCAGCACTTTGCTTTGATATTGAATCCATGTTAGAGCCAACAAGAATTATCGTAAGAAGCAGTGTTGCCATCAATACACCAAACATGGTGATTGCGCGTTTGACAAGGAATTTTTTAAATCCCATCTATGATGCTTGCCTCTTTTTTACAACATAGAGTATCACTGCAACTACAACTCCTGCAGATATTATTCCAAAAAATAGATAACCATTGTCATCTGTAAGCGGTGCAGTACTGGGTATTAGATTATCCACAGCAAGCGGTGTCGCATATTTTGTTACAAGAAAGCTAGTGCGATACATGTCTGGCTTGTATGCCTCATCAGAGACAACAAATACTTGCAGATCATTTGAGCCTAGCTCAAGAGTGGCAGTCTTTTCAGGCAATAGTGTTATCTTTGCAGTGCCGTTCTGTGACATCATGTTTCCTTCATCAATTATCTTTCCCTGAGGATTTGTAAAGTAATAGTACACAGTGGCATTTGGAGTGACAGATACAGGAATCACAAGTGTCGAGCCAATAGATACACTTGCTGGCACATTTATGTCAAGTATCTGTGGCATGTTTACCTGTTCAAACTTTTTCCAATAGCCTGCAGCAAACGGATACGTCGGATCATCAAACGCCTTGATAGTAATCGTTCTTGCATCAGGGGCATAGTTGTCAAGATAGTATGGGCCATTACTTATCACAGCATGCCCGTGTTCTGCAATCCATGATGACGATGCGTTATACCTAGACTTGAAATATTTTGAATCATTTACAAAGGCAAGCGCAGGTGGGACAGAGTTCTCTTTTGCAAACTCATCAAGATTTGCCTTTATTATCTTGGCATCGTTTGGGATTATCAATGACATCCAGTCAATGTTTTTGCTCACGGCATCTGATCTTGAAAACGCAAGTTTTCCATCAGTTACTGCCTTTTCCATAGAGTAGATCATCTCCCATGGCATTGCGGGCCAAACTTGTGCAGAATCTGCAATCTCGCCTGAATCAAAGTGCCAGTAATTTTGGTACACCTCTATTGTATTACCATTAACTACTCGTACTCCTATGAGTGTCTTGGCAGCCTGGCTTGCCTTGGGCGAGTATTCTGAATCAAAGGTCATTGTACCATTTGTCTGATCGGTACCCCACTGGTACAGAAAATAAATTCCATACAAAACATCATTCATGTCCATTGGAGTATGATCATGCCAGTTTCCAAACTTGAGATGAAACGTAACTTTGCTTGTTGCCTTGGCACCAGGTCCCACATGAACCCACTTTTGCTCTGAGACATCCCATCTTATCGCATCAGATGGGACATCAAGTTTGTCAAGAGGTCCTTTGGCATCAACCTTCCAGTCAGACCGTACCGGAATTGTGTATCCAGTGAAAGGATTTTTGAAACTTCCAGGATCAGAAACTGTCCCCCATATTTGCTGGCTAGCAGAATCTGCAAATCCAGATATTGGGTTCCACGCACCCTGATAGATGTTTTTCACACCTATTGTTAGCGTGTCAGAATCTGACCTTGCATTGATTGGCGTAAACCTGCTTGTGATTCCTGCACCAAAATCATTGATGATGCCATTGATTTTTTTGCTTGCAATAAACTGGTCAGTTTTGCATGCAAGAAATATTCTAACGGAATCATCTATCCCCCTGTTAACTGCTTGGTTTATCAGAGTGGCACGTTGCTCAGACGATGTAAAGTTTCCAAAAAATATTGCCTTTGACAGAGAATCCACTTGCGGGTCCTGGAAATTCCAGTATGACGGATTGTTAAACCCCGGCATGTTCGAGTACCACGGAGAGTACATTTGTGCAGTAATTGCAGAGTCATACCTTACAAAGCCACCCATTGTCCACCCTTCTGTATAGATATTCCATTTCAGATCAGATGGATTGGAACCATACACAGTTGAAAATGCCTTGGTCAGGTCACCATAGTCTTTTTTCACAGCAAATCCCATGCCCTGCAATTGTGATGCAAGAATTTCTCCAATTGATTTTCTTACAGGGTCATCATTTCTTATAAAAATGGAAATCATTATCTGTTTAGAACCATAATACCAGAGTCCACCAGTCTTTTTCGCTCCTGCTTTTTCCAGTGCACCCGTCATCATAGAATCTGCAAGTACCGGATTGTGCTTGAAGTTAAATGACTGGAGATCTCCAAGTATGAGAAGATAATCAGGGTCGTATGGCTTGTATGCAGATACCATGGTAACCCCATATCCATCAAGTATTTCATCTACAATGAGATCCCTGTCTACCAAATAATTTAGTGCAAATCTTACTTGTTGGATTGAAAATGGGTTAAACTGTACCACAGATACTGCCGGGTTTATCAAAAGACTGTAGCTTGTCCCAGAAGACTGGAATACCTGCAGGTGTTGTCTTGACTGGTCATCAAGCCTGTCAATAGGTATTGCTGAATAGTACATGTCAAGGTGTCCATCTTCAACTTCTTGTACTGCAGTATTGTCATCAGAGTATTGGACAAACTGCACCCGGTCAAAATTTGTGCCTTTTACCCCAAATGCAATTGTAGGTCCCAAAACAAAAAGTGCTAGCATCAGGACTAGCATGAGCTTCATGATATGTTTTTCAATGAACTGTATTTAACCGTGGTCCAATGTGTAGCATCATAAAAAAATTTTCAAATCTTAAACAAAGTGGCAAGTATTTTATTTGAGAAATATAAAACTCACAGATGTTGAATCTTGTAACTTTGGTAAAAGGAATACCTGGAATAATTCCAGGCGGATTGTCTGTCAAGGATTTCAGCATGGCAACCCAGACAAGCGAAGATCTTGCAAAAGAGATACTAGACAACCTGATGCAAAACGGCATTGGAAGATTTGAAGATGGCCAAATCCAGTTTGAAGACTCTGACAAGTTAAAGACAAGCGTAATTGCGATAAGCATGGGTGCGCCGATTGATGAGATATCACGCATGCTAGAGTGGCAAGACTTTGAGTCGCTTGCAGCAGAGGTTCTTGAAAAGCGAGACTTTGATACAACAAAAAATGTCATCATGAAAAACCCCCGCATTCAGATTGACGTGGTTGGAATCAAGTCAGAGATTGCAATACTGATTGACTGCAAACACTGGAACAATATGACCCAGTCAGCACTTTCAGAGGCAGTGAAAAAGCAAATTATCAGGACCAAGCAGTTTATCTCAAAGCACAAGGTCAGAGGAGCAATCCCTGCAATAGTAACACTATATCAGCACAGTGTCCAGTTTATCGACAAGGTGCCAATAATTCCAATCCACCAGCTAGATTCATTTTGCGACGAGTTTTATGTAAATCTAGAAGCAATGCAGGACTAGAGCATCGTATAGATGAAAAACCCAGTAGTTATCAAGAGAAACGCCTGTGTGATTCGCATTGCATTGTCAAGTGATTTTGAATAAAGCTCAAGTTGATTTCCTCCCATGACTTTGACCTGAGTTTCGCTTTTTAGTAACTCGTATGATGTAGGTCTTGCAGCATGTTCCGCCTTTTTAGCAAGATCAGAAAACCAGGATATTACATCAGGTGCTTTAGAGAGGCTACCAAACTCAAAGTATCCATGCTTGTTCTTTGCTGTTCGTGCCTTGTAATGTGTATCAGATGTACATATCTCAAGAAAGTTATACCCATTCTTTGAAAAATGGTTTGCAATCTCTTCACGCAACCCATTTAGCATATTATTTGCATCAGCCCATGCAAGAAAGAAATTCTCACCTCCAATCTTAAAGCACATCATTGCAACTTTTCCAGGTCCAAGATCATCTGCCTGAAAATGCAGGTTTTCAGAATTTGCATACCCAACCTCTAGTGGAAGTGTCTCTTTTGTAATCAATGTATCAAGTGTTGATTTTGCAGCAGTTAGAAGATCGTCTGCATCAAGTTTCTCGATCTCTTTACCCATTGCATTGTGACTGTCAACAATCAACACCCGTTCATATCCACGATTCATGCCATACTGCTCCAAATCAGACTTGATGTGATATGGAATGTCTTCCATTCCATACGGCGATAATGAAAGTAT
Source organism: Nitrososphaerota archaeon (assembly GCA_028867615.1). Taxonomy (GTDB): domain Archaea; phylum Thermoproteota; class Nitrososphaeria; order Nitrososphaerales; family Nitrosopumilaceae; genus Nitrosotalea. The sequence continues at coordinate 19,668 of JAGWGC010000001.1, read as the reverse complement.
CAATACTGCTGTCTTGTCAAACAAAAGCCCGGTTGTTCGCGCTTTATTGACCTGGATTGTCACAGGTTTTGTACACATCGACCCTTCCCTAATCTTTGAGTTTTGGTGAAGGCTCGTAATGTACAGGTCAACTTGAGATTTTGATGGCAGGTTAAGAGCATGATCAGAGATACTATGCATCACCATTGCAGACGAGTCAAGATTTTTGTAGATAAGATACGGAATGTTACTTCCACCTATTGGATGAAATGGTCCAGGATGCAAGTCAGGAATTACAAGCCTGCAGTTTTTGTCAGATGTTTTGAATAAAATTTGAAATGTTGATACCTTTGATGGTTCTGAGCGCTTTTCCATCAAGGATTCCATTGGCACGGGGTCATCGTTTGTCCATGCGGCAAGATATGCTTGCAAAAATGCATGAGTGCTGGATAGCTTTCCGCTTCCTGCAATCCTGTCACTTAGCAAAGTCCAGATGCTCCCAAGCACACAAAAGACAACGCCATATTCAATTGCTTTTGGGTCAGACAGCATCGGAACCCAGAGATTGGTTGGCACAAATGCAAGAAAAACTGCAAGTGGTTGGAGAAGGCAGATTATCCATGCGGTAGTGAGTTTGGTCCCAAGCACAGATGTAAATATTGCAATACGAAAACTTGCGTGCAATAGCATTCCTTCTGTGATGTAGACTGGGAGAAGTGATGGTTTTGAAAATACATAGGCAGCAAGAATTCCACAAAGAATTGTCACAAGCCACAATAGATTTCCAAATGCAGACATGTGGATTGACTTTGAATATTCTGTCTTGAGAATTTTAGGGTCAATAAACTGGGTTACCACAAGTACTGCAACCGTGATTGGAAGTGCAATAAACAAGTTATCAGTTGACTTGAAGTAATCAATGTAAGATACTGCAGCTATCACACATACAACTGCAATAGATATTGCAAGGGATACATAGTGTGATGTAGGAGTAAATGTTGTTAGCGTATACCGCTTGTGAATACGGGATACGTCATTCGAACTTTCCGTCATGGCGAGAAGAAGAACTTCAGAATCCACGAAATTCCAATCAAAGATGCCGGTATTGCTACTACCACCTCTGGTTTTAACTTGTATCCCTTAGTCTCATCCTCGAAGAATCTTAGCAGTCCTGCGCTTGATGCTGGCAGTGGTGCAGATTTTTTGCTGCTCATACTAGTGCTGCTTTAAGGATCTTTAAATAAATACCTTTTTGTGCCTAGTGAGCCCCGAGTTTTTCCTTTATTGAAATTATCGCGGTCATGGTTTCCAAGATTTGTTTTTGCTTACCAAGATCTTTTTCCTTTGCAAGTTCTACCGTTAGATCCAATAGTTTTTGATCCAAGTTCTCAATGGAAGAGTTGTCAGTTTTTTCTGTTTTTGTTATAATATCTTCAGCCTCCTCAATCACTTGTCTGCCACAGTTGATACACAGTGCGCTACCGTTTTTCATCACTCGTACGCCCTTGCAGTAGGGACAAGGATCGCCTATCAATGTGGCCCCGCTTAGCAAGAGCTCAACTGCTTTCTTTGTTAGATCTTTTGACATAAAGATAATGGATACAATCAAATAAAAAAACATAAGGGATAAACAAGGCTTAATAGTAGGATCTCGACTTTTTATTTCGAATGGCGGTAATCTGCAACACTTGCGGACTTCCTAATGATTTATGCGCCTGTGGCGAACTAGAAAAAGATCAAACACAAATTGTCGTTAGAATTGAAGAAAGACGTTTTAAAAAGAAAGGAACAATGATTGAAGGAGTAAATCCAAAGATGAATGATTTAGGAAAAGTTGTAAAAGAGTTGAAAGCTCGTTATGCTTGCGGTGGCACTGTAAAAGAAGGTTACATATTTCTCCAAGGTGATCATAGAGATACTATCAAGGCAACGCTTGTTAAGCTTGGATTTCCAGAAGCAAGTATCGAAGTCCATTGATATCAAGTCTAGAAAATTTAAATAAAATCATAAAAGCTCTTCTCATTCCATATTCAGGATTATTATCTGTAATATTTGGAGTGATGATACTGTCATTCCCAATCGGACTTTATGTCATGTACAACTCAAATGTTGGAAAAGAGATCAACTACCAATATCCCATCAATGGGTTTGACATGTTTTTAGGTGGGATCGGTTACAAGATTCCAGTCTCTTTTGAGATGGGTGATGCATTCATCATAGCATGGACGATATTTCTCATTTTATTTACAATATCATATTTTGGTCCGAAGGATTCGCTTCTCAAAACCCTCTCGAACATGATGTCAAGAGAAGTAAAACGATTTCATGGAAACGCCATGATAAACATGATGGCATGGTTTTCAATCCTGATCTTATTTTCTGTAATAATTGATGCTGTACAGCAAAGCTTTGGGGTGAAGATGGAACTTCCCACTTCTAGCAATGACTTGATACGGTTCTTTCAGATTGGCATGTCTCCACTGACAGAAGAAGCAGGATTCAGGATTATCCTAATTGGCGTGCCATTGTTTTTGATGTATTCACACAGTGCATCATGGAAGACATTTATCAAGTCGTTGTGGAGACCGTCAAAGTATCTTTCAATTTCAGATTACAAAAAACCAATGACACTTATCATAACAATCGGGTTGCTTTTCGGTGTAGCTCACATCATTTCAGATACACCGTGGAGCCCAGGAAAAGTAACGCAAGCTGCAATGGCAGGGATAATAATTGGTTGGGTCTATGTAAGATATGGTCTTGCACCTGCAATTCTTGTCCACTGGGCTACAAACTATTTCTTGTTTTCATACCTGTTCTTCCTCTCAGACCTTAGCCAGAGTTCGGCAATAAACGACTCATCAAATCCATTTTCAGACACCCTAGAGGTAATACTTGTTGCCACAGGAGCATTTGCAATAGCAATCAAGATCTTGGAACACATCGAAACAAGAAAGCTTGAAACAAGCCAGAGTCCATAAGTCAGCCAAGAACTTTTTTGAGCGAGTTTGCAATGGCAGTGTCAGAAAACGATAGTATGAAATTCAGGTCAGATTGGTCGTCAATGTCAAGCATTATCCTTCGAATCAGCACAAGCGAAGAGTTTGCATTTCGTTTTTCCGCAGTACTGAGATGGATCTTGTAGCTGTCCTCATCATAATGAGTCTCCATAACACATGGTGGAGTTCGAAACAGGGCATTTGTCCCATCAAATTTTCTTGACGGTACCACAAGCACACACCTGTCAGATGTTCTCATCTGGAATAGCGTGCGAATATCACCAGACTGGATCAGTGGAATGTCTTGTGGAAATACTATTGTTCCCTCAAATCCTTCTTTTGTAAAATAGTTGTCTGCAAGCAATACCGCACTGTTTACTCCTTGCTCAGACTCGTCATAGATTCCAATGGTCCCAAATTTTTTTCCAATACCAAGAGCATCCTCATCCTTGCTTACAAGAACTGTTTTTTTTATAACATCAGACTTTGTTACAGAATCCAAGACAGATTCAAGCATCAACTTACAAATTTGCTCAGTTTTTTCAGGTGATAATCCAAGACGTGTCTTAGCTCTTGAAAAAGTTTTTACAGGAATTATTGCGCCAATGCGCGAGTTAGACATGTACTTGTTTCATAATAAAAGACGCCAATGCTTCTTCGTCCTTTTTATCTTTCATCCTTATCTTGGTTTCGTAAACTTTCATGTCCAAATTTTCAATCTTTCTTGTTAGCAATCTATCCGAAGAATCAATTACCATGTGTGATGCGACTTCAGAATACATTTTTGCAAGGCCGTAAACAGAGACTTCCATTCCAGCAGCTTCCATGTATTTTGTTGCAGGTCCGCTGATTGCAGCGTTTCCAATTAGTGGACTTACAACTACAACTTTTTTCTTTGACTTGGACAATTCTTTTCGTATTCCCTTGATGGATAGGATTGGTCCAATGCTAGTAAGAGGATTCCCAGGTGCAATTATCACCAACTTGGCATCATGTATTGCATTTACTGCTGCAGGATTTGCACGTGCCTTGTCTGCACCGACATATTTTATCCCGTCAACCTTGTCTTGTCCCTTGTACTTTACCCAGTATTCCTGAAGATGAAGATCTCCCTTGGTGGTTACAATTCTTGTCTCTACGCTGTTATCAGTAACTGGTATAATTTTCGTATCAATTGCAAATTTCTGGCACATCCATTCGGTGATATCAGACAGGTTTTTTCCATTCTTAAGCATGTTTGTCCTCAAGAGGTGGATTGCGGCATCCCTGTCACCGATGTTAAACCAAGTCTCTTCTCCCAGCATCTCCATCTGGCGTAAAAATCCATAAGTATCTTTTTTTATTCCCCACCCCTTGTCAGTGTCCAAGACATCTGCAAGTCCATATAGAATAGTATCAATGTCTGGACAGATGTACAATCCGTACAACCAATAATTGTCACCAACATTTGATATTACAGAAATATCTCGAGTTTGAGTTGCCATACCGCGTACTAGTTTGACAGAACCTGTCCCACCTGCAAGAATTGTAATCATTTTCCTATTTGCCCCGTGAAATTAATAACTAACACCAACTAAATATTACTCTTGCCAATGCATGATATGAAAATTATCAACTTCGAAATTAATGCTAAGATTTATTACTATCTCAAGGAAAATTGTGATTCGTGACTAAGAGACTCCTTTTAGCATCAGCCGTCTTAAGTTTACTAGTCATAGGAACAGTTTCTCCAGTCCTTGCAACAGTTGATTTCAATGCATACTTGCCAATTTCCGGAAATCCAATCACACCACAATTCAAGTTTACAAAGAATGTTGCAATTGATTATTCAAACGGCGGAAAACTAAAAGATCTTTTAAACGGCAAGAATGTGACATATTCATACTCGGGCAACTCGGGTAACAATACAAGTATCAAAACACTCATGGAATCACTAAACACATTACTTGCAACACAGAGAAAGACAACAGCAACATTTTCAGATTTACAAGTAGATTATCAAGTTCAAGTAAATGGTGACAGCCAGGGCGCCACCATTGATTACAAGATAGTATTAACTCCAACGATAACAGGATACATGTTATACAAGAGTAATGGAGACACTCCAACAGTATTTGATGTATCATGGATGGGATTCAGCATGACAGGTCCAGCAGTCATCTCAGCTGGAAACCTTGGAGACGTGGACATCAACTCGCCAATAGGTATAATCAAGAGTCAATTACCAGATGTATATAACGTATTGAAGGGAACTGCTGCAGAAGCTCCTCTGAGCGTAAACTTGCTAGATGCAAGTGCCCTAGTAGGTTACCCAATCGAAAAATGGAATTCCCTTTTCGACCCAGCATATACTCTTAGTGATGCAGTAGGTCTAGGATACAAAGGACAAAAGGTAGCAGTCACCTCATTTGCATATGGACAAAGCGATCTATACCAAGGATCATTGAAGACAGTCAATACAGATGTAGATTTTACGACAGATGCCAAGTATCACCTGTCAATGGTTGAAAGAGCAGGCTCTGGCACACTTGATGTAGACGGACATGCAAACGGATTAGAGGTCCAGGGTGATCCAGCAATTTCAACAACCGTCGGTGCATCCTCAAACACAGGTACCACCACAGCTCAGGGCCTATCAACCATGACAATTTATGCAATGGCCGGATTTGCGGCAGTAATAGCAGTGGGAATTTTCATATGGAGTAACAAGAAGGTAAAAGATGCAGCAAAGAGAGGAGTTGACACAAGTCCACCGCCAACATACCAGTACGAAGAAAGAAAGCACTGGGCAGACAAGTTTGACGAAGAAAAGAAGTAAGAATTAAAAGTTATTTTTCCAGTCATTTTAAAAAAATGCGTGCCAGCCGTAACCCTCCTTCTGTTTTCACGATATTTCGCTATGCGGCCTACCTAAACAAAGTGCAGCGCTTATTGTTTGATTTGGCCTTTCTCCGCATGGGGCAGATATTTCATTCCTGTACTGGAAATCTCAGGTTTTACCATCATAGTACGCCAGGTCGGATTTTTTTCTGTGCTGTTGCCAATCATCTCTGATTATCCGTCTCCGGATCACACTTGCTGCATGGAGGGAGGAGTTTCCTCTGCCGTGGCAGTGATCGTTCACTGGCTCGCATACAATATCAATCCAAGATTAGTTATTTTAGGATTGGGAACAGGAAAAATTAGAACTAAAAGATGTTACGCAATACACATTTGCCAAAGATTTGTTCCTATTTACCTAGGATCTACAAGTAGAGATTTATTCTACCGCCAAGTCCTCACGAATAGATAGTCTATGGAACGCGATTCGCAGGCAGGACTTGTCCGAAGTCTCTCATTGCTTGACATAACAATGATCGGAATTGCAGCCATGATTGGAGGCGCAATCTTCAACCTAGTAGGTCCTGCAATGCACGAAGGCGGACCAGCGCTTTTGATAGTATTTCTTGCAAGCGGAATAATCAGCTTTTTCACCGCCTTGACATATGCCGAGCTTGGCTCTGCATTTCCAGAGGCAGGCGGAGGTTACAGGTGGGTAAAAGAGGGCTTGCCAAGGCCAAATGCATTCATCAGCGGCTGGATAGCTTGGTTTGCCCACATGATAGCTGGAAGTTTGTACGCAGTATCGATTGGAGACTTTTTTGGCAGCATACTAACCAGTATTGGAGTTGCATCGCAGTATGGAGGAATCCCGCTTGAGAAAATTATTGCGATTTTATCCATCATACTTTTCACATATGTAAATTATCGAGGAGTTTCCCTTACAGGAAAGATTGGAAACGGACTGACTTTTATGCAGATAATCATAATCATCATCCTCATATCGTCTGGAGTTTATGCAATGAGTTTTGTAAACCACAACTGGACAGTAAACTTTCAGCACTTTGTTCCAAATGGAGTAACCGGATTCATCTTGGCAATGGGAATTACATTTATTGCATTTGAGGGATATGAAATAATTGTCCAGGCAGGAGAAGAGGTAAAAAATCCAAAGAAGAATATTCCAAAGGCAATCTTTCTTACGCTCGGGGTTGTAACTGCTCTCTACATCGTGTTTACATTTGTCTTTCTTGGAGGAATTGATTCATCAAAGATTGGAAAGGAAGTATGGCAGTTCATTGGTGATAACCAAGATGTCGGGATTGCAAAAGCTGCAGGATATCTAATTCCATATGGAACTACGCTTGTTTTTGTGGGAGGACTTGTGTCAAGCATTGCCGCACTTAGTGCAACAACATTTTCGTCAAGCCGAGTATCCTTTGCAATGGGCAGACAATACAACTTGCCATACATTTTCAGCTCCATTCATAAAAAATACCACACACCGCATTTTGCAATAATTGCATCAGGCTTTATCATGTTGATAATGGCATCATGGTTACCGCTTGAGCAGATTGCACTTGTGGCAGGTGTCATGTTCTTGTTTTTATTTACGCAGGTAAACTGGGCTGGAATCAACATCAGGCGAGTTCACGGGCACAAGCTTGACTATGGATTCAAGATTCCACTGTTTCCACTCATGCCAATAATTGGAATAATCTGTAAGGCAGGACTCGCAATATTTTTGCTTGTATACAACCCTCTTAGCTGGGTGATTGCAATAATTTGGATATTGATTGGATTTTCAGTCTACAAGTTGTACATTGCAAAAAAAGAGATAGAGCATTATGCTCCACTTGTTGCAAATATTGGCCCGTCAGAAAGAAAGAGTTATCGCATCATGGTTGTTTTTAACAAAAAGACAATTGAAAAGCTAGTCAAGATTGCATCTGCAATTGCAAAGGACAAGGACGGCGAGATCTCGCTTTTGAATGTGGCAACAATTCCCCTGCAAATTCCACTCTCAATGGGCCACAGGTTTGCAGAACCCATCATGAAGACATTTGATGAATTAAAAAACATGCCAGGCTTTTCAGACCACAGATATCTCGTAAGGCTATCACATGACAACACAGAGGCAATTCTTGCAACAACAGAAGAACAGGGAATTAATCTCTTGATAATGGATTTTTTTGATCTTAAAAACAACCGAAAGCTTCTCTCACTTGCAACATGTGACATACTTGGTGTGAGCATCAAAAAAGAGTTTGAAAAAGAACTATCCAATGTCGTGGTATCATATGACAAGGGCAGACATTCAGACCTTGGAATCGAGATTGCGCATGCATTCTCAAATGTAATTGGAAGTAAGATACGAATCATACGCGGCGTGGTAGAATCTCCAGAGGAGGAAAGAGACATCCTGAGCAGAATAAATGAAAAAATGTTTGACCTTGATCTCCGAAAGGTACCTCTCGAAAGGGTATACCCAACAAGTTCAGAGATAACAAAAGACCTGCTTGAGAACCTGAACAAAGATCCAGAGATTGTAATTGTGGGTGCAGGAAACCAATCAGAGCAGGCGTTCAGTCCGCGAACTATGGAGATTGTGGAAAAATCACGCTACAGTGTCTTTGTCGTAAGGGATTCAAGATTTTCAAGCATAAAGGCAAGGTACTTTTGGCAAATGATAGCTCCAAGGTTGAAGGAAAACAGGATAATTTACAAGGTTTATCGCAGCATTTACAAATTTAGGCCAGCCAAGAAGATTACTTCAGACGAGGAATATTTTTCATCAAAGATCTAAAAGTTCTTTATAGATATCTTCCAGTTTTTGCACAACTAGAGAAATATGGATGTTGTCAGAAATTCATGAACGTATCATAGGCATGAATTATGAAAATAACTTCTACATTATGAGCAATATTTTGAATCATTTAACATATCATACGATTTTAATATTAAAATCATTCATGGTGAATAAATGAACATCATAGAGCACATCCTTGGTAATTTTACATTATCTGACAAGGTTCAACATATCCTACATTCAAACTTTTTAAAAAATGACACTATAAATTTGAATCATTATATTTCGCAATCATTTTTTCACAATTCCAATCTAGAATCGGTTCAGATAGTATTCCTTTCAGTTGGAGTAATAATAGTTCTTGGCATTATGGGAGACGCATTTTTTAGAAAAACTGGTGTCCCAGATGTGATATTTCTAATGATAACAGGTGTAATTATAGGACCAGTGTTAGGGATTGTGGATGCAGGCACTATATTTAAGATTGCACCATATTTCACAGCACTTGCTACAATCATGATATTATTTGGCGGCGGACTGACCTTGAACATCAAAAACGTCATCTATTCTGCACACTTTGCATTTTTAATTGCATTTTTAGGATTTGCTCTCTCCGCAGCAGTCACAGCAATAATTGCAGTATATGGCCTTGGGTGGAATTGGCTTGATGCGATATTGCTAGGCATAATGATCGGTGGAAGTAGTGAAGCCATAGTTTTTGGATTGATTAAAACACTACGTGTATCAGATAAAACAAAGGCAATACTTGCTCTAGAATCTACTATCACATCCATAATGTCATTCATTGGGGCTTTTTTCCTCTTTGATCAGATCCAATCTAATCACTTTATTTTTTCTAGTCTAGGTATCACGGTGACAAAGTCTGTTTTAACCGGGCTGGGTCTTGGCATTGGTGTTGGGATTCCGTGGATGTATGTGACATCCAAGATTACTGATACAAAATATTCCTATCTGCTTACTTTGGGAATATTGTTCATGTTATTCTTTTTTGCAAATTTGCTGGGAGAATCAGGAGCATTAACAGCACTGATTTTTGGTTTAATGTACGGAAACAGGCAGTTCATTTCACGCCGTCTCAAAATTAAGATGGATGGGATTTCCACGGACAATTCTTTTTACGAGCATCTTGCATTTTTGGTAAGAACATTCTTCTTTGTATTTGTGGGATTGCTAGCAAATTTTGGACAAATAGGATACATCGTATTTGGCGTTGCTATCGGTATTGCACTTTATGTTTCAAGAATATCAGTAGTGAAGGTTTCTTTGACAAAGAACTTTTTACCTTTTGATAGAAAGATAATTTCATTCATGTTGCCAAGGGGGCTTGCACCAGCTGTGTTGGCTACTATTCCATTGACACTGGGATTGCCTCACGCTGCTGCATATCCACAAATAGTCTTCGTAGTGATAATAGCATCAGTCATAATATCTACAATTGCTATCAAAAAAGCACATAATGAATTATTACAAGAGTAATAACGTGGCAAGTTAAAACACTAGACATAGTATCACAATGTTCTCTGATATTCTTTACATATAGTGTGCATAATTTTTTGCAAGGGGAATACAACACCTATTTACACAATGCAATGGATTGTAATAGTGGCATGCACTGATTGTTTAGAATGTTATGTACCCAAAAAGTACACAAAATATTTACACTTCAAGGCCATACTCTTTAGATATTCTTACAACATCTTCTGCTGTTTTTGCAGTCATATAGTCCTGCAGCAGGTACTGGTTTAGGTCAAAAAACGTATGACCCCACTTGAACTTGCCAAGTACCGAGTCTGCAAGCTCGCCATAGTCCATAACATACAAAGCACCCGCTATTGCTTCAGCAGTCGTAAGCTTGCCAACCTTAGAATAGTTAACAGGATTTCCTGCAAGAAGCGGCGGAAGTTTTCTGGATAGTCCAGCAAATCTTTTTAGAAACATGTTTTGTGCAAGCTCCCATGAGCAGTCAATTGCAGTGAGTGATTTTGTAAGATTCCTGTCAGTTTTCAGGACAAACTCTTTTGCAAATGGATTTAAAATCATGTCTTTTCCTGTCAGATGTTTGACGCGTTTTGCAATCCCAAATTTTACAAGTTTGGCAGCAGTACACTTGGATGGATCGTCCTGCTCAAACATTAGCACTTGTATTTGCATCATTGATACAAAAATTTGTCAACAATAAATTGCTTCAGATTTGAAAAAAATTATTTGCTGACATATGTTACTTGGTAATAGAATCTAGTCACCTGGTCTTTTTTAATTATTTGAATGCCCCACTGCCCATCTGGTATTACATCGCCAGCATGTGCAGGTATGATACTAAACTGTGTCAGCCTTCCGCCTGTTCCTGAATATCCAACAAGATATTGCATGCCATTAATTGTTTCAGTCTGATATGCTCCGCCTGACTGGACAGTAGATCCTGATATTTTGCAGCCCGAATCTTGTCCAATTATGCACGTTCCATCCTGTGAGCTTACCTTGAGGCTTACTGAATTCACATCACCTGGATTTACTCGTAAAAGGCCATCAAGTTCACGAGGATAGTATGTGGTATTCCCACTTGACTTGGAACCAAGATTTATTGGAACAACAGATTCTGAAATCTGGCCCATTTTTTCAACAAACATGTTAGCTGTCTTGGAGGGTTTTTGTGTGGGCCCTATAGTATATGGAGCAATGGTTACAGGCGAAGTAGCATTGATCACAGTTTTGTTCACACCAGTTGCAGGCGTTGTCTGTGTTTCGTTTATGATTGGAATGATATTGACCGGTAGTTTGTCTACCACGCTAAAGTATGCATTGTATGTCCCAAATGGCACCTGCGCAATTATAGTATAATTTCCAAGTGGTGCATTACTTGGGATCTTGTAATTGTAGCTAAAGGATCCAAATTGATCAAATGGTACAGTAACTGTCGGTATCACGTTTCCTGTAGTTGATACGACCTGGCCCTCACTTATCGTGGTATCGTTTGCAATACCAAATGAAAGATTCACATTATTGACTGAAACTATGCTGCTTGTCCTTCCGGTAACAAGTACAGTTTGTCCCGGAAGATATTTGTCAGAGTCAGTAGTCATAAAGACCTGTAACCCTGTGGAATTTGTTGCAAATGGGTCATGCACACTAAATGACGATATTATCGTATTTGTAAGATATTGAACATAAAGCTTGTAGACTCCGGCATTCCAGATACCAATATGGAATGGCACCGTAGCATAATATTGACCGCCTTGGTTGACGTTTGCATTACCGCGGTAAATCTCTTGTCCAGTGCTAGAGTAAATCAAAATTTGAACTGCTGTATTGGTATCCTGAGATGCAGCATTTTGTATTGGGACAACCTCTCCCCAGATCTTTGCCACATCTGTTGAGGTATAGTTTGTCTTATCAGTCATCACTACAAGTGGAGCAATGTCTTGGTTTGGCTGAGGGTTTTTAGACACTTGGAAAAACAGATCAGTGTTTACATTGACTGAACTTATTTTTATGTGGTATATTCCATAGACATTGATTGTAGGATCTGATATAGGGGAAGAGGACCTATCAGTTAGAATTTGTGCACCTTGACTTGCAGTACTTGCTACTGTCCAAGTCCATAAAAAGTGACCATTGTTAAGAATTAATGGAGACGTTATTTGTTCCCCATCAGGTTTTATCAATGTCAGTGTAAAAGACGAAGTACTTGTTTGAGCTGAAATGTTTCCAGTCAATTGTACCGTATCTCCAACGCCATATACTTTTTTGTCAGTACTTGCAGCAATTGGACCCTGCGAGCCTGTTGCAAGCGGATCATATACTGTAAATGTTGTTGAGGCAACCAAATTTAGATAAGATGCCTTGAGCATGTAATTTCCTGGCTGATATACTCCAGTCTGGACAATTTGTTGTACCTGATAGCGACCATTAGCATCAGGGAATACAGAGTAAGACAAGGCGTTAGCAGTGACAGTAGGTGCGGTTTGGTTGCTGGTCAGTGTCGATATATTAGCATGCAAACTACCAGCAGATGTTACTGGCATGCCTGTTGAGTTCAAAACCTGAATGCTTACACCTACTCCGGAATTTTGGGTGGAGATTTGAATGGGATGCAGAATTTGGCCAGATATTGTTATCGGGTCTCCTATAGCATACAAACTCTTGTCGGTAGCAATGGTAAATGGAGACGATGACGTTGTACCATTGTATGCAGATGGGTTTTGCATGACAACAAAGTCAGATTCCGCACTACCTTGCGGTATCGAGATAATTGCTCTATAATTTCCCAAACTGCTTGAGGTTCCAGAAAGGACAAACTGATATGAGAATGTATTATCAGATTTGAGGTTGATCTGCGTCTTGATATTTACTGCATTTGTGACACTAGTAGAGGTTTGAGAACTAGAGCCAACACCTGTCTGGATTATTTGCAGAGTGGGGCTCAGTCCAGCATTTTGTAATCCTTGAAGCAGTGTGCTTCCTTTGAGTGTAACAGTTTCACCTGGGGCATATGCTGGTTTGTCAGTCGATAATGTTATCTGACTAGTTTGTATTTGAACAGGAACAAGTATGAATGTCGTAGTGGCAGATGCACCGCCATAAGTGGCACTCACTCGATATATTCCATAAATTGGATTTACTCCATTGATGAGCAATCCGGAGCTGCCAGTGCTGCTCTGATATGGATTCACAGAAGTTATCTTCCCTTGGGCATCAGGAAACAAATTTCCTTGATATATCAAGACATTTGTTGGATCATAAACCTTGTACTGTACAGGAGTAAGCGGAATTACGTTTGAGACAGTTCCTTGCAATATAACAGGCTGCGAGGTTGTGTAATTGGAATGATCCGTGGATATGACAAGTGTTGTCGGTGCGGCTTGTGTTGGTGGAACAAATGCTACTGAATTTAATGAAAATGTGGTGGATGTTTGTATACCTCCGTATGATGCAGAAATAGTATACGTTCCTTCAGAAAATCCCAGCACCTGATCAGTCTTTACAGACTGAGAAAACTTGAAATCATTTCCAGGATATAGTGAAAATGTTTGCTTGAATCCTTGCGGACCGGACAAAACCATGTTAACAGTCTGAGGAATTGAAGATACCGCAGAATTCATGACAAGTTGAGATACTTTACCACTAATGTTTACAAAGTCCCCAAAAACATAGCTCTGCTTGTCAGTTGATACAGACATTGTTAGCTGGGTTGTTGTACTGGTTGTTGGGGGTTTTCCATTTGAAAACCCAGGAGTGCCAATAGTGTACACCCAGTCACTTGCAGAGCCCGTGCTAAGACCGTCGTACATTCTCTGCCACGTGTTGCCATCACTCTGGGTGTCTGAGAGTGGAGGGGTCTGATCAATTACTGTACCAGTTGGATCGGTTAGCTGTATTACAGCACCAGCATGTGGAAACCAAATTGGTACATAGTGATAAACAATAAACTGCTGGCTCTGGATTGTGGTACCTGCAGATATTGTATATGCCTGTCTTAGTCCAGTTGTTGCCCCGATAGTCCATCCCCCTATATTGACAGGAGAACTGGTCGGGTTATACAGTTCGACCCATTGGGCAGGAGACTTGGTATCATCAATGGCAGGATTTATCTCTGCTTCGTTTATCACAACATGGTTTGCAATTGTTATGGTTTGTGCATTTACGGCATAACTTTGCCCGATTACAAGCAAGAGAACAATTCCTGCAATAAGGCCTGAGCTAGAGTATTTCATCTGTTATACCATTTCAAGACCACTTTTAGAATTTTAGGTGTTAATTGTGGAAAAGTTGAGCAAGTGGTTAATGCACAATATGCATGAATTCTCATAAACAAAATACTCTTGCAAGTATTATAAGGCATACTCAGAATTCATACCAAAATCATACAATGGTTTCCTATGCAGAATCACATTTGGGGCACTTGTTATCCATTATTTTTGCCCCACATGTTGCACAAATGCCCTGGCCAATTTCTCTTTGAATCTGCCTTTTTCGCCTTCCAACAAACACTCTGATTCCAAAATATATCAAGACTGCAATTACAAGGGCATATGCAGGTGCAAGAACTGACATCATTCCAATCATCACAAGCAAAACTCCCACAATCAAGAGAAGTTCACGTTTTTCAAATTTCATTTTAATCTAGGACAAGAATGTTTCAATAAATAGATATTGGCAGGTTGGAGTATAGACTATAATTTTACCGCAAATAACAAGAGAAAATAATCATCAGTTGGTAATTTCCTAGTTTATTACATGTAGTATGTCTTTTACCCCTCTAGTTGACTTTTCCTTTGGCGTCTCATTTTCATAACCTATGGGAAGTATTGCAACTGGTCTTTGCCCTTTTGGGATATCCAGTATCTCTGAGACTTGTTTTTCATCAAACGCCCCTATCCATACGGTGGACAACCCCATTGCATGCAATGTTAGCTGAGCGTAAGCAGCTGCGATGGTGGCATCTTGAACAGAAAACAACTGTGATCTCTCTCCAAATCGTTCAACAGAACGAGACGGGTTTGCACAGAAGACCAGTAGTAAAGGAGCTTGCGCTACAAAGGTTTGACCTTTTGCTGCCAAAGCTAGTTTGTCTTTGGTTTCTTTATTTTTTATCCGGTAAATTTCAAAGGTTTGCAGACCACCTGATGATGGTGCCAAATTGATTGCTTCAAGTATCTCATTTATCTGTGATTCATCGATTGTGTTTTCTTTAAACGACCTGATTGATCGTCTTCTTCTTAGAAACTCCAAGAATGATTTTTCATCCATTTATTTGACCACTAGTATTGGTATCTTTGATTTATGTAATGCAGAATAAGTAACACTTCCCAGGAACCATCCTTTTACAGGTCCAAATCCTCTTGACGACATGACCATGATGTCAAATTTCCCACTATTTGCGTATTTTACAATATCTTGGAAGACTACATCGCCCTCAATTATTTTTTCTTTCAGGTCCACACCCTCTTTTGCTGAACGAACTTTTGCATCGTAGATGAAATTCTTTGCATTTCGGAGAAGATCTTTTTTATATGGTCCGAATATTCTTGGACCACTATCTGCTATGTAAAACGATAATACGTATAGTCCTGTTATGGTTGCGCCACATTGTCTTGCGAGATAAATTGCAAAATCCAATCCCTTCAGGGAATTTTTGGAACCATCCAATGGTACAAGTATTCGAGTGATTTTTTTTCTCATATCTTGATAGTGTGTGAATCATGTCCTTTACAAAAAGTTTGTCGGTGATGGATTGAGCATTTAACTTGGTCGGATTCAAATTGTTCTTTTGTTTTTACATCATAGGCAAGTAACTGTTTTACGCTAGAAAGTACATCAGGTAGACATTGACTAGCCATTCCAGGATTAGAAACAAGAGAATTCATCATTTCACTTTCTCTATGGCTTGTACAAGTTTTTGTTCAATTTCCTCGCCAAATTTTTCTAATCTATAATCATGAATATTATTTAGAAGAGATGTAGGTTTTGCCAAGCTGATAAAGTTCTCATTATTTTTCCGATACACTGCAATAGTACATGGTAATAGCAACCCAACCTCTGGATTTAATTCCAATACCTGTTTTGCGGCTCCAGGGTTGCATACTTCTAAGAGTCTATATTCATCCTTGAAATCCAATCCCTTCTTTTGTAAAATTTCCTTAAAATCCAGAGTGCCTAAAATGCCAAAGCCTACATCCTTTAGACTTGTTGTCACATCATCAACTGCCTGATTTACTGTCTTTAGAGTCTTCACGGTATAGCTAAAACTTGAGCTCTTTTCCGCACTTGTCATAGCCATACTAGCAATATCACACATTATAATAGCCTTGAACAATATCAGATTTGAAATTCTACATTATCATTTATAGGCAAAA
>JAGWGC010000001.1:0-3177 GCA_028867615.1 Nitrososphaerota archaeon | reverse complement strand
GGTGATATTCTTGATATTTTTTAAATAACATTTTGGCGTAAGTGTAACCATGTCACAAGATGTAGAATCAATATACAACCAATATATTTCAAATCTAAAACAGGCCATGCCTAACGTTGACCCCAATCTTGCCCATCGCATAATGTATATGGAAAGAAAGATTGCTGATGAAATGGTCTCCGAGCCTCATGTTAATGCAATAATAGAGTACAAATCAGGTGTTGATCTTGATAAAAAAATCAATGGTCTACGAGAAAAATATTCTTTGGAAGTCGAACATGCCGATAAGCAAAATTCACTTCACATAATGAGCAACATGAAGATAAATAAAGTCAGAGAGATTTCGTTGGACAGAGACATTGTTAAAATTTCTGGAAAATCTGATCCAGCCATGAGTGAATAATCAATTCATTCACATAACGCGTGACAACTCATGGCTTTGGAGATTTAGAATACTTTTTTAATAAAAATATCATGTGTATTATCCAATGCAAAAATTTGATTTAATAGTAATTGGCAGCGGTTCTGGTCTTGACGTAGCAAATGCGGCTGTAGGACATGGTCTCAAAGTAGCTATAGTTGAAAAAGACCGGATGGGTGGAACCTGTCTCAATAGAGGATGTATACCATCAAAATTATTACTTCATAGTGCAGATGTGGTGGAGACCATACGTAGCGCATCTCTTTTTGGCATTAATGTTCAGGGGTTTTCCATAGATTACAAAAAGATAGTTGACCGCGTAAATGGAATAATTGATCCCGAATCTTCTCAGATAAGAAATGCATTTGATCACATAGACAATCCAAAATTATTTCCAGTAGAATGCAAATTCGTAGGACAGAATACAATCCAGGTCGGAAATGAAACTATAACTGCAGACAAAATTTTGATTGCATGCGGTGGAAGACCATCCATTCCAAAGATAGATGGTCTTGATGGAAGCGGTTATATCACAAGCAATGAGGCTTTGCGCTTAAAGGAACAACCGCATGTCATTACTATTTTGGGTGGAGGCTATATCGCATGTGAACTAGCCCACTTTTTTGGCGCTCTTGGAACCAAGATAAACATAGTTCAAAGACGTGATGTGTTGCTTCCAAACGAAGACGAGGACATATCAAAAAAAATTACTAGTATATTTTCTACAAAGTATAATGTTTACACCGGTTATCAAACTTCCCAGATAAGAAAAGAAAACAACATTTTTCACGTATTAGCAAAGGATTCATCAGGAAAATCAATAGATCTAGGATCAGACCAACTTCTAGTAGCTACTGGAAGGACACCAAATACAGATACTTTGGATTTGGAGAAAACAGGTGTCAAGACAAATGAGAGGGGATACATCATAACAGATGAATTTCTTGAAACCACTACAAAGGGAATATTTGCTCTAGGTGATGCGGTTGGACGATACTTGTTCAAACACAGTGCAAACCATGAAGTACAATATGCATATACCAATCTGGTTCATGGACACAAGAAAATGGCGGTAGATTATACCGCAATGCCACATGCAATATTCAGCTCACCTCAGATTGCAGGAGTGGGCTTTACTGAACAGGAACTTCGTAAAAAAGGAGTTGAATATTTGAAATCCGTTTATCCGTATATTGGCGCAGCAATGGGCGAGGCCATTGAAGATAAGGACGGTTTTGTCAAATTCCTAGTAGACAAGAACACCCGAAAAATTCTAGGGTGTCACATACTGGGAACAGATGCATCAATTCTCATTCACGAAGTCCTGGTTGCAATGCGTTCTGCAGATGGCACCATCGACAGCTTGACAAACACCATATTCATCCATCCCGCACTCTCCGAAGTAGTAGCCAGAGCTGCATATGCCATTCAATAACTAATATCAAAAATGACAATCAAATCAAATTTCTAAATAGCGTCGTCACGTGGATATATTATGAAGTCTTTCAAATGTGCAGACATGGGATTTTCCTGTGGTTGGACAGCTTCGGCAAGTTCTGAAAAGGAGATGATGCAAAAAATTGCAGGTCATGCTCCCAGTCATGGCATCGAGGAGATCACGCCAGATCTTGCGGCAAAAGTAAAATCAAAAATTAAGGATCAATAACTGATCCTTTTCATTTTGTTTTAAAAGAAATCAAACAGATTCACTTGAAGATCCGAATATTGTTACAACAGGACAACAGTTGGAGTTGAGAGTCATTGTGATTGATTTTATCCTGCTTTGGTAGAGATGCATTTTTTTACCATCCATGCCAATTGACCCTGTAATCTTGACAAGTTTGTATCGTGAAAGTTTATTCAGAGTACGATATACATCAGATGATCCAATATTGCAGATCTTGCTTATTTCAAGTGCAGACCTAGGCACATCCATGATTATTTCTAGTATTTTTCGCACATGCCTTCCAGCAAGGAGTCTAAAGATCTCGCATCTTTCAGAATCCTCAAGCACAGTGGGTTTTCCAGGAAATACTTGCATGATCAATTTACCAAACCATGAGATATAGATAGACAAGTCTCTAATGTAATCAATTGTAATCGCGTTCTAGTCTTGAAAACTAAGCACTAGTGAATTTGTAGTTACAGTTGAATTGCAGGATTTCCCAAGTGTTGATTTTATCAACGTCTCCAAGAACGTCTTGAGAAATAGCGAACCCTTGTTGCCCAAATCATGATGTATGCTAAAAGTAATCATACCTCCAGTTTTTGTATGGTCATGCGTTCCATATCCACAGTGATCAAAGTACATTTTGACGAACTTGATTACATTGTCAACAGCAATTGCTTTCCATTTAAACAAGATAAACTCCTTTGGTGCTTTCTCTCCAATATCCACAGCCAAGTTTAGAAGGCTTTTTTCATCAAGCGAGTCAAGTACAATTTTGAATGCCTCTCTGCTTAGAACTATGGTTCCAAACTTTTCCATATATCGTTGCCATTCCACATAGTCACCAAAAATCTGGTTTGCAAGAGTATTTACAGTGATTTTTTTAGAATGAGCTTCCTCGCGCAAGACTCTCTCATACTCCTTGTCTATTCTAAATGTGAATGTACTTGTTTTTTTGCTACTCATGTTATCATCTGAACACAGTTGATTACATTGAAGACATATTCGCTAAATACTTTCTTGTACTATGTACACTTGTGAACACCAATCAAGAATCTAACAAACTTGCAGTCACTGCAGAAGAATT
>JAGWGC010000019.1 GCA_028867615.1 Nitrososphaerota archaeon | reverse complement strand
GAGTACATTTTTCTTATCGATCTCTGCCCTTATGAAATCCCGAATAAGACCTTCATCACCCTGGAAAAACTTGAGTGATTCTAGTAAATTATGATAATAGAAAGTTTGTAATGCTGACATCATGGGACCAAGATTACCATTCTTCTGATATGTTTCAAGGTGCTGCATCAAAATTGTTCCATAGTTGTATTTTACAAGTTGATTTACAACACCATCAACCCCTGTCTGTGATAGGATTATCTTCATTTCATCATGAGATATGTTTCCAGCAGAGATTCCTGCAGGAACATTTCTGCTTGAAACAAGAAATGATTCTGTCTCTGAGATTGGTCTTCCCATGCTCTTTGCAGAAAGAATTAGTTCAATATTGTAAATATCCCATTTTGAAAGATATGCCCGAATTGCAGACTTGCCATTAAATGGAGTTGCTTCCAGTGCAGTCTTGTTGATATATACAAGATGTCTATTGAGTGCAACTTCTAATAGTTCAGATTCCTTGAAAATTGATGCGGCCTTTTCAATTTCTGGTTTATACCAAGTAGATTCAAGTATTTTCACCATATCAACTTCATCTTTTGCCTTCATCAGGTTTTGCATTACTTCTTTTGATAAAAGATTAAGGGATATTGCCTGTAGCCTTCCAAATGATGATGCGTATTGTGATGTTGGCATTACATTTTCTCCGAGAGGAAGCTCTTGACTTGGTCTTCATTGGTTCTAAGTAGTTCTTCAAAGGTAAGGTCCAATTCTCTTGTTCCTTCTTTGTTTTCTGCAATGATTCCACCAAGAGTCTTAATTGACTTGCTTGTGGTTACTCCAAGTTCCTTGAGAATGGATTTGTCTTCTTCCCGGCAATGAACTATAATATTTTGACCAAGCTTCTTTTTTGAATTACTTACCATAGTTTCAAGAGATTTCTTGTACTGTGGACTATTTGTGTAATTTTCTATCTCCTTTTGAATTACGGCGAAGGCAGATTGCATGTTGGCATTAATGGCGTCAAACATAATCTTCTTTGCCTGAAGTTTTGAGGCTTCGATTATTCTTGCCTGTTCCCTTTCTGATTTGACTTTAGCTTCAGTCGAAAAACGTTCTTGAATCTCCTTTAAGGTATTATTCATTTCTGCTTGGAGCCTAGACTTGCTTTCTTGAAGATCTTTTTCAAGGTCCTCAATTTCTTTTCGCTTCCTAGTCTCTATCTCTTGAATGAACGTTTCAATGCTCATTACTGAAAACCACTATAGTATGCCCAGTAGCAATATGATTCCCAACACGAATCCGATGATCCATAGAGTTTCTGGAATCACAAAGAAGAATAGCACTTGGCCAAACTTCTCCGGCTTTTCGGCAATAATACCCATACCGGCAGCACCAATACCTTGCTGTGCATTGCCAGTACCAATAAGACCACCTGCAATTGCAATTGCAGCTGCAATTGCCAAAAGTGGTTTGGTTAATCCGCTACTAGTAGTAGAACTGTCTGCAGCAAATGCGGGAGTCGTTGACACAAAAGTTGATAGTGCAATTGTCAATCCCGCAGCTATAACTAAAAGCGATAATTTTGAACGCTTGTTTAGCACCATCACCGAAGACTCATTTGAGGAGGTTATATTAACTTAATTTTTACAAATGTATTTTCAAATTTTTTAAAATTGACTAACATGCGATCATCGTACATTATTTTGTTACAGTCAAGATCTCAGTTTTGGTTTAGCTCAACTGGAAGATCTAATTTATTGCCCCATTCTCCCCACGAGCCAAGATAGACCTTGACATTTTTGAAGCCAAGCATTTTGAGTGCAAGAAAAGAGTTTGCTGCACGATATCCTCCCTGACAATATACTATGATTTCATCATTCTTTGAAAAATCATACATCTTGATAAGATCTTCAAGAGATTTCATTGTGCCATCTTCATTGATATTTAGTATCCAATCTATGTTGACAGCCGTTGGAATGTGTCCCTTTCGTGCTGCACGTATTACATTTCCATCATATTCATCTTTACTTCTTGTATCGAGAATCTTTGCTTTGCCAATCTTTTTGTTGATGTATTCATAACCTGCAATTATTTCCTTGTTTATCTTACCTGAAAATTTTTCAGGTTTGAATCCATTTGTCTTGGTTTCAATAACAAGGCCTGAGCTCTTCCATTTTTTAAATCCGCCATCTAGCATGAATGTATTCTCATGAGAGAAATACATCAATAACCAGACACCTCTTGCTGCACTCATTCCAGATACATCATCATAGAAAACAACTGTCTTGTCTTTTGTAACACCCAAAAAAGACAAAAGATTTTCCATTTGTTTTTCAAATGCCTTCATTCCATCTTTAGAGGTATCAAACCAATGATAATGGAAAAAATCTAGATTTACTGCACTTGGAATATGTCCTTCCAGATAATCTTTGTATGATCTGCAATCAATAAGAACAAGATTTGGCTTCTTAATCTGTTCCATTAGTTCATTAGATGAAATCAACATGTCATTGTTGTAGACTTGAGGGTAATGTAAATCCATTTTGTTGAAATTCTATATATGTAATATAGAAAATACATAATGAGTTTTCAGATTAGTCTAATTTAAGGAAAAATAATTTGTTGCAATCACATGTCACAAATTCTTATATCGTGGGAAAATGTGATAATATCACAAAATGAATATTTTAGATTATCAGACTATAAAAGAGAGTCATTTTACCATACAAGAATCATTTTGTGAACAAAGATGACTAAAACAAAAAAGCAGATCCCAAAGCTATCAGTTTTTCAAACATTCAAGACAAAAAATAAGGAGTTTACCGGTGAGGCGATGCGCCAGCGTGGAATTATTATTCATCTTGCATCTGAGACTTTGCCCACAAGAAAGACTCGTACTGCCATTGCACACAAGCTCGCAGAACAAAATGGTACCACCTGGCAGAACATTTACTCCGGAATTTTTAGAGATCTAGATGAAATCCTCCTTCCTTTAGAATTGGTAAAAGAGGCTGGAAGATTACCAATAAAGCGCGGTCCAAAGGCACTCCAAGAACAAGGGGTTCCATATTACCAATTGACTGACAGTGGTTTGCTTGTTGCAGCTTCTGTATCTGATACCGGAAAGGAACGAATTCGTATCATGAATGACTTTTTTGAAAAAGAGACCAATATAAAAGAAAAAGACCTGAGAAAGGCAATTATGACATTGCTTGATGTTGCGCCAAATTTTGTTTTGTTATTGCTGAGAAAATATATTGAATCATATAGTGAGGGAATAATTGATAGACTTGTTCCGTTCAATTCTGACTATATCAAAAAGGCAGTCAATGAAGCAATACACGTTCAAAGAGAATTATTGGAGGGATTTTCGTCTCTTTCAAATTCTGATAGAGAACCAATCATGAGTTTTTTTAAGAAGATAGGCTAAGAACATTCTCAGTAATAATTAAAATCCCTTTCCAAAAGAGCTTGATAATATTGATAATGTCATCTAAAGCCACTTTTGGCAAGTCATGTCATATTGGAACATGATGATGCATGGTAGATGAACTAATTGATTATGTGATACATTTGATAGATGCTAAAAAGGGAGATACTGGGAGACTAAGCTATATCCTAGGAGCCCTACAGGATGGCAAGACGATTTACAATTCTGATAAAAAATATCTTGATTCACTTATAGCAACATATCTTGGGTCCTCAAAGAGTAAAACTGGAGAGCAGAAATCTGTTGAAGAATTAAAGACAGAACTTGCCAGAGTCAATAAGAGACTAGAAAAATTTGAAAAACGAGGATATAGGAAACCAGTTGGCAGAAAGGCCATATTTTTCTTTGTGACATTTTTCTTTGGATGGCATGCCATAATCACAACGCTTGCTAGAAAATCCATAATTGACATAAAGGATCTAAATCCATACTTTTTACCAATATACCAACTGGACAAGATAATCCCGTCAGAATATCTACACTATGTATACCAGTTTAATCTCAGTATACCAAAGATTGTGGTTCTTGCATGGGGTGCAATGATACTTGCATGGATAATATTGGGTTTTGTTTATCTTGTAAAATTCATTCGATCAAGGTACAATCCTGCAAAACACTAAAAGCTATTGCGAGAAATTAAAGTCTTTAGTATAGCTCTGACCTGAGAAAGCAGAGTGTGTAGAATAATATGCAGTTCCCGTAAACCTAAACTGTACAGCATGATTCTGTAATGCAGACCAGACCTCCGGATTATTTCCGTCATTGAGCAATTTTGTGTCGACAGAGATTATTTCAGAATTGTGTTGTGTAAGTGGCAAATAGGACGAGCTCTCCCAGCCTCCCTCATATCGTTCTCCATATTGACCGTGACCAATGATTATGCCATTTGCATAAATGTCATAGCTTACCATCTCAACTATCAGAGTATTGTCATTTGGATTTGTTAGATTGAATTTTGTTTCTAACACTGCATTTCTGTTTCCAACTGATGTTAGAGACGATCCATTGTATTGGATATCAATAGGTTTCACCTCAGTCATTACAGATGTCAATGCAGACGGCGTATTTGCATTTGGAGTAAACATGTTTTTAAGAATTCCTGAGCTTGGTAGAATTACGACTAGACCAAGTATTGCAACAATAACTACTGCTGCAACAACGACAAAAATTTTCTTCTCCAAGGATGTCTTTACTAGTTGTTCAATTCTTAAATGTTGAGTTGAAAACGCTTATAGTAAAAGTTTGAAGATATAATCCATGCAGTATCATCAGGCAATCAGAATAGGTCAAGAAAGATCAAGAAAGTCTCAGATGACGTTATTCTCACATGCAGGCTTTGCCATGCTCACACTTACTGTAAAAAAATCCCAAGGTACATTTGTACCAGTAGGGGAGAAAGAATTTGTAGCAGTTATTGAAAAATCTGGCGAGGGATGGCTTGTTGTAATAGTTGACGAAGAAGGATATGCAAAATCCCAGTCCAAGATTCTTTCAGAAAATGATGCAAGAGAGATTTTGCATAAAGCCACCAGTGCCAATATTCCAGAATATACAGGACAAGTCAGACTAGTGTGATTTCGGTGCCCTCTGGACTTCCTTTGATTGCTTTTTCCAGTATCTTTGTGTCTGCCTTTAGTATTCTTGTCTTTAGTTTTGAACGCTCTATCACCTTTAGTGCAACAATATCCATCAAGTCGTAGCCTCCGGCTATAGAGTCTTGATGTACAAGCATTGAGCGCAGTTTCTTTATCGATATCTTTTTGAATTTACTTGCATTCTTGTTTTTGTTTGGATCAGAATCGTATACTCCATCAACATCTGTAGCATTGAAAAATGTGTTAGCCCTCACCTTTTCTGCAATTAGTGCAGCAGTGGCATTTGTGCTCTGTCCGGGATGAAGTCCACCTGTTACTACAATCAGTCCAGTGTCAGCAGCATTTGCAACCTCTTTTAGATTGACTGGTGGGTGCGGATATGCTTTTTCTTGTAACGCATAGATCAAAAGTTTTGCATTAAGTCTTGATACCTCGATTCCAAGCTCGTCAAGCGTTGATTCATCTGCGCCCGATGATCTTGCGTGGGAAATATAATGTCGTGCAATCTTTCCACCACCTGCAATTATTATTGGCTGACAGACCTTGCTCATCTTCACAAAAAACTCGGCATATTGTTTTAGTGTCTTCATATCTTCCAGACCAAACAAGCTTCCTGACAATTTTACTACAATTCTTTTTTTCATCGATTGTTTTCACCAAGGATGACGTTTGCTGCCATTTCAACCTTTTTTCTAAATTGCTTTCGCGTGTAGACCCGTAGTATGTCCATAAAGCCTGAAATTGCAGAGACCAACGGAATCTCAGATATCGGTAACTCGTAGGATTCCTTTGGCCCCTCTCCCTTTTTTGTTGTAAGAATGATTGACTGAGATTCTTTTTTTGATGGAGCAAGTGGAATTGATGGCGTCTTTGATACATCAATAAAGACTTCAGACTCGTCTACCTTAGATCTTTTGGCAATTTCATTTTGTAGATTTGCTATGTTCATCTTTCCCATTCTTGGTCGAGTAAAGATCTTTTCATAAACGCACTTGAGAAGCTTCCTCTCTTGATATTCTACCGCAAGTTGCCTTGCTCTTCTGAGATCTGTATTTTTTGGCTCAAGTGAAACAAGTTTGGATATGACAAGCTCATCAGTCATTTGGACATAGATTTCTATGTCATCCGTAGTGAGCCCAAGCTCGCTGTCTGCAAGCACCATAGCTTGTATTAACATGACTTCTGCAGAGCGTACAGTTTTGTGAAAATATACTGCCTTGAACATCTGGTATCTAGATATCATCATTGACTCAAAAGAGTGAAGAGCAGACTTGTCAAGTGAAAGTTTCTTGTCGTGAACATCAAGTGAATGGATTATCCTCATAAAATCCACTTTTGCATGCTCTGCACCCGTGAAATAACCATCACGTAGAAGATAGTCCATCATATCTGCACTCAGCCCGCCAGAGATTATTTCATTCATGAACTGGTACTTTGAATTTCCAAATGCGAGCTTGGCAAGAAATGTCTTATTAAATCCTGATTTTTTTATTATATCACCAATCTCTGATTCCAGTATGATCCTTTGTCCAACATCCTCATGAGAATTTTTTTTCTTTTTTTGCAAGACCTCTTCGAATAAATGTGAGAAGGGTCCGTGACCAACATCGTGCAATAGTGCTGCCATTCGTATATTTTCAGAATCGTTTGCATCAAGATACCCCTTGTCTCTTAGCACATTTGCTGCCTGGCCTGCAATGTGCATCGTTCCAAGTGAATGTTCAAACCTTGAATGTTGTGCGCCGGGATAGACAAGGTGGGCACCTGCAAGCTGTCGTATCCTTCGAAGCCTTTGAAATATTGGGGAGTCTATCAGTTCTAACTCTTGTTGATATACGGTAATGAAATCATGAATCGGATCTACTATCTGAAGATATTTTTTAGTCATATCTTTTTCATCTGATATGTTTTGATATTATATCCCTTATTTGTTGGTGGACTATTGCTTTTTCTTGCGATGCATTTACTATGTTCCAATGATATCTTTTTGCAAGTTTTCTGTATGTATTTGCAATCTTGAGCGCAAACGTTTTATCTTTTTCAAATCTATCACGTTTCTGTTTTTTTCGTGAGAAGGAATCTGATACCTTGACATCAAGCAGTATTACAATATTTTCCTTTGGAAGACCCCGATCAAGATTTTCAAGCCACTCCAAGTCCAGTCCGTTTACTGTTCCATATACTAGATTAGATTGGTAATAGCGATTCATGATAACGATATGATTTTTTGCAAGTGCATTTTTAATGTCCTTTGATCGCTCCCACCTGTTTGCTGCAAGAAGACAATGTATTACCTGTGGTGGAAATTTGCGCTTGCCACCAAGAAAGTTTTTTATTTCTTTTCCAACGGGAGTAGTATAATCTGGGAAACTAAATACCGTAGATTTTTTATTTTTGGTTTTTAAGAAATTGGACAATAATTTTGACTGGGTTTTTTTGCCTGCCTGGTCAAAGCCCTCTATGACAATAATCATCAAAGTCCTATTAAATAGGGCAGTAGATAAATTGTGAATTCGATGGATCGTGTTACTGGGATAAAACGTACTGGTAGTATTGCATAGCAAATCGAACTAAGGTTTAATAATCAAAAAAGTGCTAAATGATACTACATGGGTATTGGTTATTACATGGTAAAAGAAGTCATGAAAGAGATAGGCAACAAGTCACGTGAGTTCTATGAGTTTATTCTTCCCCCAGTAGACATGATACTGCAAAATGACAATTTGGTGGTAGCTATAGACATGCCAGGATTTGACAAAAAAGAGATTAAACTAAGACTCAACGGCAATATTCTCTCAATTGTAGCAACCAGAGAAGATGAAGTAGAAGGTACAGTAATCTGGAGACAGAGACCACGCTCAATTGACAAAAAGATAAGACTGCCAATTGAGGTAAAAGACGATGAGAATCCAGCAGCATCTGCAAAATATCGTGACGGCGTATTAACCTTAACAATACCTACAAAGACTGGAAAAAATATCGCAATAGAATAGCGCTAGTGTTCCTTCAATAGAATAGCTAGTGCCATTATGACAGCAGAGCTTATCATTCCAATTTCTCCAACTATATTATTTGTTGAATACAGTATGGTAGATCCGACAAAGACTGCAGCTGCAAGTATAGTACCTGAAAGCAGAACAGTTCGTGATTTTGGTTTGCTTGTCTGCATATTTTGCTCTATGAATTGTCTGATTTCTGGTACCACTGCAATTGCGGCATCTATTGATTTTACAAATCTTCCAAAAGAGATCTTGAGCTCTTCTACATACGCATCCCGTATAATATTTTCTTCTTCCATGATATTTTGTAACACGTTGATGAATCTGAAATTTACCTTGTGTGTAAGATACACTCCCTCAAGTATTGATGTCATCCTCATGTAAAGCGCAAGATGTTTTGGTAGCTTGAATGGAAATCTACTCATTGTCTTATTTGCAAGCTCCATGAGTGCCTTGACTTCTATCCTGTCCACTTTGGTTCCATGAAATGCCTGAATTGAGAGCGCAAGACCTTTTTCTATTATATGTCTGTCATATCCCGGCATGAGCATTCCAAGATCATCCATTGCAGATACTGTCCTTGTTGGATCTCGCTCGATAAGTGAAAGATAGAGCCTGATTAGTTTCAGTCTTGTTTTGGTATCCAGTCTACCGACCATCCCAAAATCATACAATATTAGGGAACCATCGTTTGTAACAGAAATGTTTCCCGGATGTGGGTCTGCATGAAACAGATCGTGTCTTAACAACATGGTAAAAAAGACTCTATGGGCACGCACTACAAGTTGTTCCCTGTCAATTCCTGCCTCATCAAGTGCCTTGACATTTGTTATTTTTATTCCAGGTAAATATTCCATAGTGAGTATATTTTTGCTAGATCGGTCGTCTATCACAGAGGGAATTATCAATTTCGGGTAGCTCTGCATATTTTTCTTGATTGTCTTTAGGTTCTGGGACTCGATTCTATAGTCCATTTCTTCATTGATGGTTTCAATGAACTGTGAAAGCATTGCCTCTGCAGAATATCGAAGGTTTGGGTCAACAAACTTCATTGCAAACGGAATTATTTTTTTGAGGACGTGTATGTCTTCTTCAACAACTTTTTCAATTCCTGGTCTCTTGACTTTTATGATTACATCTTGTCCCCTAAGTCTTGCCTTGTAGACCTGTCCAAGTGATGCTCCAGATATTACATTGGTGTCAACAAAATCAAAATTCTTGTCCATTGGCCCAAGATCTTTTTCTATAATTGGCCTTACCTTGTCAAATGATTCTGCCGGAACCTCGTCTTGGAGCTTGGCTAGTTCCTCAAGATATGGTTGTGGCAAAATATCTGCCCTTGACGAGAGCCACTGACCCAACTTGATGTATACTGGACCAAGGGACAGAAATGTCTTGAGTGCTTTGTGTGCATTTTTTTGATATCTTTTGAGATCAACATTTTTTCCTTGCTTTTTTACCCACTCTCTCCTGTCCTTTCGTAATGCGAGTACAAGTGGTATGAGCTTGATGAAGGTTTGAATTGTTCTTGTTCGCGTAATTTGTCTTCTCCTCCCTAGAACTCTTTTAGCTTTTTTGTTATAGCATATCCTGCATAACCTGCAAGTACTGATGCCACAAGTCCTGCAAAGATAGATGTGCCTTTTGCAAAAGGTACATTCTTTTGTAATTTATAAACACTTGATGAAACTTTTTTTGCTGCAATCAAACCGCTTGTAATTCCAACAAGAATTTCAGGAGCATCCCGTACAAGATGGCCAAGAGGATCTTTTCTTGGATCCACTTTATCCATGTGGACTAGATACTTGTCGTCATATTCTCTGATGTGTAGATTACCATAACGGTACTGTTTTTTTGCACCATTTTTCTGACCCAGTACTGTCTCCTCTGCCTCTTCAAGCATAAAATGGCGAACTTCTTTTGGGATTTCAATCTCATCCCATATCATGACTGAAAAAATGCCTTTCGAGTAAATATACCCTTAGCTTGATTCTTCTATTTTCTTTTCAAGTACAATCCTTTTCTTTCGTATCTTAAACACTATACCACCTATTCCTGCTGCAATTGCCACAAGTATGACTATTTGTAGCTGGTTAATGCCATTGTCACTTGACTGGACTGGTGGGTTTCCAAATGATACAGTATCAACTTCTGTTATTGTATGCTGTTCTAATAATGTGTCCTTCCAAGTAAGTGTAACCTGTATTTTTTGATCACCTGTTGGTACAGTATCAGAATTTATTGGAATGTTGAATGGTACTGGTGCATCAATATCAATGTCTCCAATGTATTGACTTGATGGTTTGATTATTGTATTATCTACAGATGATACTGTCACCTGGCCAAAGACAGCCTTTACATTTCCTTGGTTGAGTACATCGCCAATTATCATTTTCTTGCCTGCAATATCCGATACACCTATATCGTGAAGCGAGATGTCAATTACTCCCCTGATGTAGGTTGCAAAGTTTTGTTTTTCAATCACTGTTGCTCCATCTTTTGTATACTGGATATCAACTTCATAGTTGACTGCCTGGCCTTCAATACTCTGGTCTGCAAATACTGGAATGATTAGGTCAGTCTTTTCAAGGGGGTTTATTTCTTGTATGAACCACTTGTTATCCTGTAATATCTTTAGGCTGTCAGAGTTTGGCGTGATTGAAATTGAAATGTCAGATATCTTCGATGGCGACAAGTTTTCAATTCCTAATGTTAGGTTTTGCATTACTCCAGTCAATAGATACTGCGGGGATGATATTCTTATTATTGATACAGAACTTGTAGGTCCCACAATAAAATCGACGGTTCTTGTTGTAGTAACTTGGTTTCCTTGTCCATCAAAGTATGATACTGTAAATGGCGCATGAATAGTCTGCCCTGCAACACTTTGTGGGATGAATGCTTGGATTGAAAATGTATTAGATGATCCTGGTTGGACTGTTCCTACTTTCCAGTGGTTCTGATCAAGCACTATTCCCTGCAAGTTGTTCGTATCAGTTGTTGTACCAGTATTCTGATCTCTTTGGATGACAATATCGACATCATTTAGTGGTGCGGTGCCTGCATCTGAGATTTGGATTGTAATGTTGTTGTTTGATGCAGGGTCAAGGAATGGGTTTTCTGCCTTGAGGTTTACTACACTTTTTCCTGTGACCTTGAAATTAAAGTCTAAAAAGGTAGTGCGCTCTCCATTTTCTCGCACCCTCGAATATGTGATCTTGACTGTTCCTGAATAGTCATGAATACTCAGGGTTTTGTCTACGTTGACAAAAAATGTAAGCGTAAAGGACTGACCTGCAGCAGCTGTTTGTGTGTTGTCAGCCTCAATTAGTCCATTATCTGCAAGAGATCCTGAGAATCCTGTTGGCAAGCTGAGCAGCCCACTAATCCCTGTAATGTCCTCCGTACCAACATCCGATAATACTATAGTGAGTGGAACATTCTTGTCCCCTGGTTCTACCTCAATTTTTTGTCCGGCAGGTCCAAAATATGCGTCAAGAAGTTTGATATCATTAAATCCATGCTCAAAGGGTGATTCACCTGGTGCCAGTTGTTCAGGAGCTTGTGCATAGCTTGGAATTATCATCTGTCCTGCAAGCAAGATTACTAGTAACATTATACTTTTGTAGATCAAGTTAGATTTGCCTCCATCTCTTCTTTGAGAATTCTACCATCTTTTATTGTTACCACTTTGTCCACTTCGCCAAATTGGTGTCTGTCATGGGTAACAATGATGAATGTCTGGTATAGTTTCCGGTTGAGCGACTTGAGAAGCTGTACTGTAGTTTCAGCCGATACCGAATCAAGGTTTCCAGTAGGCTCGTCTGCAAGTACCACAGCTGGTTTGTTTATCAATGCTCTTGTTATTGCAACTCTCTGGGCCTGCCCACCAGAAATTTGATTTGCAAACTTGTGAGTCTGAGTTTCTAGTCCGACTGTTTTAAGCAATGCTCTTGCCTCGTCTGCAGAATTGTGTATTGTACCTTGAATCTTTCTTGGCAGTGTAACGTTTTCAAGAACAGTAAGATCTGACAAGAGGTTTGAGAATTGGAATATGAAACCAAGCTTTGAGTTTCTAAATGTAGAGAGCTGGTTGTCATTTAATTCTGATGTATCTACTCCATCAATTATCACCTTGCCCCTTGTTGGCCTGTCAAGCAATCCAATCATGTTAAGCAACGTGGACTTGCCAGATCCTGAGCTCCCTACAATCAACATAAACTCTCCACGCTTGACGCTAAATGACAGGTTTTTGAGAGCATAGACCTCGGTTTCTCCCTGGCCATACACCTTATCGATGTTTTTTACCTCTAATACGTAATCAGCCAACTCTCATTGCCTCCACTGGTTCTAATTTGGTAGCCTTGTATGCAGGATATATTGATGCAATGACTGCAAGCACAAATGCCATGATATCAGTCTGAATTATGCTTGTCCAGTTGTACTTTACCTCAAGCGGTAAGCTTCCTTGGAATGTCATGTGGGTTTCCTTTGCATATGTAGTATAGGCTACACCCATCACAGTACCAAGTCCTGCACCTATTGCACCAATCACCATTCCTTGAAATATGAAAACTAGTAGTACATCTTTTCTTTTTGCACCGATTGCCCTCATTACGCCAATGTCGCGGGTCTTGCTTGTTACTTGCATCATTTGTATTGTAACAACTGCAAATGCAGACGACATCATGCCAAAATAACCAACTAGGTTAATCAGTGCAATACCTGACCTAAATCCACTCAGTGTTTGCTCTGCAGATTCTTCAATGGTCTGTGCCTTGAATTTATCAGCACTAGATGGAAATGCAGCAAGAAATAGATCCTTAACATAGGTATCCTTTGATGGATCATTTAGTCTAACAAGAATTGATTGTGTTTGGTGTGGTCTATCTAAAATTTCACGCAGTGTGTCTATATTCATTATAACACTATTGTCAAGACCAACTGAACCGGCAGTTGCGGTTATCCCAACAATAGTTAATCTCCTTAAAACATCATTACCAAATTGGTCCTTGAATTTTAATTTTATAGTATCACCTACTTGTGGATGACCTAGATCTCTGTCTACAATTGCTCCAAGTACAGCTGAATTTCTATATGAGACATACTGACCACCAGCTCCTACAGTTTGATACATTGTAGATGCTTCCCTATCCAAAACTGGATCAACCCCTATTACAGGAACTGAGTAATCATGAATTAATTGTCCATTAATTGTTGCGTTAATTGAAGCTGAAGAATCAATTCTTGGAGCTGCAGCTTGAACATATGGAATTCTTTCTAGCCAATTTATGAGGACAAAATCAGATTTTGTAATATAATCTTCTTGTCTTGT
Organism: Nitrososphaerota archaeon; assembly: GCA_028867615.1. Taxonomy (GTDB): domain Archaea; phylum Thermoproteota; class Nitrososphaeria; order Nitrososphaerales; family Nitrosopumilaceae; genus Nitrosotalea. Next base: position 6,754 of record JAGWGC010000019.1, on the reverse strand, counting down.
GATGTATACATGACCAAATCTGTAATTGATTTGATCACGAACGATAGCATCGTATAACCCTTGGAATATGACAGAATTCACCTGTACCACAAGTATTGCAATTGCCACCGCAAGACTTGCTGCAATAAGACTTCCCCTGCGTCTTGTAATGAACCTGATACCAATCTGAGCCCTGTAATCCACAGTCGATCAAGAATTAGTCTGATATTTAATGTTTTACCGGTATATACTTATCATATTAGACAATAATATATAATACATGTTTGATTTGATATAATTGATGAGGCAATACTATAACAAATGGACAAATTAGACATACAAATTCTCTCACATCTGCTCAATAATTGTAGAAAATCAGATAGGCAGATAGGTCAAGAGATTGGCATTTCAGGGGTTGCTGTCAAATCAAGAATTCAGAAAATGATTGAAAACAAAATAATTGAAAAATTTGCCTTAAAAATTGAACCGCCCGTATTAGGGTATAGTGTTTTGTATTTCGTGGTTACTGGGAAAGAGATCAACGATATAATACAAAAGATAAGATTGGTGGGAGAGCCATTTTTTGTGGTACCATGTGTTGGCAGTATCACTGTATGTAGCATAGTAGTAAAAGAAGATCCTACAAAAAAAATGGATCTTGCAAAGAACTTGCTCCGTGATGTTAGGGTTCTTAGTGTCTTTGAAGCAAAAAATCCTGAAATAAGATCTGATCTGACAAAGACAGACATTGAAATTATTGATATTTTATTAAAAGATCCACGATTAAAAATTGAAGAGATTGCAAAAAAGTCTGGTTTCTCAACAAAGACTATCGCTCGTTCACTAGAAAAATTACAAAATGATGAAGCCATTCAGTTTACATTAATTTACAATCCAAAAAACATGGACAAGTTTATTCCTTTTGCAATTTTAGTTGGGGTGACTGATGTAAAAAAGACACTTGCAAAACTTGCCAAAGTGTTTTCAGAGTCATTTTTACAAAATCCATTTGTGCACATGAACCAGATTGTACTGTTCATGTATACCGATAATATCTACAAAATGGATGATCTTTCTGCCAAAGTTCATGATATTGAAGGAATACATTCTGTAGATTTATTCATGCCAAAAAAGATTACATTTTTGAACAAATGGGTAATAGAGGCAATCATACAAGCCAAGAAATCAAAGAGACTTCATCTCATGTCTGAGATACATTCATAACATAATTGTGATCTAATTTTTCTAAATGAGAAAAAATGTCTTCAAGGGCAGAATTCTCTCACTTAGTCTTTACACTTTATCTATCAACAAACGAAAAGTTACACGAGAGGTAATTGAACATCCAGGTGCTGCTGCCATACTTGCAATAGAAGATGGTAAGATATTGCTTGTAAAACAGCACAGATTTCCGCATGGATATGTGCTTGAAATCCCTGCCGGAACTCTAGAAAAGGGAGAAAAGCCGCTCAAGTGTGCCCACAGGGAACTGCGTGAGGAGACAGGATATACAGCAAAAAAGATGACTCCTTTGATCAAGTACTATCCTTCCATTGGATACAATACTGAAATTATCCATTGTTATGTTGCATCAGGAATAAAGAAGGTAGGAGGTTTGCAGCTTGACCATGATGAAATCATGTCTGTTGTAAAAATTGATTTCAAGAAAGTCCTCAAGATGATTACATCGGGAAAGATTACAGATTCCAAGACAATTTGCGCCGTCTTGACTTATGCTATCAAGAAACATCATGTATAGACTGGCTTTACCAAATCAGCAACATCTGCCCAACATCTAGATAGTTTTTCAAATGTAAATACCAAATTTAGCAACTGTATTGATCCCTGTTTTTTTGGATCAAGTGATGAACCGACACTTGAGATCTTCTTTTGATAGTTTCGATGAAGTGTGATTGCCTCAATTGCTAGTTTTCTATTATTTTCAGTAAATGAGGTGATTGATTTTTCATGTACATTTTCTATCTCTTGTGCAGTATCATATAGTTTTTTTGTATCAGTTTTTGATATTGGTAATTCTGAAATAGAATGTGCTAGATCTATTATAGTATCTCCTGCAGTCTCTAGCAAATTTGCTGCTACTCTGTAGTCTAGGATGTCAATATTTCCCAAGTTTAGTGCAGTTGCAAGTTTCTTGTCAACCATTGCACTTCTGATTAATCGTACAAGCAAGAAATATTGCCTATCAATTTCATCATCCCGGCTTGGCATGGTTTGTAATACTGACCGGTCATCTGATGCAAGACACGATATTGTATCACGAAACATTCCAAGAACAATTGAGCTCATTCTTTTTAGTATCTTATCTGGACTAAGTGTAGTGGCATCAAGTAAAAACTGGACATTTACATTTGATGCATCCTCTTCAACAATTTCCATACCAACAAGTCTTCGCATCAGTCCACGGATCTTTTCCCTATCCTCTACTGAAATTGTTGATTTTCCTTTGATCTTTATGATATCATATCCAAGCAGGTATGCACCTGTGATATAGGCGCTGATGTTTTCTTGTTTTGATACAGGGTAGGGTATCACGACTTCATTTGGTGGTCTGCTTCCACCAGTAGGGGTAATTGAAATACTGTTAGAGCCAGTCTCAATTTCTACTTCGTCACTTTTTTCAAGCTTGTTTGCCTGGACCCACTCTATTGGCAGAGAAACCAAGATGCTGCTCCCTATCCTTTGTAGGCGTCGAATGAATTTAGTCAATTTATACTAATTTATATAATTTAATGATCATTTTTATATTTTCTTATAAATTTAAGCTAGTTATGCAGGCAGTAGCCTTTGCGCCAGGTCACATTACTGGTTTTTTCAAGGCAGAAGTAGAGCCAAAGGAGCCAGAGCAAAAGGGGTCAATTGGTGCGGGATTTTGTATCAAGGAGGGAGTGACAACAAAGGTCAAGGTGACAAGCTCTGACAGGCCAGGATTCAAGATTACCGTAACTGGCTACAAGTCTGATAATACTCAGGTTTCAGAATTTGTTGTAAAGGAGTTTTTTAAAATTGTAAATCAAAATTATTTTTTAGATATCGAACATGATACCACCATACCAGTTGGTTATGGTCTTGGCTCTAGCGGTGCGGTTGCATTGAGTTTGGCATTTGCGTTAAACAAGTCACTTGGAACAAATCTATCCAGGACTAGAATAGGACAGATTGCTCACAATGCAGAAATTCACTGCAAGACAGGACTTGGAACAGTATTGTCATCATACCATGGTGGGTTTGAGATAAGGACAAAGTATGGTGCTCCCGGAATCGGAAGCCTGCAAAAGATCCATACAGATCATATCGCAATTGTAATTTGCTTTTCTCCAATATCAACAAAACAGTTCATCAAGACTGAACTTTCAAAGATAAATGGCCTCGGTGGAAAAATGGTTACAAAATTATTAAAGTCAAGAGACCAGATGGAATTTTTGGACATGTCACTTGAATTTGCCAAGTATGTCCATGTCATTACAAGACAGATGCAGCGGGTAATTGATGATTTATCCCAAAATGGATTCAAGTCTGGTGTTGCAATGTTTGGGGAAACGGTATTCACACTTGTACCAAAGATAAAAGAATTCGAAGTTATGCAAATTTTAAAAAAATATGACGGAATTATAATTAAAACAGAGATAGACAAGAGCGGAGCTAGGGTTTCCTAGTGTTGATTCCAAAGACACATCCAAGAGCCATCTCTCTTTACATCCGGGAAAAACTTGTCCATGGGTTCAGAGAAGGTATTGTTGTAGAGGAGGGTCTCTTGGCTCATGGTAGAGGTGAGATGTTTGATTATCTCATAGGCGAAAAGACGACCAAGACCTCTCGGAAGGCAATAAAAGCTGCTGCAAGGGCGCTTCTTGCAGCCAAATTGCCTGTAATATCAGTAAACGGCAACTTTGCAGCCCTTTGTGCAAAGGAGATTGTAGAGCTATCAAAAATCACTGGTGCAAAAATTGAGGTAAATTTATTTTATGCAAGCGAAAAACGAAAAAAAATCATTGCACAGATTCTAAGGAAAAACGGTGCAAACGAAATACTAGGAATTGATCCCAAGTTCGCAAAGAGGATTCCCAAGCTTGACAGTGCAAGAAGAGTGGTTGACAAACGTGGGATATTTTCTGCAGATGTCGTGTTGGTGCCATTGGAAGATGGAGATAGAACAATTGCATTAAAGAAATTTGGAAAAGACGTCATTACATTTGACCTGAATCCCATGTCGCGTACTGCACAGACTGCAGATATCACAATTGTTGACAATGTAATTCGTGGGATGAAGATACTAATTGATGTTTGTAAAAAATTATCAAAAGAAGATCTAGTAGAGAAATCAAAATTTGACAACAAGAAAAACCTGAAAAAATCCATTGGCATCATAAGAAAAAATTTGAGGAAGATGGCAAATGCCTAAGTCTGTCAGAGATATATTATCAATGAAAAATTCCAAGAAAATTACTGTGATCACTGCATATGACTATACTACATCACAGCTTTGCGACAAGGCGGGAGTAGACATGTTACTTGTAGGAGACAGTGCTGGAATGGTGATGCTTGGGTATGACAATACCATACCTGTTACGATGGCTCAGATGTGTCTTTTTACAGAGGCAGTTTCAAGGGGACGGCAGAATGCTTTGGTTGTTGCAGACATGCCGTTTATGTCATATCAGGCAAGCAAATCTCAGGCAATTGAAAATGCTGGAAGACTGATAAAATCAGGTGCAGATGCAGTTAAACTAGAAGGTGGAGTTGAAATTAAAGATACTATACATGCCATTGTAGAAATTGGCATACCAGTGATGGGGCATATTGGGTTCCAGCCACAGACTACTACTCTTCAGGAAGGCTACAAGGTCCAGGCAAAGACAAGAGATACTGCCATCAGATTGATTGATTCTGCCAAGGCATTAGAGGAAGCTGGTGTGTTCAGCATTGTACTTGAAATGGTAACAAGAGAGGTCTCAAAAATTATTTCAGATACTACCAACATCCCTATAATAGGAATTGGTTCTGGACCTGACTGCGACGGACAGGTGCTTGTTGTACATGATGCCTTGGGACTGTATGAAAAAATAAAACCCAAGTTTGCAAAAAGATATCTTGAATTGTCTTCTGAAATTGTACAGGCTATCGGGTCTTACAAAGATGATGTAGTATCAGGCAAGTTTCCAGGGCCAGAACACTCTTTTTCTATTGATAAATCAGAACTTGAAAGGTTGAAAAAAGAACTTGAGTAAAAAACATCCTTCCCTTGACATAGTTGGCTCTGATGGCACTGGTCTTGCGGGAAAAAAAATTATCTTGTGTATATCAGGAAGTGTTGCCGCATACAAATCAATTGAGCTTGCAAGATTACTTATGCGACATGGTGCAGATGTAATATGTGTTGCAAGCAAGGCAGCAACTGACTTGATCAAACCAAGCTATTTCAAGTGGGCGACTGGAAACCAGGTAATTACAAAACTAACAGGCGATCTAGAACACATAAAAGTTGCAGATTACAAACAGTCTGACCTTATTGTTGTTTATCCATGCACTGCAAATACACTTGGCAAGCTTGCAAATGGAATTGACGACACTCCAATATCTACTGTACTAAGTGTCGGTCTTGGCTCCAAGATTCCAATCATAATAGCACTTGCAATGCACCAAGCAATGTATGAAAATCCTGCTGTAGTAAATAATATTGAATTTCTCAAAAACAAAGTTGATTTTATTTCTCCAAAATTTATAGAGGGCAAGGCAAAGGCTGCCGAGCCCGAAGAGATACTTGACATGATACTGCAAAAGTTTGGCTTGTCATATGTTCTCAAGGGGAAAAAAGTGCTTATCACTGCAGGCCCTACAATAGAGTATATCGACCCTGTTAGAGTTATTACAAATCAGAGTACGGGTAAGACCGGAGTCTTACTTGCATCAGAATTTGTCTCAGCTGGCTGCCAAGTCACCTTGATTTATGGTCCTGGTACAGAGGCTCCTCCAAAGGGTGTCAAGTTGATACGAGTCCAGACAAGTGAAGAGATGGGTGATGCGCTACGAAAAGAGATGAGGCAAAAATTAGACATCATAATACTTGCAGCCGCGGTATCTGACTATACCCCAGAAAAGTCACACAGAGTCAAGATCAATAGTGATCTTCTCAGAATTTCTTTAAAGCTAAAAAGAGTACCTAAGATGATTAATGATGTAAAAAAGATTCAGAGAGATGTTTTTCTCGTAGGATTCAAGGCAGAGACCAACATATCCAAAAGAGATTTGGTAAGCAAGGCAAGGGAGAAAATCACACAATCAAGTTGTGATCTTGTCATTGCAAATGACATTGGTACCAAGAGATATAGAAAAAATCCTGACTACAATAATGTGATATCTGTTGATTCAAAAACTTTCAAGGAGTCAGGATGGAAGAACAAGTTCAAGATTGTAAAATTTATCAGAGACGAAATTGAAAAAAGAATAGATTAGCTGTTTTAGTTCTAGAGTTTATTTTCTTTAGAATTAGTTCTAGAGTTTATTTTCTTTAGAATTAGTTCTCGTATCACGATGTAATCTTTGTTTTTTTTTTGTTGCAAAGACATATCCAAAAGAAATTGCGATTATTGATACTGCCAAGACAGGGCCTATCCATTCTGGAAGTACATTTGTACTAGTTATTGTTGAATATGATTCAAATGAAGCTACCATTATGGCCAGACCACTTAATGCATATGCCATGTATCTAAAACCCTTGGTATCAAATATTCTAGAAAATGCAGAGCGAATAACAACG
>JAGWGC010000199.1 GCA_028867615.1 Nitrososphaerota archaeon | reverse complement strand
GTTAGCAATTAAATCCATCAAACAAAGATATACACAAAATCAAGAGCTTTGCACCATGATGGAGACATTTCGACAGATGATAAACGAATGTATCAGAATAGGTCTTGAGAACAATATCTCAACACTGAAGAGATTTTCATCAAATCATTATCATGATCTCAAAAAATATGACATTCAATCATACTACAAGCTTACTGCAATGTCCCAAGCCTGTGGAAGGTTATCTCAAATGAAGCGCTCAATCAGAGAAGGCAAGGCTACAAGATCACCATACGTGCAGAAACCATATCTTGTATCATGTTATGGATTCAAGATAAACGGAATGCTGTTGTCATTTCCAATAGGCAACAGCAAAAAATGTCTGATCCCTCTAAACTCCCACATTCAGGGAATCTTAAAAGACAAATCATTCAAGGTCAAGTCGTTTGTAATCACGCCAAATTCAATCAGTCTTGGCATACAAAAAGAAGTCGAGGAGATTAAGTGTGATAGTACCATTGGAATAGATAGGAATCTACGAAATGTTACAGTTGGAAACCATGATAAAATAATGATATATGACATGGAAGACCTTCCGAAGATTATACATAGGACCAAAAAAGTAACATCGTCTTTCAAGAGAAACGATCACAGGATAAGGCAAAAGATCTATTCAAAGCTAGGTAACAGAAGGGCAAGAAGAATCAAACAATTTCTAAACCGAGTCTCAAAAGATATTGTAAGTAAAGCAAGAGAATCAAAATCAATGATTGTATTGGAG
>JAGWGC010000198.1 GCA_028867615.1 Nitrososphaerota archaeon | reverse complement strand
ATCCGATGGTTCGCCGACAGGAACCGTGTTGATTAATACCAGTGCAGTAGGAAGTTCAGGTTCATACACAGAAACTTGGCAAGCTAGTTCTTAACAAACAACCTCCACTTTTTTATTTACATGATTCTTTTATAAAGAATATCAAAATTAGATTTGATCTATATTTTCTTAGCAATTCATAAAAACACTGACAACCAAATATCAGTATGAAGATTTTTTCATTTTTAGTTATAATTACTATGGTGATGATAATTTGTTCAATATTGCAATCTTCGTTTGCTATCTCTAATTTTGTATCACCTATGGAACAATTCAAATCCGGAATTAGAGCACAAGACGTCAAATGTGGAGAAGATCTCGTATTGATGATCAAAGCAGAGAATGGCTTTCCCGCTTGCGTGATGCCACAAACAGCACAAAAGCTTGTTGAACGTGGGTGGGGAATTCTTGCTAATCATGAGTCTCAACAAACGTCTGTAATGCCATCTATTCATCCCTCATCAATGTCTTGTCAAATATCGTACCCACAAACAGGAACCGGTACCGCGGTTTTATTCATGCCACTTAACACAACTGGAAAAATATGTGTCCAATATTCAAATTCAAATCGGCCTCAACCAGCTGGAATAAAAATATTCAATGCACAAGATATGTCAAAAGACGCTCAAAACATCTCTGTGACAATGGATCATGATTTGATTCCAATAGGAAATAGTACAATTATGTATACTATAACTACAGACAATCATGCTACCTTTTATG
>JAGWGC010000197.1 GCA_028867615.1 Nitrososphaerota archaeon | reverse complement strand
GGCATAGGCGATGTAAGCACTGGAGTTCTCAACGCCACAGTCATACCACTTAAGATTGCTGGCGGAGGGATTTCGGTTAGCTTAAATCCAAATGAGACAAGTGTCGCATACTACAGCAACACTGTACGATACGACGACATCTTTGGAAACAAATGTGTTCTGACATCTGCCACATACCAGAATGTAACAGGAGCACTTGATGCAGCAGATACTGCTGGCTGTATTGACAAAGTACCAATAACAGGTACTACAAAGACAGAAGGTACTCCATCCACAACACAAGCTGTCCTATACTGGAGCGTTTCAAACACTCCAATAAACGACATACTTGACAGTGGTGAACACGCAAACCTTGCTATTGTATACAAGAGTACTGACAGACCTGGAGAACTTGATAACATCAAGGCCGAAATTATTGTGCCAACTGGTTCTGCGTTGACTGTAGAAAGACAAATTCCATCAGTCACAACAAGTATCGTTGACCTAGGGTAAGCAAAGTGATATGGGGATGATCACTACCAATCCACTTTTTTTACTAACAAAGATATCACAGAATACACGAAGTTTCATAGTTGGTAGTGTAGTAGCTTGCTACGGTTTATTCTTATACGAATTACTTCCAGAATACATCTTCAACACCATGTCTGCACTATATTATTTTGTGTTGCCTTCAATTATAGCAGTCACAATACTTGTAATATTGCCAAAACTACTTTCAAAGAATACAGTCACACAGACTCAGCAAGATTCAGGAGCATCAAACCAAAT
>JAGWGC010000196.1 GCA_028867615.1 Nitrososphaerota archaeon | reverse complement strand
CATAGTTTCCATTCAATTTCTTCCAACACCTCCTAATCCTGGTGGACCTACAATGCAAGTGACATTAACGAACATTGGTATGACACCTGTAACAAATCTCAATGCAACACTTGCTCTCAATAACAATTATGTCTTTAATTTCAAAGATGTAACGGAATCAAATCCTCTTGCACCGGGTCATTCAACATCTGACACTGAAATGCTAATTGGTGTAGGATCAACTGAAATGACATACTCATTGACTGTAGTTGGAACTGAAAATAATAAGACATTTAGTTACACACTAAACGTTCACATACCTTACACAAATGAAAATGAAATAATAAAAGTTAGAAAATGAAAACTCTACATCTTTCAATAATTATAGGATTAGTAATACTGGCAGTAATAATTCCAACTTTGATGCTTACAGAACAAAATTTTCTTCCATACGGGAATTTTCATATCATAAAAATACAAAAACTTGTTGACAGCAACAAAATATGGAAGTTGATTCATCCAATGAAAAATGAAAGAGAGGAATATGTATCAACAGAAGGAATTGATTGGAGTAGTGATGGTAAACTTTTGGCTTTTGGTGTTAATGCAGGCGCTCCTATTTCTTATTTGTGGACTATGAATGCTACTGGAGAAGGACTAATGCCATCTGACATTCCAATAGAATTCAATGCTGTGTCCTATGTCCACATATCTGAAAATGGAAATTTGATATTCTTTGTAGGACAATACAATTCAAATAATGAAACATATCAAGATATTTTCAGGTATGATG
>JAGWGC010000195.1 GCA_028867615.1 Nitrososphaerota archaeon | reverse complement strand
TAGTGCGAGGATCTGCATTACTTTTTCTAAATTGCATATTGGTTGTGAAAGTGACGCATGCCCAGACTTGTATTTGTCAATCCTGATGCGTTCTTGCGTGGGCACGAGTTTTTCACTGTCTGCGAGTGGAGCCAAATAAACAACCCTTTTGTAGTTTGTAGCCGCAAGAATTATTTAAGTATTGATAGTACATTGATAATAGAATGATAATAGAGCGAATATACAATAAATCAACAACATGCCTGAATGTCTTGGAAGTATGTCGGTTACGTAATAGCAAGCAAGAACAGAAAGGCGATTCTTTCAAAACTTGAGGATCCTACGACGCCTACAATCCTTGCTAAAAGCATAAACCTCAATCTTGCCAATGTGAGCAGAACTCTGACCGAATTGGAGAATAAAGGATTGATTGTATGCCTAACGCCATCACAACGTGTGGGAAGGATTTATTCACTGACAAAAAAGGGAAAAGAAGTTCTTGTCATGATAAAGAAGATGGAACATACGAACAGCTAGTAACACACTCTTGGTTTGCTTGGCATGGTGAATCCAAATAATTTTGCATTTGACGAGACCTTTCTCTGGATTTATCTTTAATTCATGATCTAACATGAGCTTTATCATGTAATCGAGATTTATTTTGCGAGAATTCAAGATCAGATATTCTCAAAATTCATTGATTGTCTTTATGCAATGTGCAATATCTTTCCCTTGATGGCCTGATGCAACAAGTCATCATGGGAATCATCAAGCAAGTCTTTGATGAATTTACTTG
>JAGWGC010000194.1 GCA_028867615.1 Nitrososphaerota archaeon | reverse complement strand
AGGTTCCAAGTTTTGTTGTTAGGTACAGGAAATGTGAAATTTGCATATATTTTAGAAGTTGAATTTGTTTTCATGAAAAATGCAGAACCGCTTAATCCTTGTACTGAGGGAAGTATCGATAATAATAGAATTCCACTCATGACAAGACATATAGTTTTCAAAATACAATGTTGTTCAGTTTTCAAACTTTAAAAAACTGGCGTAGATTCCCATAGTAAGATTGTTCTAACCGAAGCAAAACCTTTGTCAGTATTTTCCCACATTTTGCCAAAAGTTTAATGCCGTTTTAAACTCTCTTAAACTCGTTCTAAACCCAACACCCTACTCTCTGATTCACTTATACTCAAAATCTGGTCTTTCGTCAATTAGCACAGACGAGCGGAATGTGTCTATGAAGTGAATTGAAACGTAAGAACAGGAAAGCCAGCTAAACTATGTCTCCAATTAGTATCCTTTTGGCAAAGCACCACGTCTCGTGTTCGTATCTGGTTGTAAAGTATCATGTGCTGGACTGGTTGTTTTATTATTCTTGTATTTTTCAAACGGACCGTCCCAAGAATGTCCATCCTTGCTATAAGTTACTATTAATTCGTGCCAAGCTAAAGCCCATTGAGAGTATTTAATATCAAAAAGTACTGATGAAACACTTGTAATGTGTTTATTATTTACTATAGCTGACAATATATCCAGAGGTCCATCAAAATACTTTTTTGGATAAAACTCAAGTATCACTTTCATCAAATTTAGAGCTTCATCATATCTACGTGAGTATACGAGAATTCTGACTTTCTCAT
>JAGWGC010000193.1 GCA_028867615.1 Nitrososphaerota archaeon | reverse complement strand
CCCCGGAATTATTTCAAGGAAAGTGTGTGATGGTACAAAATGTTTTATGTGGTTTTTTACCACCTATTAATCTAAATTACGAAAGCAGATTGATATGGATTTTTGACATTTGTTACGGTAAAGAGGATGGAGAAGGAAGCCCAGTAATTTACATGGTTGATGCCGTAAGCGGTCATATTATAGGTTCAAGTTTTGACAAAAATCCACCAAATAGTCTTTAAATGATTAATGTAAATTTGACAGAACCAGATTTCATCAACTTAGAGGAAATAGAATCTGCTCCATACTTGGAATTTGGATTTGGTGTCACAATAGAGATGCTAGTGATTTACTTCAAAAAATGGTGAAATGAAAAGACCATATTACAGGATTAACATCTTCGATTTAGACCACCGTATTGCAGTTGACTAAAAAACATTGTGCGCTTAGGCATGAGTACGCTTGATTTTGTACGAATCTTACGGTGGGGATCTACGCCAATTTTTTAAGGTTTGAAAACTGAACAATAATGTATTTTGAAAACTCTATATCTTGTAATTATTACTGTGATAGGAATTTCATCCATGATTTCATTTGGAATTTATACAATTTCAAATTCTGTCATATCAACTCCAGTACAACTAAATTCTACTGATTATGAAATGCAGAGAATCCACACCTTCTGTACAAATCCAACGCTATCAAATCAGGGAAATGATTTGTTTGTAACATGCAACCACCCACAAAACTATACTGCAAATGGACCTATTACACCTCCATTACCTGTGTACAAAAGAGTAGAATGCCATAGTACCTAC
>JAGWGC010000192.1 GCA_028867615.1 Nitrososphaerota archaeon | reverse complement strand
CCCATTAATTCAGTTTTAATTTTCTTTACAGGATGTAGATATTCATCATCAAATACTTGTTTTAATGCAAGGTTGAGTACATTGGGTTTTCTATAACAATCTGAAAATGTCATATTATGATCCCCAAGTATTTGTGCTATTTTGGTGTGGTTGCTGACACCAAATTCCATCAATACCTTTTCTATAATGACTCCAACAGCATTTGCAACTAGTTTTTCACTGTCTCCCATTTCTTAGTCATTGTACGGGATACCATATCATTAAAAAGAATTATGATGTTTAGAATAGCGTAGCACCTCATTTCTATAATCATCATAATTCCAGTAACATAGTTAATCGAGTCTTTTATACGGCAAAAACCAATCATTAGTGGAACCGTGGATGTGTCTTCCTAGTGTACGATCACACCATCACTATGACACAAGTCCCTAATATCCACGGTTTCAATTTTATTTCATAACAGATAACCTAAAGATTTTGTATTTGGTACATTTGCCAGTTCAAAATGAACGAACACACTCTTTTCAATACAGACACCATAAGAAATATTGCAGATTCTATACTGGCGGATGTTCTTTGGGCTAAACACCCAAAGGGCAACCGCTAGAATCTGATTATTTTTTTATTTTATTTACAAGCGATCTGACCAGATGTCCCTTGAAGAGAAAATCAGAAATCTTGTAGGCAGATACTGCAAGGGCAATGAACAATCCACCAGTAGGAAGGACTAGAAGGGTATTTTCCAAAACTATGGCAGATTTAACCGAGGCATAACCTGAAAACATGATAAAACTTAGCAGTGCA
>JAGWGC010000191.1 GCA_028867615.1 Nitrososphaerota archaeon | reverse complement strand
AAGCAACTGTCGCTTTCCTTTTGCTAGTAAAAAAGTTGAACAACGTATTCCTGCCACTGTGGACATCGTAATGGTTAACGCTCCCTTTGAAATTCAACATAGGCTTGGTGCTAATGGTGTTCTCCATGTCTATGTACGAGGTCACCATATCATACTTTCTCATAATCCAGCGCTCATATCATTAATCAAGATAATGAATTCGAGGATATCCATCCATTTATCCGAATTTAAGGAATATGTGGGGGACACTATATCACATTCGGAACTGTTACAATTCTTGAATAATCTATATGAATATGATGGAATTATTATTGCTCAGAATCACTAGCATATTACAAAACACTATTCTTCCCAAAACCAAAAAAAAAATAGATAGATTAGTAATCATATCTTTGATGGGTATTGCGATATTAGTTTAAAACCCACTAAGAAGACATTCACTTGATTAATTTCTACTTGATAAAAAATCAAATCCGATGGGATGTCAGACTATATGGTCCCATTTTGACATTCCATAAGTGGTGATGATTATTTTGAATATTTGTGGACTCGGTTTAATTTATGAGGATATGGTAAAAAGAAAAATCCACAAAGATCAATCCCATAAAGCTTTCAGCTCGGAAGATCACGACGATTTGTTTATTTGGATATGGACATACTCTCAAATATTGAAGATAACCAGAAAATTCAAGATTTTATTAATCTCTGTGATCGCTGTTACAATAATAACTGCTCTAGGATATTTCTATCTTGAAGGAAAAGGTCTATCAGAATACAAACTTACTCAGAGACAAATTCTTTTCAATC
>JAGWGC010000190.1 GCA_028867615.1 Nitrososphaerota archaeon | reverse complement strand
TCTAAAAGCAAAGCAAAATCAAAATAAAGAAATGAAAACTCTCCATCTCTCAATCATGATCTTAGCCCTTTGTATCATGTGTTTGATACCATTTCATCAAGTAGATGCCGCATCTGAGAAAAGACAAGATTGTAAAAAAGGGATGGTTTGTTTTATTCCATCAGATTTTATAAAATATTCATTTTATCAAGATCAAAAACTTTGGTGGGTAAAGACTTTCTCATATTTGAATTCTCTTGATGATCATACAATAGAAGTTAACGTAACTGATGAATCAAAGAAGGGTGATGTTCTGTTGGGCAGTGATTGGTGGGCTACCAATTCTTCACAATCTCGGGAACATGTAAGTTTGTTAACTGGCATATCCGATGAAGAGATTGTCGGTACAAACACCTGTTGTTACACTTTTACTTATCTGATGCCCAGTCCTGTTGAACAAATAACAAAACCAAAGTTTGAAAAAACGATTAACATTACATATCTGAATAGCAAGACATCCGAAGGAAATTATAATTGGAACGGTTACGAAAGATCCGTTGTTGTAATTAATGATAAAAACATAAAACAAATTGTAGACAAGCAGACTGGAATTCTGCTTTTTCTGGAAAATCACAATGTAAATCCAATTTACAGAGTTTCGACCATAAGATTAACCAATACAAACATTATTCAAACCTCAAATGTATTCACAAATGCCTCGAATGTAGGATCTAATGTGGCAGTTAACACAACAAGTAATGTATTACAATATATTCCCTCCACTTTAAAACAGTCATTTTTGTCTCCACATAAACAATTTGAATCAGGAATTACAGCAATGGATGTAAAATGCTTACAAGATCTTCAATTAATAATCAAGGCA
>JAGWGC010000018.1:3996-20313 GCA_028867615.1 Nitrososphaerota archaeon | reverse complement strand
GATCCTCTAACGTTGACGTCAATCCCTTTTTCTGCCAACATATGGTTTATGTCCATGGCCTCTCCTTGTGGTAGGCCCTGAACAACATCCAATAACAATATTTCATCGGTAACTTTTCGAAGAGCTGTGAATAGTGCTGCTGCTCCGCCAACTTTTCCTGAACCGATAATTGTAATCATAAAAGGCCCTCACTTTAATCTCTAATTAAACTTGACTGTTTCTGGTTCTGCTAACTTGTCGAGACCTGACATTTAAGTTAGCAGAATCCTGTTTCTTACCAGTTCACATCATAGTTATCCAGTAACCAAAATTATGAATCAAATTACAATTTATATGCATTTCAGTATGTTTAGAAAATACCATGGTACTAGTAATTGATGCACAGGTAGCTGGGATTTCAGGCGACATGTTACTTTCTTCACTAGTAGACATGGGTGCAAAAAAGTCCAAAGTTATAGACGGAGTATACTCAGTTGAAGAATATCTCAAAGGTTCTAAAATTGTAAAAATGGATTTTGAAAAAACTATCAGATATGGAACAGAATCTACACATCTGGTGTTAGAGACAGATGAAAAGCATCATGAAAGAAAAGGAATTGAGATCCAAGAATGTATTTTATCCACATCAGATAAGATAGGACTATCTGAAAAAGCCAAAGTTTTTGCAAAAGAAAGCATTAGATCATTACTTTATGCCGAGTCAAACATACACGGAGAGCCACTTGAATCTGTACACTTTCACGAAGCATCAAGTATTGACACTGCCATAGATATCATAGGTTCTGCCATTGCATTAGATGATTTGAAATTGTTTTCAAGCGAGATTATTTCAACACCAGTAGCAGTAGGTGGTGGAACCCTAACATTTTCTCATGGGATTGTATCCAACCCTGCAAGTGCAATACTAGAAATATTTCGTAGTTCTGACATAGCAATTCATGGAGGACGAATAAAAGAAGAACTTACTACTCCCACTGGTGCAAGTCTGCTTGTAAATTTAGCAGATAGATGTTCGGAGTTTTATCCAACAATGAAGATAAAATCAATAGGATATGGTGCTGGGAGTAAGAACTTTGATGGATTTCCCAATGTTTTGAAAATCGTCCAAGGAGAATCAACAGAAGAATTTCAGTTAGACACCATACAAATTCTTGAAACAAATCTTGATGATGTATCTGGTGAGACGATAGGACATATGATTGACAAGTTGATTGCAAATGGCGCAAAGGATGTTACCGTAACAAACGGCATAACAAAGAAGGGAAGGCCAACAAATCTAGTCTCTGTAATATGTGATCCACTTGTTACAAATACCTTGATTAGTACACTAATTTCAGAGACCGGTACTTTAGGTGTACGAATAAGATCATCTAGTCGCTATGTGGTTCCAAGAATAGTTGTTTCAGTACCCATTGTTATACAAGGGAATAACTTTATCGTAAAATGCAAAATTGTAAAACACAATGAAACTATAAAACATTTCAAAGTGGAATCAGATGATGTCAAGATAATTTCAGATTCCCTATCACTACCATTCAAAGAAACATCAGAAATGATATCAGATGAGATCAAACTGAGGCTAAACATAAAATGAAACAGATAGAAGATCTGGTAACTTGGTTTCATGGAAAAGAAAAAGCTTTAGTGGCTCTTTCGGGAGGAGTGGATAGCGCTCTAGTAGCATATGCTGCTCAAAGAGCGTTAGGTAAACAAGCTGTTGCTGTTACTGCAGATTACAAGACACTCTCTCAAGAGGAACTTGATTCTGCAAAAAAAGTTTGCCAAGAAATAGGAATCAGACATACAATTATTGAATATAGTGAGTTGGATAATCCAGATTTTGTAAAAAACGACAAAAATAGGTGCTTTCATTGCAGAACAGAATTGGCAGAACATCTTGTTGCCCTATCAAAAAGAGAAAAGATCAATTTAATTGTGGACGGTACAAATCTAGATGATTTGACCGAATATAGACCTGGAATAATAGCACTGAAAAAAAATGGTGTCCAAAGTCCTCTTGTAGAAAGTGGTTTCACTAAATCTAATGTCAGAGACGTTGCAAAAGAGATCGGCCTTTCCATTCATGACAAACCATCCAACTCTTGTCTAGCATCACGCATCCCATGGGGCAACACCGTCACATCTGAAAAGCTTGAAAGAATAGAGAAGAGTGAGATCATGATAAAGCATCTTTTTGGAGTAAGACAGGTGAGAGTTCGAGATTTTGGAAATAGAGCAAGCATAGAGGTAGATAAAAATGAGATAGTCTTTTTAGATGACGAGAAAAAAATGGCAATACTGGAAAAATATATGAGAGATATAGGATTTGACAATATCTTAGTCGATCCCAAGGGCTATAGACCAGGCAAACTCAATGTGATAACAGATTGATCTATCTAGATAACGCTGCATCTACACCCGTTCATGAAAAAGTCATAGAGGAAATGATTCCTTATTTTAGAGAACAATACGGGAATCCTTCTTCCATACACAGACATGGAAGATTTGCAAACATGGCTATTCAAAATGCAAGAAAACGAATTGCTTCACTCATCAATGCACACAACAATGAAATACTTTTAACTTCTGGAGGAACCGAGTCAAACAATACAGCAATTTACGGCATAGCATCACAAGGCAAGGGAAAACACATCATAACATCATCCATTGAGCATGATGCCATACTAGAACCGTGTAAGCGTCTTGAGAAAGAAGGGTATACAATATCTTTTCTTCCAGTAGACAAACATGGTTTTATAGATCCTGCGGATCTCAAAAAAGAAATTTCAAGTGATACATGTCTGATTACAATAATGTATGCAAATAATGAAGTTGGAACAATACAACCCATAAAGAAAATGGCCCAGATTGCAAGAGAAAAGAACATCATTTTTCACACAGATGCAGTTCAGGCAGCAGGAAAAATTCCTATAGATGTCAAAGATCTTGGAGTGGATTTGCTTTCAATATCATCTCATAAGATAAATGGTCCAAAAGGTGTTGGATCATTATACATCAGAAATGGTGTAAAGATGGCTCCTTTGATATTAGGTGGCGGTCAAGAAAATGGACTTAGATCTGGCACAGAAAATGTGGCAAGCATTGTGGGATTTGGAACAGCATGCGAACTTGCAAAAACCAACATGAGTGAGAATTCAATTTATCTTAAAAAACTAACCTCAAAATTAATTACAAGAATATTACAAGAAATACCAGCTACAACTCTTAATGGACATCCTGATATGAGAACTCCCAATAACACTCATTTTACTTTTTTTGGCATAAATGGAGAAGATCTCATAATAAAATTGGATGAACATAAAATATCTGCATCTACTGGTTCTGCATGT
This sequence comes from Nitrososphaerota archaeon, assembly GCA_028867615.1. Lineage (GTDB taxonomy): Archaea > Thermoproteota > Nitrososphaeria > Nitrososphaerales > Nitrosopumilaceae > Nitrosotalea. Next base: position 16,963 of record JAGWGC010000018.1, on the reverse strand, counting down.
TCTGTAAAGATACAGAAGGCGTCACATGTTTTAAAAGCAATGGGTTTTTCACATGAACAAGTTACAGGGTCATTACGCCTTACAGTAGGAATAACAAATACCGAACAAGAAATAGATGAAACCGTAGACACATTAAAAAAAGTTGTTCTGGAGCTACGTGCCGTATCCCCATACAAAAGCAAGTACAACTTTTAGTTCAGGAATTCAGTCAGGGTAGAACCTGAATTTTATATTGATTTTGATCAACAAGAGGCACTAGAGAATCCATTCCATTCCATACATAGATTTCAGCAGAATAGATGCCAGGGAGTGTTGGCACCCAGCTAATTTCTTCGTTCGTAGTAGATAGATTCACAAGATTACTCTGAGACCATTTGAGAAAAACTACTTTGTTGCTACTATCTTTTATTTGAACAATGTACGAAATTTCTTGGGAATTTTGATATATGTTTGAGATCATACTTTTGAAGTTTATTGTTTGTCCAACATGTGGACTTTGTAGTAACGGTCTTCCAGATTGATCGCTAATTTGTGTGGATGCTGAAATCATTGGCATTGTGATCTTGGGCACATATTGATTTGTGACTGCTGTAGGTTGAGTTTTAGTAGGAACTGCCACTGTAGAACCCACTATTACGGACCTACCATATGCATCTCGAAAGTCATGATACCATGCCTGGACATTACCTCCTACAGGAGATATCAAGGCGGTCTTGTCCTCACTGCAGATCCAGGAAGGCATTTTAAAAACTCCTTTGAATATACCGGTACCTGGCCCAGTTTCAGTTAAAGTAAAACCAGTAGCAGCAAGACCTCCATATGACACTCCGTTTATTGTACAATGCTGGAATCTAAATCCCTTAATCCAAACTTCTAAGAGTATGTTTCCATTATTATCTCCAACAGTATCATCTGCCGGAGAACCGGGATCATTTACACTTGTATAACTTATGATGGTATTAGCGTCAGTAACCAAATCTGGATCAGTGACCGTTATTGTGACATCTGAACCAATTCTATAATTTGATGAATCGAGTGTTACGGTACCAGTACTTGTTGGAAGATTATGCTGCGATGTAACTGTTGTTGATGTTCCACTTTGTGTACCCAAAATGGAAAAATGGATTGCGTTAGCATCTGTAAGTTCAGTGTTTATAAGAAATTTAATGTTACTGCCAAAAGTTTGAAGGCCTTTGATCAGAGTAGGATCAAATTGGTTTAGTTGATTTATTACTGCATATTCAATTGTTCCTGAAAATATACCAGAATTAGGAGATGTTTCTTGTAGTTCGGCTCGATAGATGGCATTGTTTACCTGTTGGTTGTTATGAATTCCAAAAGAGAAAAGATCAAACACAATTGGTTGAGTATCGCTTGGGTTTGAGATCTTTCCAGAAGTATTGAAGTTAATCTCTAAGAATACAGGTAGATTTGATGGCATGGAGTTGATTGAAGATACAGCATTGTCGCTTATCTGCAGTAAACCATTACCAGACACAATTTCTCCCGGAGTGACAATCGTGACTGGCGAAGAGCCAACAGATCCAAAATATAGAGTCATACTGGTACTGGAAAAGGAAGTTATTCCAAGTTGTCGTTGAAAAGATCTGAGATCATAATTAACCCAATTGGTTCCCTTTGAATTTGGTTGACTGGTATCTATGAATAGATCTTTTAGGGATTGAGTAGAAATGCCAAGATTTAGTGTAATTTTCTGAAAACTTGGCATTGACTGAGACCTGGTGTCAATTATCAGTCGTAATGAGTTAGCATCAAACACAGTAGATGGCACACTGATTGAACTTGAACTATTATAGAATGTAACATCAGAAGAACTACTCAGTGTTATAGGATTTCCAATCTTCAAGGTAGGGATTTTTGCAGAAGTTCTAAAAACATCTAGTTGATCAATCAGGTTGGAATTGATATTTTGATCATTATCCACTAGAGTGATTGTTTCTTTTTGACCAGGACCAAATTGACTTTGGCTGCTACCAACATTAAGACTTGCAGTAGTAGTACCAGAAACAATAGAAGCGCTCTGAAGATTATAAGTAATTGAACCAGAATGAGACCTGGGAGCATTTGATAGTATTCCTATGGTCGATACACCGGCAAAGGAGCTCTCAAAAATTCCAGTATGCGGACCTGTTTCTACAAAAGTTACTAACTTGTCATATACACCACTAAGCGATGTGCTAGTCTGGACAGAATTAGTTTTCAAGTTAACAACATCTGATGTATCCATACTCAATCTTCCATTGTCTTTAAACCCAAGACTACTCAGGTATGGTATCAGATTTACAAGGCCTGAACCACTTGCGCTTCTGCCTGACTCTGCAAAGGCTTGATAAAATGTTGCAGGAGTAGATCCAACATTAAAAGTCCAAGAATCTTGAGATGTAGGATCTATACCTAGTTCAGCATCATTAATGGTTGCAAATACATCAGAACCTGACGGATATTGAGTTCTATCAAGGCTTAACGAGATATTTGGAATATCAGAATAATCAAGATCAACACTTTGTGGTCCCGTAGATCTATCATATTCTATGTGTACATTATTACTAAGCGTGAAGAGTTGAATCAGAGGCCATACATTTTGATTTATTCCTATTTGTCCGGATGGGACTTGGGGATTGGAATTCAGAGAGGGTGGGTTTCGTACAACATTATTTTGACTTGATGGAGTTGACGGTGTACCGCTACATGCATTAAAACCTGCTGTCCCTTGGGTAGTTCCGGATAATCCTGCAGAATCTGGAATTGCCACCCCATCAGTCTGAGATATATCTACTCCAAAAACAGAAGAAGGTGTAGAGCTTGAACAAAAAACTCCAAAATCAGTACTTTGTCCAGGGGAACCAGATAATGCAGCTTGGTCAGCTTGTTTTGCACTATCAGTATTAGCAAAAAATGCATACCAATTACCATCTGAGCTTTGTGCCATCAGCAAATGTCTTCCATTTATTGAAACATTTGGCTGACCTATTGCTTGATCTAGCTGAGTATTATCCTCTTGTACAATAACTTCTGTTATCATAGGTCCAGAAATGTGATTACCAAAAATACTATTTTCCGAAGAGACAAAAAGATTAGGGTGATCAGAATAGGCTTTTACATCAGGTGAAGATAATGGTGGAACAATCATTGAAAAAGCTAGAAGAATTATCAGAATTTTATGCAACTTTCTAATATGAGGGGATGTACAAGATAACGTTATCGAACAATTCATACTGAATTTTGTTAACATGTCATGTGCACACTAGGTTTTAACTAGGGCAAGAGATGAAATGGTGACATGATAAAACCTAAACCAATTCTAATAGTAAGTGGAATATTAGTATTGATCGGTATTGCAATAACAGCATATCAATCACAGATAACCTCAGAAAATCTTTCAAACCAACAAAATACTCTAGGCATTGGAACACAGATGATTGTTACAAAGGAAATGAATCCAGATAACAACCAGGAAGGAGTGTATTCTATTCAAATAACAGATTTTAAAAATGAAGACAATGTCAAGGCAATAATAATTGATCCTACTGGAACACCAATAATAACAAAATCCATAACAAAAAGCCCAATTCAGGAAATATTCAAGATTTCTTCATCAGGAAATTACACATTGCAGATAGAAAATCATGGACAAAGTGAGATACAGGTTCTGGGAATTATTGGATACTACCCACAAAATATAGAATTAGCAGATGTTTCAGGGTTCATAGCGCTCATAATAGGTCTTAGCGGACTTGCAGTTGGCATGATGTATCTCATTAGAAATCATCGTGTCAAGTCTTAATTGAGGAATTGATCTAGTTCTGTTAATCCATCGACTACGCTTTTAAAATTATCGTCGCTTTCCATAATTTCATTTAGTTTGTCAAGATCAACTTTAAAAATTTCCTTGCCATCATTTTGATTTATCACAACAAACTTGTGTTCTATCGCATATGAAAGAAGGTCTTTTATCTGACCTAGGGAGAGTTGCAGTTTATCTGTAAGATACGCGGAGTCCTTTTCTCCGCCTTCAAGCTCTGCAAGAATAGAGGACACCCCTGGATCAACTAGAGTTTCCATCATTTTTTGCTTGTCAAAGCTTTCATTCATGCCTATCAACCATTCCTAGAATGTAATATTTTTTTTCTGTTAGATATAAAATCACTTATCAGAACCCTATCAATTTTTTCTGGATTTATGTAGTATGCCCTTCCCTTCAAATGTTTTTCAAGACTCTCAACATAACTCAACAATTCCGACTCTTCACTTACCATGATCGTGTCAATTTCAATACCTTCTTTTCTGCATTTTTTTGCTTCCTGTAGAGTCTTTGCTTCCACGGCAGGATCAACTTGTCTGTACCTGTAGCACAGGTATACTGATTCATTAACTATATCCAGTTTCATATCTCGTTCATTTTTTATTTTAGAAAGAGTTGGCTCATCAGGCCTATAAAAATGCGAATATGGTTTATCTGCCAATATAGAATTTTTTTGTGATTCATTGTCTACAAAACATGCACTTGGTTGACCATCGGTTATCATAACAATTCTTTTATTTTGAGATCCGTCTTTTTTTAGAATTTTTAATGCAAGTCTTAATGCAGCTTGATAATTTGTATAATGAAGAAAATTATCATTTGCATCATATGTTTTTAGATATGGGATATCAGAAGGATTGATTTGTGCCGCAAGTGAGCCAAAACCTACGATGTAAACAGAGTCATTTGGAAAGAATTTTTTATTTAATACAAATAATGCCCACAAAGCCTTTTTTGCAGCCTCTATTCTGGTTCCTTCTCCAGAACTTAGAGAATACTTCATGGTAGAGCTGAGATCTATGCAGTAAACCACCGCAACTTTTACTTCCTCTTTTGTTTCAAATTTTTCAAAATCATCAAATTTTATTTCAAGTGGAAATTGAATTGATTCTTTTTTACTTTTTTTTCTTTGGATTAAATGCAGTATTGTAGCGGGTACATTCAGGTGTCTAATATCGTCACCCACTTCGAATTTTCTAGTAGTATCAAGCATGACATCACTTGATCCTATGTTCTTGGTTTCGTGAAAACCTGAATTTCCTTCATTGATTGTTTTTATTATATCCCCGAGCATTTTTTGGCCAATTTCAAAAAATGCTTTTTTTGTTAGCCATTTTTTATTGTCTTTGAGATATCCAAGGTTTTGCAAGTACTTTGTCATGGATTCACTATTTCCATATGCTGTTGTTTCTTGTTCGCTATTGAACTGATCTTTGGAAGAAGAGTTCTGCATCACACCGTCAAGTATATTTTCTAGATCTTTCATTGATGGTGTTTTTTCCTTCAAGGCTTGTGTTGCCAGGATTTTAAGAGCTTGTTTGAGCTTCTCATCAGATACTTTGGTAGAAGAACTTTCAGATTTATCAATCTCACTTGGAACATAGACAAATTTTGTATTGCTAGTTTGCAATGTACATGCCTTCTTTTTTATCTAAAATTTTGGGTTCAACCCAGCACAGACCATCAAGTACCAATTCTATTACACTTGCCTTAAATTCATTTTGTGCACTATCCGAAACTATTAGAGCATTATTAGAGATTTCATACTGTGCAGTTTCTTTTGTGAATATTTCTTGATCAGAAATAACCTTTTGATATATACTGGTAACTAAATTTGAAAGGACTTGAAAATTCTTTAATTGATTATCATAAGATATCTGCATGTCGCTTGAACCAAGAATTGTTTGAGACACTTGAAATGATTTACCCAGAAATTCATTTTTTATTGAATCAAAAATACTTGGATCTACGTCCTTTAGGTATTCTAGCGAGGTATTTTTTATGGAGTTAGAGATTAGGCTTTGTAGAACTTTAGAACGGTTTTCAGCAGTGTCATCTAGTTCAACAAGTTCAAACTTTACAGATTGCTCAATTGAAAATATATCAGATGGTCTTGGTAATGCCAAAATATTATGAGATATGGATCTAGTTCTTTCTGCCTCTCCCACAAGTAGTTCCAAACTGTGTATTCCCATTCTTACACTCACACCCTTGTCTTGATTTATTTCATTACTGGAGCGCGCTGCTTGAACAATTCTTGTCAAGATCTTCAGCATGAATACAGGAATAAACGAACGAGGTATTTTTGCTTCCTGCATTATGATTAACATCTCTTCAGAGATTGATTTTGGATAATGTGTTTGAATATGACTTTTCAGTCTATCATAAAGAGGTTCAATTATTTTTCCAGAGTGTGTATAGTCTATAGGATTTGCAGTAGCAACAAATATTGTTTTTGGTTCAAATATAACAGGATACGCACCAGTTGTGAATCGTCCTTCTTGCAAGACAGACAAAAGTGCTACCTGTTTTCTAGTATCAAGAACTGGCAATTCATCAATACAAAATAATCCATGTTTTGCTTGCATTAGTTGACCTGGAGAATAAGATTCAATTTCATACAGTTCGGTACCATTTTTAGTTAACTTGATTGCATCGATCTGGCCAACTAGATCCTTTACAGAAATATCAGGAGTTGCCAGTACATACTTGAATCTGTTTTTACCATCAATCCATTCAATAGAAGTATCAAGTTTGTTATTGCGAATTTTTTCCATGCTTTCACCAGTTATGTAGAATTTTGGAACAGTTGTAGGATTGTCTTTGTCCTCCAACAAAAATGTCAAATCGTTTGGTGGAAGATCCATGGGACAATCATTTGTCACACTTCCTCTGATTACAGGCATTGGAGAAAGCAGTGTATTTGCAATTGTTTGAGCTATCCTTGTCTTTGCTTGCCCTATCTGACCAACTAGAATCATATCATGGCGTGACAATATTGCACGATCTAGAGCAGGAATGACATCATTGTCAAAACCTATTATCCCGGGATACTTTACACTCCCAGATTTGATCTTTGAGATTAAATTCCTACGAAGTTGTTCCTTTGCGTCAATTATTTTATAATTAATTTCTAGAAGATCCCTTAGTGTTTTAATTTGTTTGTAGTCTTCAGGAACACCAGCCATGACTTCAGTATACTTGGGTTCAGAGTCATAACTCCTATTAACAAAATTTGCAAATTCCTGAGGCATTACAACAAATACTCTCTAAATCGGATTTAAAGTATTATTTTGACTCTGTTATATTGTCATGTAATAACCCGCCAACTTAACTTTGATGCATAGGCTCGAAGGATTAGCGGTGCGTGCCATCAACATTTTTCTTCATTACTTCATTTGCATTGTCTTTAGGACTACCAAGCCTTGGTAACCCATCCTATTGTGACTTACACTCCCTGGCATTGATCTCAGAAAATGACCACCCATTCCAAAACTATGAAATCCACCTGAGTAGCAGAGCGTACTTTAGCATGGTTTTTATCGGGGATACCGGGGATTTTTTAATACTTGTCTTCACAGGAGTTTAGACACATAGTTAGAATTGCTGGTAAGGATATTCCAGGTGCTAAAAAGACCATTATCGGAGTTGGTCAAGTAAAAGGAATTGGTTATAATTTTGCAAAATCACTTTTAGAAGTATTAAAGATTAATCCCAACAGCAATGTTGGCTTTCTTACAGAATCACAAGTAGAAGAAATAGAAAAAGCCATGAGAGATCCAATATCTGTCAACATACCCACGTGGTTTCTAAACAGACGAAAGGATATGGATACAGGAAATAACTTTCATCTTATTACTTCTGATATTGACTTTAACGTAAGAAATGATATTGAACGAGAAAAAGGCATGAATAGCTGGCGAGGATTTCGTCACACATATGGATTAAAAGTTCGTGGACAAAGTACACGCACCACAGGCAGAAAGGGTGGTGCTGTAGGGGTTAAGAAAGGTGGCAAAGTTTTACCAGCTGGTTCACCTGGCGCACCAGCTGAAGGTGCAGCTCCTGCAGCAGCTCCAAAGGCCGGTGCAGCTCCTGCAGCAGCTCCAAAGGCCGGTGCAGCTCCTGCAGCAGCTCCAAAGGCCGGTGCAGCTCCTGCAGCAAAACCTGCTGCAACGGAAAAGAAAAAGTAGGTGTAACAGATGGGAGATCATCCAAAAAATTCACGCAAAATGTGGAGAAAACCAAAACGTCCTCTCAACTATGATTTACTAAATGAAGAATTACATGTTCTGGGTACTTTCGGACTCAAAAATAAAAGAGAGTTATGGAAAGCACATACTGAGCTTTCAAGAATAAGAAACCAAGCAAGATCACTCTTGGCGTTAACTCAGGATGTCAGAAGTACAAAAGAACCGATATTGATGAAATCGCTTGCAAGAGTTGGACTAGTCAAAGAAAATTCCACATTAGATGACGTACTCAATCTAAAGGTGACGGACTTTTTATCCAGACGACTACAAACTATTATCCAGAAAAAAGAATCGATCAAGAGTCCATATCTTGCAAGACAAATAGTAGTACACGGCCATGTGATGATAGGAGAAAGAGTAGTTACTGTTCCTTCATATACAGTAAAAGTGGAGGAAGAAGATCAAATTTGTCTATCACCAGAATTAGATCTTAACAAGACAAAACAACAGCCTGTTCAAAAAGTAGAAACTGAACAACCAACGGAATAAAGCACACGCAATCATTATTTATCAAGAATATGTATACGATATCAATATGTGTTCGATCATAGGGTATCTAGGCACCAGTTCTGCTGCACCAATAATAGTCAAGGGATTAAAAAGAATGGAATACCGTGGCTATGATAGCGTAGGAGTTGCCACTTTTTCAGAACATCAGATCAGTGTAAGAAAGGGAGTGGGAAAAGTTTTAGAAGTAAACAAAGCAGCAAAACTAGACGAGCTTTCTGGAACAACTGGCATAGGACATACAAGGTGGGCTACTCACGGAATGGTAACTGACGCAAATGCTCATCCACACCCATCAAGTTCAGGAGAGATAGCTATTGTACACAATGGAATAATTGAGAATCATGAAGAATTAAAAAAAGAACTCCAAAAACATGGTTATACTTTTAAAAGTCAAACAGACAGCGAAGTAATTGCAAATCTTCTCCAGTATAATTATGACAGGACTAGAGAAATTAAGAGATCTGTTGTAGACACAGTAGCTGAATTAAAAGGAAATTATGCTTTTGTTGCAGTCTTCCAAGATGGCACATTATCTGCAGCTAGACTACATGAACCGCTGATAATAGGAATAGGAAAAGAAGAATATTTTATTTCAAGCGATGTACTTGGATTTGTAGAATATACTGATGAGGTAATTTATCCAGATAACAAGGAATTTGTAATCATTGACAAAGAAGGATTGAAGATCTTTGATTTTGATGCAAATCCGGTACATCATCAAATAACCAAAGTATCAAAAGAATTTGCCGATGTATACAAGGGTCAATATGCTCATTACACTTTGAAAGAGATTTCAGAACAACCATTAACAGTATTGAGTGCTGGAAATAATACCAAACTCGAGATTGACTTGGCCTCGGATTTAATAAAACATGCAAGAAATGTATACATTACAGGAAGTGGAACAAGCTACAACGCAGCATTAATTGCAAAGTTTCTTTTCTCAAAATATGCAAAGATAAAGATTGACCCATTGATTTCTAGTGAAGCACAATTTTCCCCTGATATATTTGAAGAAAAATCAATTCTAATTGCAATATCACAGAGCGGAGAAAGTGCAGATGTATTAGAAGCCGTAGGTATTGCAAAAAATACAGGGTCTAAAATTATATCAATAGTAAACATGATGACGTCCTCGTTAGTTCATCAATCATCTATTTCCATGGGACTCAATTGCGGTCCAGAAATAGGGGTTGCCGCAACTAAAAGTTTCACATCTCAACTTGTGGTATTATATAAAATAATTGACAAAATATGTGATGGTTGCATGGAACTAGATCTTACGAAAGTATCAGAAGCAATCAAGAAAATACTCTCCAATGATTCCAAAATCAAAGATGTTGCAAAGAGACTGAAGAATGTTTCAGATATCTACGTATTAGGAAGAGGAATGCATTATCCAATTGCTTCTGAAGGATCATTGAAGTTAAAGGAACTCACATACATACATGCGGAAGGACTTCCAGGAGGAGAATTAAAACACGGTCCCTTGGCGTTGATGGATTCTAATTCTTACGTTTTAATCATAAACCCCAATGATTCCACCTACAATGATACGCTAACATCAGCTAGAGAGATAAAAGCAAGAGGAGCCAAGATAATAGGAATTTCAGATAAACCAAGTGATGTGTATGATCATTGGATAGACATACCCAGTATCAATGAGCCACTATACCCACTTGTAGAAATAGTACCGATACAACTTCTCGCATATTATGCTGCAATCGACAAAGACTTTGATCCAGACTATCCAAGAAATTTAGCAAAATCAGTAACGGTCAAATAATTTTCAAATATTCTTTTTCAGTTAGAGTCAGAAGACTTTGTGCATCAATTCCTGTCTTCAACATGCAACCAATAGATGAACCTCCAGCTCCTGCTCCTTCTTTTACAAATCCTTTAGCATACGAGCTTAATCCAGAGATTTTGGATTCTGCAAGTTTGAGTCTAGCAACCAGTATAGGTACATCCATTATCTGTGATATTATATCAGATAGATTTGCAGATTTATCTTCAGATACATAAGAGGTGGTACCAACAGCAGTATTCTTTCCTTCAAATCCAATACTTTTTGCAAAAGCAAGTACAGCTGCCATCTGTGTTCCACCAGCTAATAGAACTTTAGAGATTTCAGATGCAGTGCTAAGAATACCGGCAACTGTTGGAATCATCGGATCACCTAATTGTGATATGATTTCAAATGGATCTTTTGATTGAAGCCTTTTCAATGCCTCCTTTACCGTTTGAATTTTGAGTCCTACCGGGTTCTGAGGCATACTACTGCTAACAGATCCTGTAATTCCAAATCCTTCAAGCACTCCAAGAGCTGTAGTAGTGCCACCGGGAATACTTTCACCAACTATAACGCAGTCAGTTGAAGCCCCAAGAAATCTTCCAATTATTCTACCGTATTCAACCGCTTTTCCAACATCATCAAGACTAAGAGCTGGTTCTTTTCCAATATTTTTCCCATAATTTAGGTTCATATCAATAAATGGAAGTTTTGGAGACACTTTACTACCAGCATTTACAACAACACTTGGAATGCTTGCTGCTTCCAGTGCAGTTTTTGTCAACAGTGCAGGAGTTGGTTTTCCATCAGGAGTCATTGGAATTACAGAGATACTCCTACAATATCCATAGTGAATAAACTCAGCATCAGCAGGTCCTGTGAATTTTATCAGATCAGGGTGTTCCCCTGCCATAGTTATTCCAGGTATTTCAGATGTTGCGGTGTAAGATATCACTAGAGAAAAAATGAATTTTTTTTGTTCAGTTTGTTTTATGAATTCTAAACCTTTTTGTTGGTTTCCAAGTATTTCAATGTCTTGCAACGATTAATCACTACCCATAAAATTCAGAAACTCGGATTCGGTTCTGGGTTGCAATACAAAATTTGTCTTTTTTTCTTTAGATATTGTTGAATTCGGAGAGCTTCCATAATTGTGTCCTGGATACAACACCAGATTATCATCAAGCTTGTAGATAATATCAAATAGGCTATGATATAGTTCCTTTGCACTTCCTCCCGGCAAATCTGTCCTGCCACAGTTTCCTACAAAAAGTGCATCGCCTGAAAAGATTTTCCCATCACCAACTAGACATATACTATCTTTCGAGTGCCCGGGAGTATGCAATACAACAAGTTCTGACTTGCCGAATATTATTTTGTCACCATCAGATAAGCGTACATCATTTTTCAAAGTAGAAGATTCGTGTTGCAAGATTTTAGATTTCGTATATTTTACCATTGCGTCATTTCCTATAGTATGATCAAAATGATGATGTGTGTTAATGACGTATTTGACTTTTAGATCATTTCTTTCTATTATTTCCATTACCAGTTCTAGATCCCATGAGGGATCAATAATAACAGATTCCTTTGTATCCTCATCCTCTAGAACATAGGTAAAGTTTTGCATATTTCCTACTTGAAGCTGATGTACTTTCATAACAATACGCCAATCTCCGCTTCAGGTGGAATCCCTATTTTTTCAACTATTATTTTACCACACATGTCTTTGCCTTTTGGCATTCCAATCTTCATCTTGTGAAAGGTTATAGTAATATCCGCTTTTACACATTTGTCATTTACCATTCCCGTATCAGGATCAAGACCGGATGGTACATCAACTGCAAATTTAAAAGCATTTGATTGATTTATCAAATCAATTGCGGAAGAATATGGTTCTCTAATTTTTCCAGATATTCCTGTTCCCAATATTCCATCCACTATTACATCTGCGTCATTGGTAATTTTATCAATAGCAGACGCAAGTACCAGATTCACAGAATTCATCTTCTCCAAAATTTTCCAGTTAGATTGTGCTTCTTCTGTTTTTATCTTATCGGGATGTCCTAGAAGTATGATGGTAGGTATACATCCAAATGTGGCCAAATGTCTGGTCACAACAAATGCATCTCCCCCGTTATTTCCCAGTCCAGCAAAAACTGTTATCTTTTTTGATGTTAGATCATGGTAACGTTCTACAATGTGTCTTGCAGTAACAGCACCAGCATTTTCCATCATTAGTTTTCTAAAAAAACCCATTTGATGTCCATTCTCCTCAATTTGCATCATTTGCTTTACAGTAATTTCCATAACAATACAAGATTTTATGTCAAATAAGGGCTTTACCAAAACACACATTCATACAAACATAGACCAAACCGTCTTCAAAAAGTCTGAAGGTTTGTAGAAATTAATGAACAATTTTACAAGAACATTAGCAGAGGTTCCAACATACATTCTGCAATAAAATCAACTCTTCGCTATCAGAAATTACTAAGCAGAAAAAGAATTCAGTCACATGCCATTGAGGATTCATCTAGACAGGTGAATTTTCGGGCACATTGTTATAAAATCATTAATGCGGGAGAA
>JAGWGC010000018.1:0-3986 GCA_028867615.1 Nitrososphaerota archaeon | reverse complement strand
TTGAACCCTCGAAATCCTAAGATACTAGCCCCTCAAGCTAGCGCCTTTGACCAGGCTGGGCGACTCCCGCAATTGGTTTTACCCATGTATGGTTTTTATAAGCCTTGATTACTTTTTGTGACTGTGTTAATTCCTGTCAGATGTTTTACTTGTGGAAATTTGGTTGCTGATAAATTTAAGGAATACCAAAACCGCGTCAAGGGCGGAGAGGATCCTGGAAAAGTGTTAGATTCTTTTGGTTTTAAAAGATATTGTTGTAGAGCAATGATATTGACATCTGTTGAGACGATTCATCAAGTCATTCCATTTTACGAAGCCATTAGAAGAAGAGAGCAAGAAGTAAGATCTGAATTAGAATAGAATGCCAAAGATTACATCAATCAAAGGCAGGATACTTTACAACAGTAGAGGAAGTCAAACTATAGAAATTGATGTAATATCAGATAATGAACACGTAGGACGAGTCTGCGCTCCATCAGGTGCAAGTGTTGGGAAACATGAAGCGCAGAGCTTTCCCCAGAACAAACCAGAAAAAAGTTTAGACATATTAAAAAAAAACATAAAGAAATTTTTAGGCCTTGATCCATCCAACCTGAAAACAGTTCATGAGACCCTAAGAGAAATTGACTCATCTCCAAATTATTCAAAAATTGGAGGTTCGCTTGCATTTGCATTAACTATTGCATCAATTGAATCGGCTTCAAAATCATTACAGATTCCAATGTTTAAGTTGCTAGCAAAAGATTCAACTTTTAGATATCCGTTTCCTCTTGGAAATATTTTGGGAGGGGGAGCACATGCGGGACCCGGTACACCAGACATTCAAGAAATTCTAGTCTGTGCCACAGGTTCCAAAACTATTCGTGATGCAATAGAAGTTAATTTAATGGTACATAAAGAAGTAGGAAAAATTCTGGCAAAGAAGGATCCGAGTTTTACAAATGGAAGAGGAGACGAAGGTGGATGGGCTCCAAAATTAAAAAATGATGAAGCTCTTGAAATATCTGCAAAAGCTTGTGAGCAACTAGGTTTTACATTAGGGAAGGAGGTTTCTCTAGGAGTAGATTTTGCCTCATCCACGCAATGGGATGAAAAGAAAAAAAGATACGTATACGATAGAGCAGGTTTTGAAAATACTCCAGAGAAACAGATCGAGTTTGCATCAGAAATAATAAAAAAATACAAACTTGCTTATGCCGAAGATGCGGTTCATGAAGAAGCATTCGAAGACATGGCAATTTTGACTAGAAAATTTCCCCGTGTACTCATAACTGGTGATGACTTGTTGGTAACAAATACAAAAATTCTCAAAAAAGCAGTGAAAATAAGAGCTTGTAGTGGAGCAATATTGAAAGTAAATCAAGCAGGAAGTCTTTATGATGCACTTGAATTTGCCAAAGAGGCAAATAATAACAATGTGAAATTAATCACATCTCATCGATCAGGCGAGTCAACGGACTCCCACATATCACACATTGGACTTGCTACAAAATCTAAGATGCTCAAGGTTGGCATATTAGGTGGAGAAAGGATGGCCAAACTTAACGAACTGATCAGACTCTCAGAGTATGATTTAATACGTGGAATGGCCGAGATTTAGAAACACAGAATGAGCAAACAAGAAGATTTTGAACACATGGAAAAGTATGTACTTTCCACAGGAATAAGGGTAGGCACACAAGTAAAAACAAAATTCATGACGCCATTTGTCACCAAGGCAACAAATGAGGGGCTTTACATTATAGATAGTAAGAAAACATTATCCAGAATTCAAACAGCTGCTAAATTCATCAACAGGGCAGATATTACAAAAATTTTAGTTTGTTCTGGCAGAGAATATGCTAGCACCCCTGTTGAGAAATTCTGTGAGGTTACGGGCGCAACCCCCATGCTTGGAAGATTCATGCCAGGAACTCTAACAAATCCATCATTACCTTACTACAGAGAACCAGAACTAGTTTTTGTGTCAGATCCTCAAGTAGACGAACAAGCCGTTGTAGAAGCTACTAATGCAGGAATTCCAGTAATAGGAATTTCCAATACAGACAATGTTACCTCAAAGATTGATTTGGTAATTCCAGCAAACAATAGAGGAAGAAAATCCCTAGCTGCTACCTATTGGCTTTTAGCTAGGGAGATACTAATGCAGAAAGGCAAGTTGAAAAATTCAGAATCGATGAAATACCAAATAGATGATTTTGAGACTAAAATAACAGAAGAAGAACTAGAGGAAGAAACCGAAAAGATGCATCCTCCAAGAATGAGATCACAGAGGCAATAACACAATGCAGATAAGGACACCAGCTGTTGCTGGAATGTTCTATCCAAAAACAAATCAAGAGTTAAAATCAAGCATAAGAAATTGTTTTTTACACAAATATGGTCCAGGGGCACTACCTCCCTCAACACATGATAAAAAAATTATTGGCGTCATATGCCCGCATGCAGGATATGAATATTCTGGGCCCATAGCTGCAAATTCATATTATGCTATATCATCACAGAGACCCGAACTTGTAGTAATCATAGGACCAAACCACTGGGGAATAGGGAGTGATGTTGCAACAATGAAGGAAGGAATATGGAGAACGCCTATTGGTGATATTGAGGTAGACACAGATTCGGCAATTAAGATCAGCAAGATTTCAAAGTTGATAGAGTTTGATTTTTTTTCTCATGCAAGAGATCATTGCTTAGAGGTACAGATTCCTATGCTTCAGGAAATATTTTCATACAAATTCAAGATTTTGCCCATAATCTTAATTGATCAGAGTCAAGGTACTGCAGCCGAAATTGGTGAATCGGTAGCAATGATTTCAAAAATTAAAAATACCATCATAATCGGCTCTTCAGATTTTACTCATTACGAACCAAATGATTTTGCACATGATCAGGATAAATCTTTGATAGATCCAATAGTGAACCTAGATGTTGACACATTTTATGACGTATTGCAAGAAAAAAAGATTAGCGCATGCGGTTATGGAGCGATTGCTTCCACCATGATAGCCTGTAAGAAACTTGGAGCAACCAAGGGAACCTTGATCAGATATGCCACCAGTGGAGACATATCAGGAAACAACAAGGATTCAGTGGTAGGATACGCATCGATAGTGTTTTCATGAAATCTGTTGCATCTGCTCCTGGCAAGATCATTCTTTTTGGGGAACATTTTGTGATATATGGCACAAAAGCAGTCTTATGTTCCATAGACAAGAGAATAACTGCAACTTCACAATTTGTAGATGAGAAAATAGTCAGAATAAGATCTTCTTTGGGAGAAGTAGAGATGGACATAGACGCATTAAATAATTTAGAAAATGTGCAACAAAAATTTATGAGGCCTTTTTTCTACGTAGCAAAAAAAACAGTAATGGAGAACCCTACAAAACAAGGAATAGAGATAATCATAGAATCAGAGATACCTCCAGGAGTTGGACTTGGTTCATCATCTGCTGCGTGCGTAGCAGTTACAGCCTCTGTCAATGGGTTGTTTCACAGATTACCAAGTGAGGAAGTGGTAAAAATAGCCATACATGCAGAGCGTACAATATTTGAACAAAACTCAGGAGCCGATTCCTCAGTTTCTACATTTGGTGGACTTGTATCATATGATCTAAAGGATGGATTTCTACCAATTCCATCAAGAAATGACCTGAGTTTTATAATATCAAATTCTGCACAGGTTCACAATACCCAGGATGTTGTAAGACAAGTCAGACAATTTAAAGAGAAAAATGAAGATCTTTTCAACAAGTTATGCAAAGAAGAGATGGACATAATCAACAATGCAATAACATCTTTGAAGGAAAATAACTTGAATAAACTAGGTTCACTAATGTTAAAAAATCATGAGTTATTAAAACAGATTGGAGTTTCAACAGAGAAAATAGATCTCTTGATCAAAGAAGCAAAAAAGACATCATATGGTGCAAAGATAACAGGAGCAGGCGGTGGCGGATGCATTATTGCTCTTGTTGATAATT
>JAGWGC010000189.1 GCA_028867615.1 Nitrososphaerota archaeon | reverse complement strand
GCAGTTGGGGTTTCACTTGGGGGATTTGTCACAGACATTTACCAAATGCTTGCAATTCGTATACTCCAAGGGATTGGTATGTCTATGTTTCCCATTGCATTTGGTATAATCAGAGAATCATTTCCTAGGAGCAAGCTTGCAATAGGACAGGGAGTGATAACGTCCATGTTTGCGACAGGAGCCGTGATTGGCCTTGTTGCAGGGGGACACTTGATACAAAACTATGGATGGAATGCAACATTTTTCTCAATAGTACCTGTGGTGATTTTACTATTGGCAGTAATTGCGCGTTTTATACACGTGGACGAGTCACACATTCCAGCAGGACAAGAGAAAAACAACCCTAAAAATAAAATAGACATCCAGGGCGCAATCACGCTGACTGTATCAATTAGTGCGTTTTTGATGGCACTGACCATGCTGGAAAATGGCGACACGTCAAACTTATTTTCAGTACTGGGCCTTGTAATAATTGGCCTTGTCTATCTAGTACTATTTGCAATCATTGAAAAAAGATCAAACTCACCTCTTGTCAGCATGAAGATTCTTGCAAACAAGATAATCTTACCATCAAATATTATGATAATGATTGTTGGCATGTCCATGTTCATGGTATTTCAGACAATCCCTGTACTTGTTCGCAGTCCGTTGCCATTGGGATTTGGAGAAAACCCCCTGGCTACAAGTAATGTCCAACTTCCATTTGCACTCGTGTTGCTAATCTTTGGACCAACATCTGGATTTATCGTGTCCAAGCTTGGCTCTACAAAACCAATCATTGTGGGAAGCATAATCAGTACCATTGGGTTTGCAGATCTGTATCTTAACCACTCGACAGAACTGTTAGTTTCTATCAACCTTGC
>JAGWGC010000188.1 GCA_028867615.1 Nitrososphaerota archaeon | reverse complement strand
GCAGTTGGGGTCTCACTTGGGGGATTTGTCACAGACATTTACCAAATGCTTGCAATTCGTATACTCCAAGGGATTGGCATGTCAATGTTTCCCATTGCATTTGGTATAATCCGAGAGTCATTTCCTAGGAGCAAGCTTGCAATAGGACAGGGAGTGATAACATCCATGTTTGCAACAGGCGCAGTGATTGGTCTTGTTGCAGGGGGACACTTGATACAAAACTATGGCTGGAATGCAACATTTTTCTCAATAATACCTGTGGTGATTTTACTATTGGCAGTAATTGCGCGTTTTATACACGTGGACGAATCACACATTCCAACAGGACAAGAAAAAAACAATCCTAAAAATAAAATAGACATCCAGGGTGCAATCACGTTGACTGTATCCATTAGTGCATTTTTGATGGCACTGACCATGCTGGAAAATGGTGACACGTCAAACTTGTTTTCAGTATTGGGCCTTGTAATAATTGGCCTTGTCTATCTGGTACTATTTGCAATCATTGAAAAAAGATCAAACTCGCCTCTTGTAAGCATGAAGATTCTTGCAAACAAGATAATCTTGCCATCAAATATCATGATAATGATTGTTGGCATGTCCATGTTCATGGTATTTCAGACAATCCCTGTTCTTGTTCGCAGTCCATTACCATTGGGATTTGGAGAAAACCCCTTGGCGACAAGTAATGTCCAACTTCCATTTGCACTTGTATTGCTAATCTTTGGACCAACATCTGGATTTATCGTGTCCAAGCTTGGCTCTACAAAACCAATCATTGTGGGGAGCATAATCAGTACCATTGGGTTTGCAGATCTGTATCTTAACCACTCGACAGAACTGTTAGTTTCTATCAACCTTGC
>JAGWGC010000187.1 GCA_028867615.1 Nitrososphaerota archaeon | reverse complement strand
ATTAACACATATTATCCAGACCTCTGGCTACATTTGAAAATTATACATAGAAAGATTTAAATAAAGCGAATCACATTTTTGAATTAGCGGATGCTATAAACAAAAACTAATTTTAATTAAACTATACCGATAGTTTTAATTTTTAGAGGTCTGGATACTTTTAGAAAATAGCCCTCTGTCGGGCTAAACTACTTTCTATGAAATGGTTTAAAAAATGACTTTTTTATTATACATACTTCACCAAATTCATTTTTTCCTACTTTCAATCCTGCATCAAAAGGACAAGATACCATAGTTCCTAAAGGTAATTGGGTGCTATCTATTGTATAATGATTCTTATCGGCTACAGTTACTATACCAACTAAATCAGAAAGTAATTCACGCATCAATTTATAAAACCTCTACTGTAATCTTCCCATGTTTTAAAGTCACTGATTTCTGAATAAAGCCAAATTTTCTCCATGACCAAACCTTTATTATTAAAGATTCTCCCTCTTTGATCGTTGTTTGATGAACCGATTTCAGTTTTATTCCAAAGCCTAAAGGCGTGTCTATGCTGAATTGGTTCTGACTCATATAGCATGTTCTTTTCCTATAGAACATTATTCTATATTAATATATATAAAGAATTTGGTTTTTACTCTTTTTTATCACGTTTTTTCTTATCTTCTATTAATTGAATGCAATTTTTAACAGATTCTATCCTATTATTTCTAATAGCTTTTTCATCTTCCGTTAGATTTAAAAGATCTTGAATAGTAAGTTTTTCTAAATATTGATTATATTCTCTTAAATGCATATCATCTGGATTCATTTAAATAAGTTTATATTTACGTCTATATATACCTTTTGTATTGACTAAATTATGTT
>JAGWGC010000186.1 GCA_028867615.1 Nitrososphaerota archaeon | reverse complement strand
AGGGCAACTAAATTACATGGAAGAGGCAGATATTCAGAAGGTCAGAAGAGATGTAGCATATGTGATATTTTTATTTATTATGATGGCGCATGGTGTCCTTGCTGTGGATATAAACTGAAATGCAAGCCAAGAAACAGAGTCGACAGAAACCGCCTTGAAAGTTCTAACCGTAAAATACTGGCAGGATTCAGGGATGGAAAGCCAATTCTGGAAGATATAAAATGACTTTTGTCTTAGGTTACAAGAGAAGGTGTATCGCATGCAAAGAAGATATCTATGACAAAAGGCTGAAAATCTGTACATCATGCGGTGAGTCATTGCCAAGATGAATTCCTTCTTTACAAACATGTGCGATGAACTTGTAGAAATAGCAGAAACCGATAGAGAATTAAAAGCCGGGCTAAAATGGATTGACTGCGAGGCACAAAAAAGAGGAATTACATTTTATGAGATGGTTTTCGAAGTTCTTTATCTCTACGACTTGGATCAGAAAGCCAAGGAATGGATGAAAACAAGAAACTAGGCTGGGATGAATTCTGGGAAGGGTTCTGGGTACAAATGGCTATGAATTGTCTGGTAATGGCGCGATTGTTCCAAAAATAACTTTTATTATATCATAACAGCGTAATTATACCCAGTTGTACAAGCTTGTAAAGCCCATATCAACGACTCCGGAAATCTTTGTTGGTGGTTTTACAGGCGTTAAATTAACCAAAATCAAGGAATCAAAAAAGCCTTAAAACACAGAATCTCTTATCAAAATCATGTTCATATTTGACAATTGCCCGGCTGTGGGAACCAATTTAAACAGTGTACATGCGAACCGGAAGGCTTGGATGATTTTGACGAAGAGTAGCAGTGTAATTTTCACCGT
>JAGWGC010000185.1 GCA_028867615.1 Nitrososphaerota archaeon | reverse complement strand
GTTCAACGCCTATTGTCAGACCTGCTTGATCAGCAAGAGAAGACGGCATTATAACTACAATCAATGCGAAAGATATCACACTTGCAATTCCTGTTCCGGTAATTATTGAAAGGTATAGAGTTTTCATTTCTCCAACATGCTTGTTGCTATTTTTATGAGATCATCTGAATTAAAAAAACCACGAATTGCTAAGTTTGTATCATTGTTTTGTATGGCAAGAAGATTGCCCCACATGTCATATGCATAACCATTATGGTATTGTTTTGAGATATCAGATATTACAGCTAGTGTACCGTTAATTCTAATGATTTTATCTTCAGGACCATAGAAAGACTGGTTGAAATATTCTAGCTCATGAGGGGCTACTTGTTGGTAAGTAATGAGAATTCCTTGTTGATTCCAGAGAAAATCGTGGCTGGTAATATTATCGGTCAATGGATATTTTGACACAAATATGGTTACCATAGGGATTTCTTTTGAAGCCTTGATCAATTTTACTTTGTAACCCTGTGGAAGATCAGTTGGAGATTTGACAGAAAATCCTGTAAGATTTGATGCTTCAGCATCATTACTTACTATAATTCCTTGGGTGGAATTAATTAGGGAATATCCGCGTGGTTGAGGAAAATCATGATAGATTGTTTCATTGGTTGGAATCGGGGTTGAAAAAACTGGATTGTTTTGTTGTAATTTGCCTTCCACGCTTACTAGTAATTTCATTTTCCCGTCATAAAATGTCAGACCTGCCAGAGGATCTGTGTTAGTGCTGAAATAGGTTGGAGCTGGAAGTGATAAACATTGTTGGCTCATAGTTGTCAATGCAAAAATATTCAGCAATGCATGAGTACCATCTGCAAACTTGGCATCAGTCCAAAAGTAAC
>JAGWGC010000184.1 GCA_028867615.1 Nitrososphaerota archaeon | reverse complement strand
TCACGTCATAATTTATTGTAAAATTTGTATTGGCCACATTGATGTACATTGGAGTAACCCCAGTATCATAGATCCCTGTAATATCATATGCAGTTACAGAAAATTGCTTTTGGTACGAATCCTGTCCAATTGATACTTTGACAGTATAATTTCCAGTCTTGTTTATCATTGTAGAGAATGTGTCGTTTTGTGAAGGAAAATAAAAAAGATAATGTTCTGATGAATCAGGACATGAAACACTCTGCGTAGTGTAATAGAACACAGACTTGGTTTGGGTGTTATTATAAATTGCAATCTGCGGAGACTGACATGGATACAATCCAAATCCCTGAATTAATACGGAGAAATTTATCGGCTGACCAATCTTGTATGTTTTTTCTAACCCTGGCGTGTCGATTTGAATATAGCCTTTGAAGGTAGGAGAAGGGGCAATTCCGCCAAAAAATGGATGAACAATCACGTATGTTCCAAATGCGACTAGAGAGACTATTGTTACAGTAATAATTATCAAAAGATGCAGAGTTTTCATTTTCTAATCAATACGAATCAATTTCAGAGCAATATTAGAAACACCTGCTACACGAAATTGAGTCTCGGGTGGAGGACATGACATTGATTCTGAGGGATTCTGAAGATCAGACGTGGCCAGATGTGATGGATCGATGGCTACAACAATAGGTATCACAACACATTGATTTGAAAGTGATAACCAGTATACACCTTTTGTATCTGGTGCCGTAACAGTATAGTCCACAACTGTATTTGAATTCGTATGAATCAAGTCTGGCATGGCTGTTACATTGATTTCATTAGTTGGAAAACTAGAATTCAGTTTATAGATTCTAGAGTAAAGATGGATTAACAGATCAGGCGGATTTGAACCCTCAT
>JAGWGC010000183.1 GCA_028867615.1 Nitrososphaerota archaeon | reverse complement strand
CTTGAGTACTAGCTTCAACTTGAGGGAAATCACTACTATTAGGAATTAACTCGCCGTTTCTTCTATGTGTAAAGTAGAGTAATGACTTGATCCAATTGGTTACTTCTAATCTTGATACATCATCAATAGGCATATTTGAGATACGTGCAAGTATGACCAATAGTTTCATAACCATGTGATCATTATATGCGGAGAGCTGATAAGTAAGACGTGAGTCATTGTAACAGTACTTTGCCAAAGTATAGAGCGGAAGTGAATTAAGATCACCTTCATACTTGGTCTTATTCTCTCCAAGCAGGGCCTCTGATACTGTATCCAGTTTATCTTCTACATACTTGCTCTTGAAGGCATAGATCTTGAGTGAACGGTTACTGAAAATACCATACATATCAATGTGAATACCCATGTTAAGTGTAGCGTTTGTATTGCCTATCATGTGGAAGGGTATGTAAGATATCCCCAATTTCACCGCGCGATTAAATAGATACGGAACATCAAATAGATCTCCGTTGTAGGTAAGCACAATAGGATAGTTTTCAATCACCTTAAATGCAGCTTCTAACATTTCTTTTTCAGAGTCAAATTCTGTACATAGAACATGATAACCCCATTGTTTGTATGTATCATCCCATACTTTTATATCTCCATTAGGAACTTCAGGTCGTCTAAGTAAAAAGACTCGATGAGTATCAGTTCCATGCAAACCAATCGAGGTAACTCTTTGATCTGCCATTATGGGATCAGGTAATCCTCCCGCAGTTTCAACTTCTATATCAAATGCTAATCTGCGAAAGTGAGGAATAGGTTCTGCTAGTAGTTTAGCCCAATGATCAACATATTCCTTGAATCTCTCTTTATCAATGATACCATCCAAGTTCACATCAATCTTAAATTCCTCCG
>JAGWGC010000182.1 GCA_028867615.1 Nitrososphaerota archaeon | reverse complement strand
GTACATATTCGTACTTTTGCCAAACCAGCAAACTTTTGGTTTGACTACCAAGATAGTACCATTTCAGAGTTTAACTCAAACCCCGGCTTCAAACAAACTACGGATCCGTGCAACTGGGAACCTGCTTATCATAACTCTGTAGGAAATTTTCCATGGTTAGGTGTTGTTCAAATCAACGATAATCCTGTGACCATTCCTCCTTGGTCAAATGGTACCTATACATTTTCTATTCTTGCCAAAGGCCTACCTAGCGGTTACTATGGATTCAATCCTGTCATTTATGGCAAGACTACAGACCTTCCACCTGAGAGAGCAGGAACAAATTACATTGCATATGATTATCCAATAACAATCGGTGTTGGTCACATCATGGATCCGTCAGGAATATGTGCCAGGTAAGTTCAAGAAATGAAAACTCTACATCTTTCAATAATTGCTGGTGTTGTAATTGCAATTGCCGGAATCTCCGTAATTGTTTACGAAATCTTCTCTACAAGCATAGAAATTGTTGGATTACAAGACAGTTACAAAATAGGTGATCAAGTGAAATTTAGTTTTGTGGCAAAGGCGTATACAATACCATGCTCGTATCCTGAAGCTACACTTTACAAAACGAACCAGCCTACAGTACAATTGTTTGAACTGAAATTTCCTCCATTTATGTGCCCAATAGGGAGTCCGTCACTTGTAACCTTGTATTTTCCAACAAATGATACCTATTCTGTAACAGTGACCCAATCAGGAAGCTACACTTTGGATGTATCTTATCTGGATAAGGAAACCAAAAAAGAATTTGAGGTAAAATGAAAACTCTACATCTTTCAATAATTATTATTTTCATAATCTCCTCTACGGTGGGAATTGGTACAGTATACGCCTATGGTTCGGATGGCGGTTACCTCATAACATCACCGCCA
>JAGWGC010000181.1 GCA_028867615.1 Nitrososphaerota archaeon | reverse complement strand
CAAAATGGCTCATTAATGGTACTCTTAATGAATCCAAATTCTACTGCAACTATATGCACTACTTATCAATTTGATTCTAGCTGGGGTTCATATCAAAACAAAGCAGTCTATAAGGGAGGAATGGCCCATTTTGGATTTAGTCTTGGACCAAAATTTAATATCACTGCAATCCCAAGTTTGCTCAATATAACCAACGCATCAAAAGGCGATACCTTTTCTGTCATGTACAAAATTTCTTCTGCTACCGATTCAAAGGGAATCTATGATTATTCTATTCCTTGGGATACTTGTGAACAATATCCTTTAGCCGTAGACTATGATGTATCTAAATTGAAAAAATCTGATTTTCCTTTAGAAGTACTTTTGATGAGACCTTGTTTTAACGTTATTTTTCATGTTACTTCAAATACTATCATATCTGGCATGAATTACACTGAAGTGATTGTAAAGGGACAATAAGCTTGTCAGAACAAGTTTAGACCACCGTATTGCAGTTGACTAAAAAACGTTTGTTCAGGAAAACAGGTTCGATTTTCTAATATGCATACTGTTTAGATATTTTTGGCGTAATGATTGTAGAATGAGAGTTACTAGATGGTTAATCTGTATACTGAGTATTATGTAGCAATGTTTTCATTCCAAGAACTTCCAAAATTTACAAGATGGATAGTTTTGTTATTGCACTCATAATCATCATTGGAGGAATTACAGGCATTATACTATATCAAATCGGTTTGGAGGAACAAAGTATTCCAAAAGCTACTGTCTCACAAAGTCAAGCAATTCAAATTGTAGAAAATGCATTACAAGAAAGGTTCTCCAATTCAACAACGATTACGAGAATAGTTGGAGGTGAATCAGCGCCATTACATTACATTTCATTTTCTGAATTTATATCAAAAAATGAGTCAATACCACTAGTATACGTT
>JAGWGC010000180.1 GCA_028867615.1 Nitrososphaerota archaeon | reverse complement strand
TACAAGAAAGTTTACAATTCCACCATGTATAGCTTCAATGGATATTTTACTACTCATGAACTTCTTGGTCAGAATCAATCTCTAAGTCGTGTTAATGACGAATTATTTTACATGGCAAAATACGGTGCATATGACAAAGTAAACGAAGCTTCTCACTGTCTGGGAATCAACAATGTGAATAGTTTCTCTCTTGTTCAACCCCTTCCGGATACGGTAAAATTGTTAAATTATAATACTGCTAGATTACACCAGTATCTACCAGATTTTGCAAGTTACTCTACTATTCCAGAATTTCCATTTGCAATTCCAATCTTATTGGCAAGTTTTGTATCTGTAATATTATTTCACAGGATTAGATTTAGAAAATGAAAAATACTAAACATATAGTAGAAAAACAATAGTGGGAATTGAAATTTTTTGGAAATAATTCATGATCAAGAATTTTTATTACGACACTGATTTGATGTCTTAAAAGTGTTGCTCAGTCCTGCAATAGTATTGTGGGAATGAGCGCGGCTTAACTACTAGTATGGCGTTGTACCGGATATGCTTTACCATAACCGCGATATGCCGTGTGAAATACACAATATGGTAAATAGATCATGTGGGTATGACGACGAAAATTTCTTCATACAAAAGAGCAAAAAGGAGATACGAAATAAGGAATGACAATACATAAAGATAAGATGAAATCTATAACTGTAGTAACCGCATTATTTATTATCATGATGACGCCTAATATTGCATCAGCTACGGTGCTCGGTACCTGTACCGTAGGTACATCACCTATTGGTATTGTTGTAAGTGGCTCTGATGTATGGTCTGCAGATGCAGCAGGCGATGTGGATCATTCTGATACATCATGCATTTCAACAAACACATATGCAGCAAGTGGTACACCGCATAATTTAACAACTCTATCAAGTGGAAATTTGGTTTA
>JAGWGC010000017.1 GCA_028867615.1 Nitrososphaerota archaeon | reverse complement strand
CGTAATTTTGGCAAGTCACTGAGTGGAATTTTCTTGTATCCATAATGATCTGCAAACTTGTTTGCAATCCTTATGACTACTGATAGTGTATCTGCTATTGTACCGTCAAAATCAAAGATTATTGTGTGCATTAAAGTTTCGCAAGAAACTGCCGTTAAAGATTGTTGTGGATTGTGTTTTCATTATTTACTGATCAATAAATTGTGTATTGTTCTTGATTTGTGGAACAGATATCTAGAACACTATGTTTTTGATGCCTACAACTATCTTTTTCTGATCGCATCAAACTATGTCGGTGCATGGTTTACTTGGCATTGGCCTATGTGATAATACATTCTAAAAATATAATATCTACAGATTTTAACCCTTGATAATGAAATCCTCCCTTCTGGATGAGGCATACGAGTTATGTGAAGAAGGCAAGTATACTCTAGCGCTAGAATTTTATGATCTAATTTTATTCAAGGAACCCAGAAACATCACTGCCATGATAAACAAGGGTGTTACGCTACAAACACTTGGAAAGCACTCAAAAGCAATAAAATGCTATGACGAGGCGTTGGAGATTGAAAAAAACAACCTGGATGCTCTTGTAAACAAGGGTTCTGTACTGCACACGCTTGGAAAATTTCATGATGCAATAGATTGTTATGACAAGGCACTGAAGATCCAACCAAAATATGCATTGGCAATGGCGTACAAAGGTCTTTCATTGGGAGAGATTGGTTTGCTAAAAGACGCAATAAAATGTTTTAATGCTGCTCTGAAGATTGACAAAAAGTTTGACTTGGCATTGAACAATAAAACGATTGCATTAGAGCTTTTAAAAAATAATACCAAGCTAAAACCAAAACTTCTCAAAAAGACTGGCACAACAAAATAAAATTTGCTTAGAGTTATTGTATTTGTGCTTGTTGGACAAACCTATCAAACCCATATTCTAGGGCATCTGAGACTGAACTGTCTGGAATGAAATTGATCATCCATGCTAAAAGCCCTGATGTCTTTACATCTAAGGAAATATTTGCAATTGTTCCTCCATCTTTTTGACCATGAAAACCCCATGTCCTTTCTAGATTGGTAG
The DNA here is from genome assembly GCA_028867615.1 of Nitrososphaerota archaeon. Lineage (GTDB taxonomy): Archaea > Thermoproteota > Nitrososphaeria > Nitrososphaerales > Nitrosopumilaceae > Nitrosotalea. Next base: position 19,287 of record JAGWGC010000017.1, on the reverse strand, counting down.
TCATGATAGTTCCCTTGAGGTCTCCTGAAATCACATCTACTACATAATTTCCATTCGAATCAATCTTGCATATTGCCTGGGTATCAAAAAATATACCATTTATTCCTGCATTAATGTCTACAAGTTTTGTGTTGTTATCTAATATCTTGACATATCTTACATTGTCAGGAAATATCTTGGAATATTGTGATACATCTGATATCGTACTGAGCAAAGATTTTTCTTTTACATCAGAAACTTTTTGCAACGTGATCATCCTGTCAGCATACGATGATGGAAACGAAAAGACTGTAACTACTATTACGCTGATAAAAAGAACAAACTGTAATGATCTCTTGTCATGTTCTTGCATGACTTGTTACCATGTCTAGAACTTTGATGTAACGCCCGAAATTCTTTTTGTAATCTATTTCCTGTTTCATAAATGCAAATCCGTCTTGAAATGCAATTCTCGTGTCATTTGATATGATCAATTGAAATCTATCATGTGCATTACCTGATCTATTTTGTGCTGCCTGGATAAGGGCATTGCATGTCTTTGGCGCAGACATGATGTAGTATTTGACATGTTAGTATATAACTATTGGTATACCAATCATTTGTATACCAGTATATATTATAGATATCATGCGTAAACTCGACCTTAGTGATAGCATGGGGACGTTGATTGCGCTTGCAGCAAAATCTCAGGAACGGCTTGTAGAAATGGAGATGAAAAAACAACTGGGATTGACTCCTGCACAATGGAAAATCATTCTAGTTCTCAATATTGTTGATGGACCAACACAAAAAGAGATCGCTGAAAAAATTAATGTTGATGGGAGTACACTTGTACCCGTAATAGATAAAATGGTGAAAAATGGCTTGGTAAAAAAAATAGCAGACTCTGAGGACAGACGAAACAATAGGATATTTCTTACAAAAAAAGCTGAATCAACAGTGGATTCTATAACCGTTATAATTCTCCAGATTAGAAAAATGATATATCGTGGCATATCTGAAAGTGATATCCATGTAACTAGGACTGTTCTAAAATCTTTGATTACAAATTCTGATTCTGCAATAAATGAAATCAGATCTGCATCTGGCAAGGGTGTTTCATGAGTATGTTCCACCTGCAAGTATTTCTTGTCCTTCTGCTTTTGTTGCCGATATCTCTATCTTATGCAGAGCCTGCAACGCCTGGAACCATTCTGACTTTTTATGTAACTGATTCTAACTTGTCCACTGATCATCGTGCAGTGATGACAATATCTACAGCCGGACTTGTTGATTTTACAATAAACGGAGTTCCAATATCTGGGCCCGGAGAAATGGTGGAAACTGGGATTGATACAGGAGTTTTTCAACTCGAGCTTACACTGCCAGACTCTGTCAATGGAAAACCACTACAAAATGGCGATGTTGTTGTTATGACATACCACCAGAAAGCGGACTATTCTGGAAATCCAACTGATGTGACACAATCCGCAGTTCTGTCAAGTGCACCCTCAAGTCCTGTGCAAAGCTCTTCGCCAAATGTTAGAATCGGTCAATATTTCAAACTGGACATATATGCACCAAATTATAATCTTGATTCTCAGACGCCTGATGACATTCCACTTAGCATGATTGAGGTTCATATGGGTGGAGCACAAACCACATTATCTGATAGTGCCTTTCAAGTCAACCCGTCTACAATGAGGGAGACTGGACCTGATACTAGTACATTTGAAGTAAATGTAAAGATGCCCAAGTCAATCGCAGGATTTCCTGTAGAAATGGGCTCGACATTAGAATTTCGATTCAATGATCCCTATATGCCTTCAAGTGTATTTGTGACAGTGGGTGGAGGTTCATATAATGTGCCTTCTTACAACCTGGGTTCAAGTGGTGTGCCTAACTCAAACTCTGGTTCTAGTACCTCTTACAACTCTGGTTCAAGTGGGGCACAACACTTGGTTCCTAGAGCGCTGATTTTTTACGCAACAAATTCAATTGGAACCAATGTTAACTATACAAACTCTACACCGTTGTCAAATCTACAGGCGCCAATATGTGATCCACCCTCTGGCTCTTTTTTCATGATGGGTACAACAATAGTGACTTGTGCTGCAAAGGATCAAAATGGAAATTCTGTGATAAAGACATTTTCGGTAACTGTGTTGGCAGATCAAAGCCACATTCCATCCTGGACCAAGAAGACAGTGGGATTCTGGTGTGCCGGTGAGATATCTGATAGCCAGCTGTCTTCTAGCATGAAATATCTTGCTTCAAACGGTATGCTGTCTGTACAAGGAGATTCTGTGGTCCCAACACCCGACAAGACAACACTATGTCTCTGGACTGATGGTAAGGCCTCTGATCAGGATGTGATAAGTTCTCTCTATCTTCTTTCTAGGTGATAGTTAAGACTTGCAGTGTTTTGAAAAATTCTAAAATCTTTCAACCTCTTCATTATGCATGGGACCGCAAAATTTTCTCTAGGGCATCTTTCTTCTTTTAACAGCTCTGGTTGCTAGCAAAGCTATTCCGATGATGAAAAGTATGCCTCCACCTATGGTTAGGATCTGGACGTAATTGCATGATTCCTGTACATGTGGATTGAAAATTTGTGCGAATTGACCCATGATGGAATTGCAAAGTGATGAATATTGGAATAAAGATATGACTGGTATGATACCTACAATGATGAATATTATTCCAGCTGCTGCCATCCCAGTGTATCTTTTATGTTTTGATTGAAACTTTTTGGTGTCCTTCAACTTGTTTTTGCCTTGGTATGCTCCGCATATGGGGCAAAATTCATGCGTTTTGAATATTTTGGAACTGCATGTAATGCATGGCTTCGTCGATGTATCGTAAGATGATTGCTGGGAATTATTGTCGAGTTTTTCCTTTTTTCGTTGATCTTTACGCATATCGATAAAATTATGTTCATCATGAAATGCTCCACATTTTGAACAAAAACTAAACATTCTTGGTACTGGAGAACCGCATTTGGGACATAAATCAGAAAGATTGCTATCGGTTGATGGGTTGGTTTCACCCCCATATCGCTGTTTTACATTTTGTATTTTATTTTCTAGTGATCCTACTTTTCTTGTCTTTCCCAATTCTTCCTCATGCGGATAAAGATATTTGGAAACTAGCATGTCGACATATTTCTGATCCGATGGATATAGCGGCTGTTCATTTCGTAATCTTTTAGATATTGAATCCAACCTAAGTGAATCTCCATAACCGAATTCTGTCAATTGTTCCACAAGTTCGATTAGTTCTTTATTCATGAATCAGTAAATATAATCCACTGATTAAAAGAGGTTTTCATTCGCTTGATTTGATATCTTTTACAGGTGTAGTGGGAATGATGCGGAAAAATGGGAAAATGAGGAACAGATCTTTTAGATAGAATTTAATTCTTGTTTGGATATTGTATTGTTGATGAAAGCCACTTTTGGTGCAGGATGTTTTTGGTGTATAGAACATGTTTTTAGAAAAAATGGAATCACATCAACAAGTGTTGGCTATATGGGAGGAAAGACGAAAAATCCAACCTATGAGGATGTCTGTACCGATATGACTGGTCATGCAGAAGTCGTACAAGTGGAATATGATCCCTCCAAGATTTCATATGGCGAGATTCTAGACATATTTTGGAATAATCATGACCCGACAACACTGAATAGGCAGGGACCTGATGTTGGGACCCAGTATAGGTCTGCTATTTTTTATCATACACCAGAGCAAGAAAAGGAGGCATTACAATCTAAAGAATACATTGAGAAATCTGGAACTCGTGGGAAAAAGATTGTAACTGAGGTAGTGCCTGCAACAGAATTTTACAAGGCAGAAGAATATCATCAGCAATATTACGATAAATGCGGAATCGTATAATCTCTACATGGTTTGTGAAATTCTTGCAAGACAGATCCGTTTTATACCCTGTCATGGATGTGTGTCACTAGTTGAATCTCAAGCGACTTGGTAGGCTGGTACTTTTTTTTGGTCTGATAGGATTGGGCGCATTTATTTTTCTAAATCTTGATCTGGCGCATCGCAAGAGGGAGATATATCTATTATTTGCGTTATCTATTGCCTCATTCATATCTGGTTGGGTTGGTCTGTTTCGCTATTCTCGGTTCTGGAACATGCTTGAATAGTGAAATGACCTTCATTTGTCATGACCTTGGTAATTATTAAGAAAATATCATGTTTCTAGAAATATTTTACGTAATAGTTTTCTAAATATATTTTTAGTATAAATTCTTAAATAATTTGAAATTATATTAAACATGTGATCGTAGAGTCACTACAGATGGCTTGACGATGCGTGGTCTGGCAGGAATCTTAGACGAATGCACGCAATGGCGTTGATTCCAAAGGAGGTAATCTCCAAACATCCCTGCAATGAAGGACCACGCCCTATGTTTTACTTTTTTTGAACCAAAGTTTTTTCTGAAACAATATTATTGCAATCACGATTCCTCCAGCGCCTGATAGGCCTGCTATTATTAGATATGTAAACACGTTCATGTAGAAATTAAGAACGCCGACATTGAATGTGTATGATAACATCCCTCCATTTTTGAAATCAACAAGGCTAGCTCTGATTACGTGATTTCCAGGCTCCTTGAATGTGTAATCCAAATCCCATTTTCCAGAATCGTGGTTTGCGGGAGGAAATGAGCCTACCATTTCGTCGTTATAATAAATTTGAACTCCCATTCTGAAATTATCAACAGGGTTTTCATTCTGGTCCAGAACTAGAAAATGTAACGTCGTATCTTTTCCTACCTCTGGAACAGGAGGAGTGGTAGCAACTTGGACTTCATAATCTCCAATTCTTGCAGAGTCTGTGCTAAAAGGAGGATGAATTATTTCGTATATTCCAAGTCCAACGAAGAAGCTTAGGTATATTGGCAAAAAAAGATAGAATCGTTTTCGCATAAGGTGATATTGGGCGTATTGATATATTACGTTGCCTCTATTTGCCAAATTGGAAAACACCTCGACTTGATGTCATGATGTCAACTGTGTACAACTTTGAATTCTACCGAAGAATTAATGGGATCTGAGATACTAATAAAGACGGATGTCGTAAATTTAATCTTGAACAAGTTGGCATCCAAAAAAATTTTAGCTGTTACAGTAGTTGCAATGATGATAATCTTGTTTGTATACCTTGATCCAAATTTTAGAAATGGAGCGTTGCCTTCAAACGTTGTATCTAGAAATGATTCTTATGTTAAGGAATATTCTTTGCCCCCAGGTTCTGCGCCAAATGGATTGGTTGTAGACAAGTCAGGTTTGGTTTGGGTTACATCAAGGAATGCCACACTTTATTCGGTTGATCCACGTAGCGGAGAGGTGAAAAACTATGAGATCAAAGGTGGTACAATGCCATATGAAAATCCGGGTGTCACTTCTGCTATGGTTTGGGCTATTGTACAAGGCGGTGATGGAAAAATCTGGTTTTCTCCGCTTGGAACAAAAGCCATCTGGAGATTTGACCCGTCAAGCGGAACCTTTGATTCGTACAGGTCTGAAACAGGGGCTCCATTTCAGATGAAAGAGGCCATGGATGGAAAAATCTGGTTCACTACACTGCGTGGAGACACAATTGGCGTCATAGAAAAATCACAAAATGGCACTTATGCAGTTTCTGCTTTTGATACTCCTCCTCATGCCAATCCTGCTGGAATATTTCTACAAAATGATTCCGTATGGGTGGCCAATGTGGGCTCTCAAAATATTTTCCAGTATAAAATTAACCAGGACAGTCATACTACAAAAGACATTTTAGTTGTAAGAAAAATCCCAAAAGGCAACAACACACTGTTTTCATCTCCGACTGATCTGTTTGTTGACAAGAATATTTTGTGGCTGACTGAGCATGGTACAAGCTTTCTTACAAGTTATGATCTTGGTAGCGGAAAAATCACAAGATACCCAACATCGCAAAATACTTTCAGTACTGTTACACTTCCTTTCTGGATTAGAGGAACTTATGATCCAAAAGTTTTGTGGTTCAACGAACATCAGGGAAATAAAATTGGGTGTTTTGATTTATATAATAAAACCTTGACAGAATACTCAATCCCGTCATTGCCAAAAGATGGTTATCTTACTTATCCTCTCAACATTTCACAAGATCCACTGGATGAAAAAATTCTTTGGTTCTCTGAATGGAATACTGACAAGGTTGGAGAAATAAATGGACATGTGCCTATACCCTTTGCAATAACTCTCAATACAACAAAAATAACATTAAGCCACAATCATGCAAGTGCTGTTGATTTAAAAATCATGGGTGATACACATATCTCTGACAGATTATTTTTGAATGCCTCAAGCTCGATTACTCCTACTGCTGAACTTGGAAATTTAACAGTAAAGTTTTCTTCTGATGTAGTGACTCTTCCTCATGATGATGTTATACAATTATCCATAAGGGATAATGGGGTTGAGCCTGGGAATTATACTGTTGGAATAAGTGCATCAGATGGCTTGGTAACCACCACGAAATTTCTCGGTCTGTCTATACTTCCCAGATAATTTTATGCTTGTTATTTCTCAAAAAAATGACTGGTAACTATGTCATTTTCTAGCGCATACTCCCTGATCTCGGAAAATCTAAACTCCTCTATGATGAAATGGATGAAATCTTCCTTGTATTGGGGCAACTCCACCTTCTTCTTTGTGATTTTGTCTTCATAGTATTCAACATCTGGACCCCTGCCAAGCAGATTGTTACACATGTCTTTTAACTGGCCTATGCTAAATTTGTCCAAAAGAAAGTACTTGCTTGAGAGTTCTTTGTAAAATGCCTTGTCTGCTAGATCCATTTCATTTTTTATCTTGGACATGTCTGAATTCCGGATTTCATCATCTTTTGATCGTTCATGGAAATTATTATGATACATTTGATGTTGAAATATTTCTTCCCAAAATATATACCATGAAAATTTCTGCCAATCTTTTTTCTTGTGCTGGACATGATCTAATGTGGGATGAATAACATTAAATCTTATTTGTTACGATCTAGTTTGACTCTGTCATTGCGATATATTGTTACATTTGTTTTGCTTGTTGGACGTTGAAAACTTTATGCATGTAAAAAAATGATCCCTGGAATGAATGTCTGCATGTTTTTCTGTATGTATCTTTGTCTGACATTCTGTTTACGCAAAAACACAATCTAATAAAATGATAAACAAAACTAGTGTGATTGTATATTTGTGATTCATTACATCCTGATAGTAGATCTAGCAAACACATTACCTTGATATCTCTGAACCTGCTTGGAAAATCACGCAGATTCATAAAACACGATCAGTTTTTTGATCGAAATTTTTCATTTTCAAAACGTACTGTAAGATCTTTTACCTTTCCAGTCATGGTAGTTATGTAATTGGTTATATATGGTACCACTTTATAACCTATTTAAATGCCGCAAACAAAACCGATTGTTGACATCGTAAACGTGGTTGCCTCTGCTTCTGTAGACCAAAAAATTGATCTTGTGGCAATTACAAAAGAATTTCCGGACGTTGAATACCATCCTGAACAATTTCCGGGCCTTGTCTTTAGATTAAAGTCTCCAAAAACTGCGACACTTATCTTTAGCTCAGGCAAGATGGTTTGTACCGGCTCAAAATCAGAAGAGGCTGCAGTAAATGCTGTAAATACGGTGGTGCAAAGACTTCGAAAAGGCAAGATAAAAATAAAAAAGAATCCAGAGATTACCATTCAGAATATAGTAGCTTCTGTTAGCCTTGGTGGTAAGGTTCACTTGGAAAAAGCTGCACGAAGTCTCCCAAGAAGTATGTATGAGCCAGAACAATTTCCTGGATTGATACATCGAATGCTTGATCCACGTTCAGTGGTTCTAATCTTTGCATCTGGAAAACTAGTGTGTACTGGAACAAAAAAAGAGGCCGAAGTTTATCGCGCAGTCCACAATCTTCACACATTATTAGAAGAAAAGAAACTCATGGAATACGAGTAATCGTAAAACCTCTCTCTAAATTTTTATAAACAATACCGTAATCTTGTTTTTAGTGTCTACTTTTTTGTACCATGCTTCCACCGAATGATATTGTAAGGTTGATTCCAAGCGAAATCACTGCTATGTATATTGGACCAAATGTTGTTTTTAGTAACGATGATGTCAATGGACCAAAATTATTTGCCATCTCTACCATGAGTATACCTGATGATATTCCTACAAGCAGACCTATTATCAGAGGTGTCTTTTTGAGCATCTTTGTATATAGTCCAAAAAACACTGCTGGTAAAATCTGAACTATGAGTATTCCTCCAAGCAACTGGAGTGATATTGCATAAGTTGCTGGAACCGAAAATACAAACCCTAAAGCTATGAACTTGAAAACAGTTGATGAAACTTTTGTAATTTTAATCTCTGACTTGTCTGAGAGATTTGGCTTTATCTCCTTGATGATATTTCTAGTCAGGAGATTTGCTTGGGCCATGGCCATGATTGCTGCAGGTACAAGACCTCCTATGAAAATTCCAAGCAGGGCAACACCTGAGAACCAACTCGGAAGAGAGTACAGGATCAGTGAGGGGACTACAAGTATCCCGCGTGAACTCTCGGGAAATCCTGACAAAAACTTCATTGCGTCTGGAACCGCGTAAACCAGTATGCCCATCAGTGCAAGCACTGCCAGTCCAATTCCATAGAGCGGTAATAATGCAGTACTTTTGCGAAGCTTTTGAGTACTTTGAGCACTAAGTACTCCGCTTATTGCATGTGGGTAGAGATAGAGTGCAAGTGCACTACCAAGAATGAGGGTAGCATATGCTGGAACAAGATTTTCTGGTAATGTAACATAGCTGCTGTTTGCTGCCTTGAACGCGTTTCCAAAACCTCCTATACTAATTGGTACTACAACTATGACCACAATTACTGTTATCCATACCAGTATGTCTTTGAATATTGCAGTTAGAGTTGCACCACGCAAGCCACTTGTGTAAGTAAAGGCTGCTAGAATTACAAAAGCAATGAGAAGCGATATTTCTTGGACCATCTGCGAATTGGCGTATCCTGCAAGCATTACAGTGAGCACTGATTGCATTCCAACTATCTGGAGTGCAATGTATGGCAATTCTGCAACAATTCCGGTAACCGCAATCATGATTGCAAGTGTTTTGCTATTGAATCGTTCCTTGACAAAATCTGATGCCGTGATGTATCCCTTTTCTCTTGCAAGTGTCCAGAGCCTGGGCATTGCAACTAGAGCCACTGCAAAAGTTAGCATGACATAAGGAATCGCAAAAAAGTATAGCGCTCCTTTTGCAAATACCCCTGATGGAATTGCCACAAAACTGTATGCGGTGTACAGGTCTGCACCTATGAGAAAAAATACTAGGGTTGTTCCAAGCTTTCTTCCTGCAAGTGACCACTCGTGAACATGATTCAAATCTCCTCTTCTCCAATACTTGCCGTAAAACCCTAATCCGATAAACACGATAAACAGTGAAACAAATACAATGACGATATCTGGGCTTATCATGATTTGTTCTCCGCTATCTTGGCATACATGAGATAAAATCCGGTACATGCAACAAGCCAAAATGTTTGAAACCAGTAGAAAAACGGCAGTCCGAATAACTCGGGTGAATCCATGTTGTATATTGGAACTCCCAAGTTCACAAACGATGGTATCAAAATAAGCAAGGCAAGTATGATGTACCTAGTTTTGGAATGCATATCCATCTTGGACTAGGCAGTAAAAATATAAGCATTCAGAATTCTTCTAATATGATAGTCACCATATTCTACCGTGGAAGATGAGCCATCCGAGTCATTTTGTCAGGATATTGTAAAAAATCATGATCACTCTAAACTAGAAAGACCAGTTTATGTCATCCAGGAACACCATGCCTCAAAGCTGCACTGGGACCTGAGGTTTGAGATGAATGATACCTTGAAAAGCTGGGCCTTGCCAAAAGAGCCCCCTCAAAAAATTGGTGAAAAACGCTTGGCAATATCAGTTGATGACCACCCCCTAGGATATGCATTGTTTGAGGGTCAAATTCCAGAGGGAAACTATGGGGCAGGTCTGGTCAAAATTTGGGACAGGGGGACATTTGAAATTGTGGAAAACAGTGGCAGGAAAATAATTGTGAATATACATGGTTCTAGGCTACGGGGAAAATACTGCCTTGTGCACTTTGAGCCTGAAGAAAAGAACTGGTTGTTTTTTAAAATGAAGTATGACTCTAGGTAGTTTTTTCTTTTTTCCCGATTGCCATCAAAAACATGGTCTCCCTGTTTTCTGCATGCGGGGAAAAGAAATTGGTGACCAAATCATCATAGAATGTCAGTCCTGTTGCCCCAAGACCAAGGGCATATGATGCAAGATACATCTTGCCTCCTGTTATTGCTGCATCAATCTGGGCAACCCTGTAACCACGATTTCCAAAATGTCCCAAAATTTTGTCAAGGTTTGACATGAAAAAAATTGTAACACTTGCATCATATGGTAAGTCTTGATCCAGTCCTAAATTGCCTGACGCATGTCTGAAATTACCTTTGCGCAATTGCTCTAGTGAATTTTTTTCTTTTACAAAATAGTATGAGCCCGACTCGAGTCCGTCTACTGCGTTTGCAATGATATAGATGTCTGACAGTGATTTCTGGCTTGCGAAATCTGCATTTGTTTTAGATGTTGCATGGTTAAGTATGGTTGACAGCTGATCAAACGTTATGGGCTCTAGCGAAAACTTTCTTGTAGAGCCACGTCTGATTATTGTTTTCTCTAGGGGCTCTTGGACGGTTATATTTTTTCCAAGTGGAATAAGTCTGGCGGAATGTTTTTCCTCTAGTGTGATTTGGCGCCTCCATGATGCCACTTCTGCCTCAGTTAAAAGGCAAGACGACTCGTTCATGGCATTAATCTCTGGATATTCTATCTCATAGTCTGACGAAACTGCTTCAATATTGATTTCTTGCAAGGGCGGAAATGCTGGTGCCTCTTGCACTGTCTGTCCTATGGGTATGATTGCGATAGGTGCTTCCTTGGAGATGCTCAATCCTAGCAATTGGCAGATCTTGGAATCGACAAAACCTGTGATTGCCTTTGAGGGAATCTTGTGGGCAGATGTGATGGCAAGTGTATTTGCAAGTATTGTTCCACTGTCCCAAAATGCGTGTCTATACTCGCGTGATTGGTATTTTATGGAATTTCTAGAAAAGACATCCGTGAAAACCAGAATTACTGGAGCCTGGCTTGTGAATTGCTCCTCTGCAGTGGCATTTGATACGAATTTTCTAAAATCTCCTAGGCGTATTGTATCTAGTTTCATGTGTTTTGGATCAAAGTGGTACACTCCTGCCTCCAGTCCTGAGATGTCTTTGCAGATGATGTAAATTTCAATGTGGTACAGTGCACCAGTACAAGAGGCCGCACGAAAATCTATCTCCCCAAGTCCTTGGAATTTTATTTTTTTTGTAATGCCTGATGAAAAATAAAGAATCCTGCCAAGTACACCAAGATCTGGAATTGTATGACTGTATTTATTTTCCATGGATATTGCATCAAGTGCAGAAATTCCTATTGGGGTTTTATCTAATGGGATGCTAACTTGTGGTACGTTCTTGTAAATTTTGTAAGGTGATGGTCTGTGGGAAGGGTGGTATACATGAAACCTGTTGAGTAACATTCCGTTTGGGTGTTTTGTACCGTTGTGATAGTGCCATGTTGCCTCGATTTCATAATTTTGCACAGATATTGACTATAGAATTGATCTTGTAAAAGTATCGTAACTGTGCCAAGCAGAAGATTATTAGTGGTTGATTTTTTTTAAATATGCTGTAAATGATGGAAAACGAAGACGTACTGATAAAATTATCAGGGGCACAGGATCTGTCATGTACCATGCATGTTGAAGAAAAGTCATATCGAGTTCAAAAAATATCTATTGCCAAGTCTGCAATTCCTGTGAGACGGCCAACCACTAGGGGTGGTGTGTATTTTACAGATACTATGGCCTATAAAATCAAAGCACTCACACAAGACATGTCTATTTCAGCAGAGATCCCAAAACTCATGCTAGGTCCAAATACTGATTTTATGCCAATACTGATCAAAACTAGGTTGATGATTAATGGCACAGAACACGAAATAGTACTTACAGTACATCTCACTAATGCCGTAAATACAAAGGATCATGTGGAACTAAACCTAATAGTTGACAAGGCAGATCTGAAATAACTTTGCCTTGTATGATTACTATATTATACTGGCAAATTGTGATAAATATATGAAAATTTCAATTGCGATTATTTTGAGTTTGTCTGTGCTTGCAGGAATTGGTCCAAGCTTTGCACAAGTAGAGCCGCCTGGATTTACAAATGCTACCAGTATTAGTTCTGTTTCTGGCAATTCTGAGTTGCCCCATTTACTGGTTTCAAGTGATGGGATTTTTACAATTTGGACTGAAACAGAGTCTGGAAAGTCTAACGTCTTTTTTGCAAAGAGTACTGATGGTGGATATACGTTTGACAATCCGATAAATTTGTCCGCGACCACCACTGGACAGTCAAGCTATCCACAATTTGTGGAAAAAGATAACCATGTTTACGTGATATGGCAGTCAGCTCTATCTGGCAATTCGACTATATTGATGACAAGAAGCCTTGATGGCGGCATTAGTTTTGAAAAGCCAATTCAACTAAGTGACCAATCACAACTTTCGGCATTTCCGCAGATTGCAATGTCTGGAAACAATGTTTATTCTTCTTGGATTGAAAAATCTGCAGATAATTCAACTAATATAATATTTGCAAAAAGCAATGATCAAGGAAACTCATTTGGTGCACCACTGCATGTGACACACAATATTGGAAATTCTGGAATTCCAAAACTGTCTGCAGATGGAAATGATGTCTATCTGGCATGGGAGGATAACAGCAGGGGAGACTATGAGGTGTTTCTAAGCAAGAGTAGTGATTCGGGGGCTTCATTTCATGTACCACTTGATATAAGCACAACCACGGGACAATCTGGAACGCCTGAGGTTATTGCGTCTGGAAATAATGTGTATGCCGTATGGATGGACAACACATCGGGAAATTATGATATATTTTTTACAAAAAGCTCTGATGGGGGTGCAACATTTGAAAAACCTATTGACATTAGTAATCTCAAGGGGGATTCAGGATATCCCCAGTTTGCAGTGTGGAAAAATAACATCTATGTAACGTGGACCCAGACCATGACTGGCATAAATTATGATGTCTTTTTTGCAAAGAGCAGCAACAATGGAGATACATTTGATCAACCAATAAACCTGAGTAACAATTTGGGCCCGTCTGGATGGCCGCAAATTATATCCGATGGAAATATCTATGTGAGCTGGGTCGACAGCTCATTTGGAAAATTTGACATCTTGATTACTAAAAGTACTGATGGGGGTGCAACATTTGAAAGCCCAACAAACCTGAGCCATTCAAAAAGCGAGTCATATGAAAACCAAATGGCCGCACTGAACAACACCGTATACATGGTATGGCAGGAGGAGGAAGGGCAGAGTGGAAACCATACCATTGTCTTCTCAAAGAGCACCACGTTTGTTCCGGAGTTTGGTCCGCTTGCATCAATTATACTAGTTGTATCTATAATTTCCATAATTGCAATATCATTTCGATCTAATCTACGACTGAACACTAGTTGAAATTCGTCATCATTCATATAATTGGCTTAACACGTCTTTTGATTCCGAACAACTTGCTTTCCACTAGAATACCTTATACAGTATCTTTTCCTGAGCCAACTGCAAAATAACTTTTGAGAATCACTTGAAATATTTTGCCAAGGAATGACGGGGAAAATATTTTTATCAAAACCTATCTCTGGTATTATGGACGAAATACGCTGAGCAGATTCATTTCATCTCTAACAGTTCAACAAGGCCGCATTTTGTATTCTTTGTATTAAGATCTACAAATGCAATGCGACGCTCGTCAAAACCCTTTACAGGATTTACAAGAATAGTTGCACCTTTTTTTGAAAGTGACTCTAGTTCTGTTTCAATATCTTTTACCTCAAAGCACAAGTGGTGTATTCCGCCTCCAGACTTTGCAAACTCACTAATTGCCGAGTCTGGGGATGATGGCTCTATTAGCTCCAGAAAGGGATGGCCGATCTTTAAGAGACAAACGTTGACTTTTTGACTACCAACTGGCATTATTGTGCTTGTAGTCTCAAAATTAAGATAGTTCTTGAGTTCGCCAATGGATTGCTCTATGTTGTTAACCACGATGCCAATATGGTGCAATTTCACAAAAATTGTGGTATTGTGCATGTACTATAATCTAACGGATGACATGTTAATTTTAGATTCTGTCAAGTTATGATCCGTTCTTTACTTGACTTGCTTTCATCCGCTCTACGGATTAGTGGAATTAAGGTGTCCACGTTCCACTTCATTGTATCACCTGCAAGCCCTCTAGGATGGCCATTTAATATGACAAGTGTTTTGTCTCTATTTCCTGTTGGAATTGAGAGTAATATTCCGTTTATCTTGAATCCATAACATGATACAAGATGTGGTTTTTTGACAAGTGATTTTGGATTTCTGCCTTTCTTGACATTCCTCTTTCTCTGAGCTAGTCTTTCCATCACCTGTGACATTGCAGTAAGTTTGTATTTTGACTGAATTTAGTATCTGTAAGTCCTTGTAATGCAAAGATGAAAACTTGCCTAGTGTTGATATGTTGCCATCTAGGCAATTCTGATGCATTCGTTTACCATTTGCCTAAATATTTCCATCATTTGTAAAAGATCTTGATTTGGTGCATAGGTTTGTCTTATGGATTTAATTGCCACGTTGATATCTAGTCTATATTTGACTTAAAATGTCAGTTTGATTCACGTTTAAGCAAAGGTCATTTCTAAAAGAACTATAAATTATATTGATACCGGGTTCAAGTGGTATCATGCTGGAAAAACTAGTCAAGGAATCAAAGGCACTTGAGAAAGCAATTGCTGGGGAAGAGCTCACATATGATGACGGAATTGAACTAATGTCTTATGACAATCTCTACATGCTTGGTGCAGCAGCAGACCTTATTAGGCAAAAAAGGGTTGGACAACAAGTAACCTTTGCAGCATCATATTATCTGAATTACACAAATGTCTGCGCTGCAAGCTGCCAAATGTGTGCATTTTACAGAAAGGGAAACGAGTCTGATGCATACACCTTGTCTGCAAAAGACATTGAGGGCCGTGTTGCAATAGCAAAAAACCTGGGTGCAACAGAGGTCCACATTGTTGGAGGTTTTCACCCCGATCTTCCGCTTGAATATTATGAAGAAATGTTCAAAACAATAAAAACAAGTCATCCTGAAATGCATATCAAGGCACTCACTGCAGCAGAAATATTTTTTATATCGCGCTTGACAAAAAATTCCGTAAAAGAAGTACTGACTAGACTAAAAGCAGCAGGCTTGGATACAATGCCAGGTGGTGGAGCAGAGCTATTTCATCCTGACATACGAAACAAAATAGTCCGTGGCAAGTGCTCTGGTCAAGAGTGGCTTGATACTATAGAGCAGGCCCACAATCTTGGAATAAAGAGCAACGTGACTATGCTCTTTGGGCATGTTGAAAAACCCGAACACATTATTGATCATCTTGTAAAAATCAGAGAAGTCCAAAAGAGGACCAAGGGATTTCTTACATTGATACCGCTCAAGTTCAGTCTTGACAATACGGAGCTTGAGAAGAAGGGACTGGTGACCTCGGAGAGTCCCTCTACATATGATCTTCGGGTTACTGCAGTGTCAAGGCTAATGCTTGCAAATCAGCTTGACAACATTTCTGTATACTGGGTTGCGCTGGGAAAAAAGCTTGCTCAGGTTGCACTCACATATGGCGGAAATGACTTGGTTGGCACTGCTTTCTCTGAGGAGATTTATCGCGCAGCAGGCAAGGGAACAAACTCCTCCATAATAGAATTGGCAAACATGATAAAAGAAATAGGACGCGAGCCTGCTCAGAGAGACACATTTTTCAATATTTTAAAAAAATTCTAGAAACCTGACACAGCTATGAAAATATTTAAAAGGTTTTTTGGTTATGTGAACCATTCTGCTCTTGAATTAATATGAAATAATCTTGGCATTGTGGTTCTAAATCTCTGCAGGTTTTTGTGTAACTGGTTTTCCCTCTCCGCCTTTTTTTCTTCGTTTCAAACCAATGCTTATCAACACAATGAAAAAGCCTATACCGCCAATCATTGCTGCAATGTTGCCCAGTCCGGCATTGACTATTTCTGCCTGGTTCAATGCGTCTATCTCATCTTGTGACATGCCTGTCTTACCAGTTGGGACATTCTCGTTTAGATATCCGTAAATTGAAAAGCCTGTTACAAGCATTGCAATGCCTAATACAAAGACACGTTTGTCCACTAGAATAATCTGGGACTAGAGGTAAATAATCTAAGCTATGCGAAGCTCAAATTCTGGAACCAGACTCTTTTCTATTCCAAACTGGAACAGGTTTCTTATTGCTTGCTCTCCCAAGATGCCCATCTCTATTGTTACATCGTTGACGTACATTCGAACAAACTTGTCAATTGTTTCCTTTGTCTGTCCCCTGCCATACTGCATTGCATAATCTAGTGCCTCGCTTGGTCTTGCCATGCCGTATACAATTGACTCGCGAAAAAATGCGTCAAACTTTCTGATGACATCGATTCCAAAATGATTACTCATGACATTTACTCCGAGTGGAACTGGCAAGCCTCCAGTACTGTCTCTCCACCAAGAGCCCACATCCAGTAATTTTACCAAATTCTTTTGATCATATGTAATCTGCCCTTCATGTATTACCAGGCCTGCATCAACCTTGCCACTTGCTACAGCATCTGGAATGTCACTGAATTTCATTTCGGTATAGTCAAACTTGCCAATCATGAGCTCTAAAAGAAGAAATGCCGAGGTAAGCTTTCCGGGAATTGCTATCTTTGATTTTCGCAACTTTTCTACATCCATGTCTTGCTTTGCAACTACAATTGGACCGTATCCCTTTCCAAAACTGCCTCCGCTTCGTAATATGGTATAACTATCAAGATATGCACAAGCATGGGCAGAGACTGCAGTTACATCAAGCTCATGCTTTAGAGAACGCTTGTTCAGGGTCTCGATATCCTCCACAATGTGTTTTACATTGAAGAGGGGCGAGGTAACCTTGCCGCTTAACATTCCGTAGAACATGAAAGCATCATCTGCATCAGGCGTGTGACCTATTGTAATATCCACGATTAGTGATTTTTGTGTCTATTATAAAAATCAAGTTTGTGGATCATTTCAACTGATGTTGATCATAATCTGTTTTTGATCTAACTCTTGCAAATTGTTGTACTTGTCTAAAATGAAAACAGATGTTTGCTTCTGTAAATGTAAAAAATTATGACATGCTAGTTCTTCCATGATCCGTTGATTTTTTTTATAATTCTTCTAAACGTTTAATAGCGGCTGGAAAAGGATTTAGCTAAACCATGAAATTCAAGGCGACAGATCAAATTCTGAGTATTATTGGTAACAAGAAAAATATTAGAAACTTTGGAGTCATAGCTCATGTAGACCATGGAAAGACAACCATGAGTGACAGCCTTTTAGCTTCTAGTGGAATTATCAGCCCGTCTGTTGCAGGCCAGGCTTTGGCACTTGATTCAATGAAACTTGAACAAGACAGACAGATGACGATTGTTCAGGCAAACGTTACATTGCTTTACGAACAAGCAGGCCAAGAATATGTAATTAACATGATAGATACTCCAGGACACATTGATTTTACTGGCAGAGTAACTCGAAGTCTTAGGGCAATAGATGGTGCAGTCGTTGTATCTGATTCAGTAGAAGGTATCATGACACAGACTGAGACTGTAACTCGTCAGGCATTAGAAGAAAGAGTAAAACCTGTTCTTTACATTAACAAGATTGACCGTCTTATAAAGGAGCTAAGATTGCCCCCTGATAAGATGCAAGAGTGGCTGCTTGAAATAATTACCAACTTTAACAGGCTAATCGATATTTACGCAGAACCTGAATACAAGGAAAAATGGAAGGTAAGCATTCAGGATGGAAGTGTATCATTTGGTTCTGCAAAGGACAAGTGGGGATTTAACGCAGATGTGATGAAGAAGAAAGGAATCTCATTCAAGGATATTTACGAAGCATATTCTGAAGGCGGCGATGTCAAGAAACTTGCAGAGAAAGCTCCGTTGTATGATGCAGTACTTGGAATGGTTGTAAAACACCATCCATCGCCTGATGTTGCACAAAAATATAGAATTCCAAAAATCTGGAAGGGCGACTTGGACTCTGATATTGGGAAAGCACTCATGAATTGTGATGATAATGGCCCTACGGTAATGATGATAGTAAACATGACAGTAGATCCTGCCGCAGGACCTGTGGCAATTGGGCGTTTGTTCTCTGGCAAAATAAAAGATGGTGACCGCATACATTTGATTGATACAAAACGAGAAGGCAGAGTCCAGTCTGTCAACTTTTTCATGGGCAATCAAAGAGAGATGGTGGGAGAGCTTGCTGCAGGAAACATCCCAGCACTGCTTGGATTGGAACACGCAAGAGCCGGTCAAACACTGTCTTCAGTAGCAGGTATTCCGGCATTTGAGGGAATTCATTATGTATCAGAACCCGTGGTGCAAATTGCAGTGGAACCAAAACATCCTAAAGATTTACCAAAATTAGTTGAGGCATTAAACCGTATTACCATCGAAGATCCTAACTTGGTTGTAAAAATAAATGAAGAATCCGGTGAAACTGTAATTGCGGGTATGGGTGTGTTGCACCTTGAAATTGCCACCGCACTTATTGCAGATGCCAAAGTAGAGATTGTAACATCACAACCATTGATAAATTACAGGGAAACAATCCGTAGCAGCGCAGGACCTATCATGTCCAAATCACCCAACAGACATAACAAAATATTCATGAAGGTTGAGCCATTGGATGAAAAAATTGCTGAAATGATACGAAACGGAACACTAAACGAGTACAAGGACAAGAAGGAAGTTGCTGCGATACTAAAGGCAGCGGGTTGGGATGGCGATGAGGCAAAACGTGTCATGAGATTTGATATCAGGGGTAATGTCATGGTGGACGGAACAAAGGGTGTCCAGTTTGTGGGAGAATCTACTGATTCTATCTTGTCAGGCTTTGAAGATTCTGTCAAAGAGGGCCCTCTTGCAAGAGAACAGGTGAGGGGTTGCAAGTTTACATTCCATCATTTTGTTCCACACGAAGAT
>JAGWGC010000179.1 GCA_028867615.1 Nitrososphaerota archaeon | reverse complement strand
AATAGTATATTTTGAAAACTCTGTATCTTGCAATAATTACAATGGGATCTATAGCATTACTAGTAGGACTTGGTACATACACAATATTCAATCCAATCATCAAACCAATTTGTAATGGTGGTCCGGGAATGTGTGGAAATCCTAAATTGGCTCATATTGAAACTATCCAGATACTAGGAATAAATCAAACATACAAAATTCATCAACAAATCAATTTTCACATCTCTTGGACTGGTTACTGGTCCAGATGCGGACTTCCTGATGTGAAAATTATGGATTCACAAAATAAGACAGTATGGAATATGCGTCAGCCATTACTTTTGTGTGGAATGGGATTGGGTAATGGTGGATTCATTTCATCTAAAATGATAGGTTATCCGATCTTAAATGACACTGGTACTTATACCATGATTGCAAGCATTGGAAATAAAACTGCACAACAATCTTTCAATGTAACCGATGAAATTTATACTCAAATATCTCCACCTGTGCCATAGATTCCTTTTTCTGACTAAGGAGAGATTTATTTCGGATACAAAAAGTGTTGATACGGGAAAAGCAGGTTTAAGAGAGTTTAAAACTGCATTAAACTTTTGTCAAAATAGAACTCTGGAAGTTGGTTCGTATGAAGAAATGTTATGATGAAAATCTACGTCAGTTTTTTAAAGATTGGAGATTGAATGAATAGCATATTTTGAAAACTCTACATCTTGCAATAATTCTAATAACTACGGTTTGCCTATTTTCTACAATTCATTCTGTAGCAGGACAATGTTATGGTTGTGGTCAAAATTCATCTGCATTAAAACAAGCATTATTCGAAAAACAAAATCCGCCAGTAATAATAGCTCAGGCAGAGCTCGATGATCCCTATGTACCAATAACACAAGATGTTTCATGTTCTCAATGGAACAAGCTCGCAAATCAAAGACTTGAGCCTTATTATTGCACGGAAAATGTG
>JAGWGC010000178.1 GCA_028867615.1 Nitrososphaerota archaeon | reverse complement strand
AACATCTGTTGCAAAGAGCACAACCCTAGCAGAGACTGTCACCGCTTCTGACAATCTATCAACATCTGTTGCAAAGAGCACAACCCTAGCAGAGACTGTCACCGCTTCTGACAATCTATCAACATCTGTTGCAAAGAATGCCACACTAGCAGAGACTGTAACCTCACACGATTCGATATCATTCAAAGGTGGAATTCGTATTGAGGCAAGAGATCAAAATAATAATCTAATTACAGGTGCAACCTATACACTTTCACCAAACCCAGATGGCAGTAACACCCCGGCAGTGATAGTTGATGGAGGTATCAATGATAATGATGCTCAGAATAATGGTAGAGCAGTTGTTACCTTGGTACCATTTGGACCTTATAATATCACAATGACAACAATACCTCCAGGATATAATGTACTTGGAAACTCTACAATCTACACTGTACATAATACCAACTTGGATGGTACTGCCATATTCAGACTTGCACCAATTAACTACGACCTCAAAACATTACCACCCACCGTGATCACATCAGCACCAAACCTCAATGCTACTACTCTTAATACGTGGTCGCCTTCTGGATTTAATGCAGTAAAAATAAACGGTACAGTACAGACACCTATAACAAAAGTTCAGAGCCTGCCCCCGATAATTTCAGTAGGATCATCTAATTCAGGATTGGATAATGCAATTGCCAACCAAGTAACAGTATCACTAAAAACATCCTTTGCAGATAACACAACCCCAACTACAATAATGAATACATTGGGTGTACCAACATATTCCATGCCCCAATCATCAAATGTTACAGCAGTATTGCCAAGTATTGTGGGAACAACAAGCACATCTAGTACCAATCAAGTGATAACTACTCCACCTCTCAATAAGATAATTCCTGGCCAGAAAATGATTATTCCAGTAGAAACTTCAGTAATTCCACAAACAGGTGGTCTTAAACAACTTAACGTAACAGCATG
>JAGWGC010000177.1:518-1013 GCA_028867615.1 Nitrososphaerota archaeon | reverse complement strand
GATCCAAACTATCATGGCACAACACCACTCTTCAAGGGAACGAATTCTCCAGAAGTTTTCTTTTATCTTTTTAAGGAAACAGATAGTTTCTGGTACATTCAGTCATTAAAAGTACTAGATAATAATACAATTAGTGTTATACTGTCTGATTATCAAAATAACATCTGGATTGGAAATCCCATTACAAAGACAGTCAAAATAGGTGATTTTTTTATCGGAAACTGCGGTAGCAGTATTCCAACAAATTCAGAGGTAGAATTTCTTACACTGAAAAGAATTGTTTCTAAACCCATACCATTTGCTGAATTTGAAGATAAGACAGGACTCATATCAGCAAAGTGCATGTTTGACAAACTAGAGAAATGAAAATGCTACTTTTCTCAATATGAATAACATGGCAGGATTAGCGTTAGACCACCGTATTGCAGTTGACTAAAAAACATTTGTTCGAGAACGCATGAGTAGGCTTGATTTTAGAAGAATCATACTGTGAAA
>JAGWGC010000177.1:0-508 GCA_028867615.1 Nitrososphaerota archaeon | reverse complement strand
ATCTTGCAATAATTATAATTACAACAATGATCTCTCTAGTTACATTTGGAACATACGTGATGACTCATCCAATTTTTGGAAAAATTACACCTACTTCAGAGGAAAACTCACATGATGTGAAAATTGTAGTTAGTGGTCTAAATGATACATACCTTGTGGGTCAAAGAATAAACTTTAACCTGACAACTACCTCAAAAGAATGCTCACGACCACATGTAACATTGACTTCTGCAAATGGAAGTATTGTATGGACTAACAAACCTGACTTTATGTTCTGCGATGTAACATCTGCATCATGGCAGCCTCTCCCATGGCATTGGATTCTTGACGACGGAGGATTGGGCAGTATAAGAATTAGCGAGACTGGCACTTATAAAATGACTATAACATTCCTTGGAAAGATATTTGAAAAAGAAATTAGCATTCATCAATAACTGGCATAAGATAGAGCGTCGAGTTGGTTTAAGAGAGTTAGACCACTGGATTGCAGTTGACTAAAAAACATTTG
>JAGWGC010000176.1 GCA_028867615.1 Nitrososphaerota archaeon | reverse complement strand
ATCACTGCAAGCATACGTGTTCGTGACAGAAATCTTACCTCAATTACGCAGACAATATGTGATGCCATTTTATTGAACCTAAATGGAGTTCTGGTCCTCAAGGGAGATACTCCACCATCAGGCCCAAAAGATTCAGGACTGGTTCCAAGTGACATAGTAAAACAGTTTAACGAACAAGGCTTTGGAAAAAGGATCGATATGTTTCTCTCAGTTTCAAGCAATCCGGATTTTGAAAAGATACACAAAAAAATAGAAGCCCAGCCAAAGGGATTTGTCACTCAGGTCATAAGTTCCATCAATCAGGTCACTAGAATGGTTGACATACTAAAACCTCAAGGATTCAAGATAATCCCATGCGTGTTACTATCATCTGAGAAAAACATGAAATCTGCTCAAATGCTAAATCTTGACTGGTCAGAATACAGCAAAGATGTTGTAGGATTTGTAAAGCAGATAGACAGGATTGCAGGGAATGTACTGATTAGCTCTCCAAACGACTTTGCAGGTGCATTGGATCTCTTACATAGACTGAGATAATCAAGTAAACAAAAATTTTCGCATCACAAGTAACAGACGTGAGAATTAACACCTAGATTAAAATTAAAGATTGACTCTTAGCTGAACGTCATCAAATGCAATTGTTTGTCATAGTATCCATATTTGCAGTAATGATCGGTTTAGGATTTGTTGCTACTCATCCTGCATCTGCCAATGTATGGATCCCAGATAATGAATTCAAGGGATTTTACGATATAAATGGAACTTATACAGTAATTGGCGCAGTAAAAAACACTGAAGCCAAGGCAATAATTCCGACAATTACAATCAATATAAAAGATAATGACAAGGCGGTATCAGAAAAATATATTTTATCAACTGTGAATTCTCAAAAGGATATTCCATTTAATCTCAAGATACTTCAAGTTGAAGGAAAAAATGCAATTCTGGAAAAACCTCAGGTTAGTTTTGTTGTGACAGATCACAATTTTACAGATATTGAAATAATTTATGACAAGACAT
>JAGWGC010000175.1 GCA_028867615.1 Nitrososphaerota archaeon | reverse complement strand
ATGTCTTGTCATAGATTATTTCAATATCTGTAAAATTGTGATCTGTCACAACAAAACTAACCTGAGGTTTTTCCAGAGTTGCATTTTTTCCTTCAACTTGAAGTATCTTGAGATTGAATGGGATATCCTTTTGAGAATTCACAGTTGATAAAATATATTTTTCTGATACAGTCTTGTCATTATCTTTTATATTGATTGTAATTGTCGGAATTATTGCCTTGGCTTCAGTATTTTTTACTGCGCCAATTACTGTATAAGTTCCATTTGTATCGTAAAATCCCTTGAATTCATTATCTGGGATCCATACATTGCCAGATGCAGGATGAGTGGCAACAAATCCTAAACCGATCATTATTGCAAATATGGACATTATGACAAACAATTGCATTTGATAACGTTCAGCTAAGAGTCAATCTTTAATTTTAATCTAGGTGTTAATTCTCACGTCTGTTACTTGTGATGCAAAAATTCTTGTTTTCTTGATTATCTTAGTCTATGTAATAGATCCAATGCGCCTGCAAAGTCGTTTGGAGAGCTAATCAGTACATTCCCTGCAATCTTGTCTATCTGCTTTACAAATCCTACGATATCTTTGCTGTATTCTGACCAGTCAAGATTTAGCATTTGAGCAGATTTCATGTTTTTCTCAGACGATAACAACACGCATGGGATTATTTTGAATCCTTGAGGTTTTAGTATGTCAACCATTCTAGTGACCTGATTGATGGAACTTATGACTTGAGTGACAAATCCCTTTGGCTGGGCTTCTATTTTTTTGTGTATCTTTTCAAAATCCGGATTACTTGAGATTGAGAGAAACATGTCGATCCTTTTTCCAAAGCCTTGTTCGTTAAACTGTTTTACTATGTCGCTTGGAACCAGTCCTGAATCTTTTGGGCCTGATGGTGGAGTATCTCCCTTGAGGACTAGAACTCCGTTTAGATTCAATAAAATGGCATCACATATTGTCTGCGTAATTGAGGTAAGATTTCTGTCACGAACACGTATGCTTGCAGTGAT
>JAGWGC010000174.1 GCA_028867615.1 Nitrososphaerota archaeon | reverse complement strand
GATCGAAAGTATAACCGATTCGATCACAACGTCATCGGGACGAAGGTCCAACGGGTACAGACCGTGACCGAGTTCCTTAACAAGGTGGAGGAAGAATGAAGAGCCGGAAGTTTCAGATAGGAGATCGGGTGAAGGTTGCAGACTGGACGGGGGGCGTAGCTGGAATCGTCGTGGATATAAGTTACCAGCACTACGTTGTTGCGCTGGACGACTGTGAGAAGAAGTGGTTCCCACATGGGCTCTACCCCAACTGCGTCTACCAGAATGAGGACGATATGGAGTTGTTGGAGGTGGAGATGTCGAGCACGATCCCGTTCAAGGTGGGCGACCGAGTCAAGCGTGTTGACTGTGAGAACACCCTGCACATTCCTGTTGGCTCGACGGGTGTCGTCATTGGAGAGGACCCTGACTATCCTGGCTTCGTACGGGTGCTGTGGGACCATGACGCGACGTTCAAGGGCGGGAACTATCCGTCCTACCTGCAGAAGATCGAGGAGGTGAAGGTGCCAGAGGTCAAGATCGAGGTGGCTGAGTATAAGCGCGGGTTCGAGATCAAGGACAGTGGCGAGCGGAAGAGCTTCGCCTCAGGCATGGTTCGGGACGTGACGACCGGCAAGATCCAGTACCATCGGGTCCTCGATGGGCCAATGTTCAAGCGATGGGCCGAGCACCTGACGAAGGGCGCGACCAAGTACCCTGACATTGCACCAGGGAAGGCGAACTGGACGCTCGCGAAGAGCGAGGAAGAAAGGCAGCGGTTCAAGGAGTCTGCTCTCCGGCACTTCATTGCCTGGTACGAGGGGGAAACGGACGAAGATCATGCAGCGGGCGTCTTCTTCAACATCAACGGGGCCGAGTACCCGAAGGACCGGATCACAATGTGGAACTAATGAATACGAACGGCGAAGATCGGGCCATCTCGATGGCTGTCGTCTACGGGGCGTTCCTGATCGTCGTACTGTTGGCGGGTGCGATCTCCGTGACGAGTGGATCGAAGTTCACGGTCGGGACGTGCATCCAGACGGCAGAACGTGAGCCGTG
>JAGWGC010000173.1 GCA_028867615.1 Nitrososphaerota archaeon | reverse complement strand
CCGCATGCAATTCGGTAATATAAAGGTATCGCCTTTAAATACTCTAAAATAATTGTGCCTAACAATAGGCGAACACGGTGAATGTAAACACTTATATTATCCTCTGTTTTATAGAAAGGCTTATTAGATGGTACCGTTAAAACACCTAATATAAACCTTCCGCCATAACATTTATATATGAACTATATAAGGAACATGGTGTACGATATATTTATATATCTAATATATAAGCCTTGTCCAGTATATAAACTAGTTTTCCACGCGAAACGTTTATATTGGAATGCGTTCAGGTGTGCATATGGAAAATTTTGAAAATCCATGAAAAATGATTTATATATCTTTAGAGTCCCTAACGTATCCTCACCACTACGCATTAAAGCGTGTCATGGAATTTTGGATACGCGGTGAAGTTGATCAGGCTTCCAACTCTTATATCTATTATATATGATTAATAATATAAATGTATGGTGGCTAAGTGCGGCTTAGTCCGATCATATTCCCATGAGCGTCCAGTGGAACCATGTATTCCTGACACATTGTATTGTGAGAGCCATGTATTGTTAACGACTTATTAATGGCACCGCAGTACTATTATTTACTTTAATTAGAAATATAAGTGTTTATAATGTGGTGGTAAACTGGACTCTGCTCTAGATTGAAGTAACTCTTATTTTGGCATCTCGTCCAAATGTAACTATTATATGATACAATTACAAATATAAATGTTTGGCTCAGCAGATATTTCATTGCCGATTAATATAATGGTGGACTTACGGTGTCATTACAGACACAGTTTTATGTACTGTTTTGCGAACTACTCTACTTGAGAAGGTTAAACTCAAGCTACCATACGTCATTGCCAGTATCCCAAACCTCTCTTACTCGCATCGATACGTCAACCTTTTTCGTAAGACGTTTATGCCTCATACCCACTTGGCACTAAGCCCCGCTCTAATTATGTGAGTATCTAATATAAATGTTTAGAAAAAAGAAATTAACCCGATTTTATTCGGGCTATGGTTGCTTCGATACCACCTAGAGTAGCTTGAATTTGTAGACCAAC
>JAGWGC010000172.1 GCA_028867615.1 Nitrososphaerota archaeon | reverse complement strand
CAGGAATATACCACTGTGCAAATTATCATTGCAAATTCCAGTATTTTGATAAAAATACGGGCAAGAAATACAGGAAAAATTAGGAAATTATTTTGTACCGTATCATTCTATAACATATGAGAAAACAATAGTAAATCCTTAATACTTTAAAAGATGTTTGAATCATGCAGTCTACAATTAAGATTGCAAGTCCTTACTAGATTAGTATGGATCTACCAAAGAGAGGAACTCGGATACACAAGTTCGTGCTCCGAACGATCCTCTAAAATTATGAATGGTGCTGTTTACAACCAAAACTTGTAAGACCCAATTATAGGGAATAGTAAACCTACACCACTTTTTTAAGCCATACCTGTCAAGCATGTCTAGAAGATGCAAACATCCTATTTTCTCATGATTTCAGTATTTGTCATAATTGTCATGAGCATGACCGCGCAACTTCCTCAAGCATTATCTGATTCTGGCTCTCTAACTGAACTTTATACTCCTAGTCCAGACCTTGCAAAAATATCTTTGACTTTATCTGATACATTCAAGCAAACATCGGAAAATCCCGCAAAAAATCTTCATCTCGAATTTTTTGACGCAAAAAATAACACGATGATAAAAAATGTCAGTTTTTTCATTAATGCAACAAAAAATGGCAAGGTCTTGATGAATGACCTGTTTTATACCAAAACTGGTTCCATGACAATAAAATTCCATCCAGGCAGCGACATGGGAAGATGGACAGTACATGGGAATGTCGACCCAATATTGGGAGGATGGATGTCACAAAATGACACCACATACGTAACAGGACCAGCATTTGCAGAAAAAGGAACATATCACATTCGTTTTACAGTTCTTGCTCTTGTTTATGTTAATGGACTAGTTGATCAAAACAATCCTCCAAAATTTGATTCTTGGTGGTCGGTAGATGACAAGGGAAATATTTCAAAATATGACAATTCCACTACTGGCACATACTTTGGGCCACCAACACCATCTATTGAAATTAAAGGCGCGTCTCCATTGCAACAATTCAAATCAGGAATTCAAGCAAAGAATGTGACGTGTACACAGGGACTGGAGTTAATATTCAAATTTGAAGAT
>JAGWGC010000171.1 GCA_028867615.1 Nitrososphaerota archaeon | reverse complement strand
CTGGTTGATGAAGATGGGATCATGGCTGCAGAGACAGCTAGTATGATGGCATCGTATGGATTGGACTCTCACTTTCTCAAGGACGGGATCAAAGGCTGGAACAGAGGTCTTGTCAAAAAAGAAACCCGTTCCACAATTTCTCCCGATGAGTTATGGTCCAAGATTAAGAAAAAAGAAGACATTGTACTTGTAGACGTAAGGCAAGCTGAAGAGTTTTCAGACTTTAAAATTCCAGATAGCATAAACATCCCGCTTTCAGAATTATTCAAGAAGGAATCTCTTGACAGGATACCAAAAAACAAGCAGATAGTAACAATCTGTCCACATGGAAACAGGTCAATGGTAGCTGCGTTTGCATTGGCAAGAAATGGAATAGATGCATTATCGCTTACAGGTGGTCTTGCAGGTTGGGGACAAGTTCTAAATTCTCAGGTCATAACAAGGGAAAATTCCATTGTGGTGCAGGTGGAAAAAATTGGAAAAGGATGCCTGTCATACATAGTAGGCTCAAAAGGGCAATCCATAGTAATTGATCCAGTCTATCCTGCAGAGAAGTATGTGGAGTTTGCAAGAAACGAGGGATTGCAAATAGTAAAAGTCATTGATACCCACCAGCACGCAGATCATGTTTCTGCAGCGCGTGAACTCGCCAAAATTACAAACTCTAAACTATACATGAGCAAGTACGAGCAATATGATTTTGAAAGTAACAGAGTTGGAGATGGCGACATTATAATCGTCGGGGATTCTAAGATCAGAGTAATTCATACTCCGGGACACACGGCAGGAAGCTTGTCCTATGTCTTGAATGAAAAATATGTCTTTAGTGGAGATATTCTTTTTGTAGAAGGAATAGGAAGACCTGATTTGAGAAATAACGCAAACGAGTTTGCAAATGACCTGTATGACACACTGCACAAAAAGCTTCTCACCTTGCCAAACGAGGTGATTGTTCTTCCGGCTCATCATGGAGAGCAATCTGGTTCTAAAAATGGCATCTATCATACCACTATCAAAGAAGCAAAAAATCTGTCAATATTGGAACTCTTGCACGATAGTTTCATAGAAAAAGTTGCTAGCACGACACTTCCAAAACCGATGAATTACGAAAAAATAATCCAGATAAACAGGTCGTCTCAACTAGTACCTGTCTTAGAGATTGCAAATTTGGAGATCGGTCCAAATAGATGTGCCATATCAACATCCTAGATCCGGGCCAATA
>JAGWGC010000170.1 GCA_028867615.1 Nitrososphaerota archaeon | reverse complement strand
GATGGAAAAGCAAGGGAAAGGTTGCAAAGTTTATCAAAACTCAGATAGAAAATAATTTTTCTAAATTATAACAAATTCTTTTGTAAACTTGTGCATGACTTCAACTTTGTTTCCAACAATTACAGAGTCTTCAATCCTTACACCAAACTTTCGTGGAATGTATATTCCAGGCTCTACTGTCACTGCCATGTTTTTAGATAAAATTGCCGTACTCGATGGACCAAGGTTTGGCAATTCATGGACTTCAAGTCCAATTCCATGACCTGTAGAATGGATGAAATATTTTCCATACTGTTTCTTTTCAATTAATTTTCTACAAGCATCATCTATAGATTTGCAAGATACATCTGGCTTGACAGCTTTGAGCCCGGCCTCTTGTGATTGTCGCACAATTTCATAGACTTTTTTTGCTTCTGCCGATACTGAACCAAGACCAAATGTCCTAGTTGCATCAGAGACGTATCCCTTGTATCGTAGAGTGAGATCAACTACAACCATATCTCCATTTTTGAATTTTCGATCAGTTACCTGTGCATGAGGTAGTGAACTATTTGGACCACCTGCGATTATCAATGGGTTCAGTGTTGATTTGTATCCAGTTGCAAACATGTCACGCTCCATTGCATACTGCATCAAAATAGTCTGAAGTTGAGATTCAGACTGACCAATCATCATTTTGTTTACACATATTTCATACATCTCATCTAGTATTGATGATGCCTTTTTCAATATTGTAATCTCATGAGAATCTTTTACTTCTCTTGCGCGATAAAACGGATCAGTTGAGGATTTTACTTCAGGAAGATACCTCTTGAGATTCTCTACTATGTTGTAACTATCGCTGTCTGTACACACCTTGTTTTTCTTTAATATTTTGATAAGAGTGGCAAGGGAGCCCTTTCCACGCTCTGACTTGACCACATCACAATCAGCGGATTCTTCCTTTGCCCTGCCCATCTCAAGTTCCGGAGATACAATCGTGCAGCCATTTTTATCCAGTATGCCAATTGCCTCGCCCCAAAATCCAGTCATGTAAAATAGATTTTCAGGCTCAAAGGCAACCAGAGAATCATATCCTAAATCATTACAATATTTCAAAAGGTTTTTTCTGCGTTGGTTCAATACAACAATTCTAACTCTTCACCATTTTATATTTGCTGGAAGGTTTAGATATTGGAAAAAGACCTTCTGGTTTTGTGGAAGAGAAGAAGAAAGTTGTAGCATTATTGTCAGGTGGTCTTG
>JAGWGC010000016.1:6839-20920 GCA_028867615.1 Nitrososphaerota archaeon | reverse complement strand
ATTTTACTGCAATTTCATTCTTAGATATCGAGAAAAACACATGCCCGCCAGGAACTGTTTTAGGTTTTTCAGATACCTTTCCAATTACATAACCAGAAGAAAATGGTTTTAGGTTTTTTACATCAAGTTCATTCTGTAGATGATCACCTGTACCTTGGTTTGAACGGAACACCATATAACCACAGAATTTTTCTTTCGATTGTACAAGAGACGCACCTTTTATTACAGCGTCAGGATCTTCGCCACGTACCCCGAATAGTACTGGATCAGGACCATGTGGTGCAATCAGGATTCTATTCTTTGATTCATCAAAACTGTTGAATGTTTTAGGAAATGTTATTTGTTGCATTTTTTGTACACTATCTTTGAGAATTTCCCTTTTTTTCCCTAGGTTTGTTTTATTTCTATATGAGATTAATTCGAAAGTATGATCTCTGAAATCATATCCTATTGCGCCTATTGCTCCTATTAGTCCCTGACCATTACCAAGATGATATGTTTCAAGTCCATTATCTTGTATGAATTTTTTTACTTCTTTTCTGCTCACTAGACGATACAATGCCATCTTTCCAAATTTAGCAAAATCTTCTGGAATATTTTTATGTTCATAAAAAACCAGTCCTGGGTTTGCACCATCTTGTACAGCAGAATACTTTTGAATATACTTGACTATATTTTTTTTAATCAACTTAGGTCTTGTAGTCTCTAGTTTTAATGCAACAGCACCATTTCCCCTAGTTTTCCATGGTACGTTTGGATTGAATCGAATTAAATATGGATAATCAAGAAACTTGACTTTTTCTTTTTTCAGATATTCTACCACTTTGTAAGCAAGAAAAGTAGTGCACATTCC
This sequence comes from Nitrososphaerota archaeon, assembly GCA_028867615.1. Classification (GTDB taxonomy): domain Archaea; phylum Thermoproteota; class Nitrososphaeria; order Nitrososphaerales; family Nitrosopumilaceae; genus Nitrosotalea. The sequence continues at coordinate 20,067 of JAGWGC010000016.1, read as the reverse complement.
TTTTCTGGAATCAGTATCATCAAAGCCAATATGAAGAATAGATGTTTCTTTCATTCGATTACAGTCATGGTAAGAGTTGCACGCACATTTTTGAGTTGCCGTATGTTGTTTGAGATAGTTTTCTTTAGGGTTTCATTGTCTGGCGCTTCTACCTTTACCACCAGATCGTATGCGCCATACAGGACATAGGTATATTTCACACTTTCCATATTTTTTAGCTGGTTTAGCAGTTCATTTTCTGCTCCCAATTCTGCATTTATGAGTACAAAGGCAATTGGCATTAGTTTGGTCTTTAAAATGTATGATATTAAATATTGTGGCCGGTTCGTTTGGTTTAAATTAAAAAAACAATTGTTGATAGCGATTGATAGTAATAGATGAAAAAAAGATTTTTGAGGAGATAGAAAAAAGAAAACCTGTTTCAGTGGCGTTAAATGGGCCTGATGGAATAATACCAAAGATCCAGGAGACAGCTTCAAGAATAATGGCAAGGTCAGGAATTCCGGCATACGTACTAGCAGACAGTTGTTTTGGAACTTGTGATCTTAACTCAAATGGTGCTAAAGTATTGGGGGCAGAGATTCTGTTTCACATAGGACACACCATCAACTCAACGAGTTTTGGTGATAACATAATTCTCATAGATGCCTTTGATGACATGTCATTTGAAAACATTGCAAGAAAATGCGCAACAGAGATGAAGGAAAAAACAGTCTCGCTTGTTACAGATAGTCAACACCTCCACGAAATTGACAAGGTAAAGAAGATATTTGAAGAAAATGGGATCATAGTAAAAATTGGAAAAGGTAAGGGGCAATTAAATGACGGACAGGTGTTCGGATGTGAGTTTTATCCAGTTGCTGAGACCAAGAATGTAGTTGAGGCAAATGTGTTTCTTGGACAGAGTAATTTTCATGCAGCAGGAGTTGCCCTGTCTACCAACCTACCAACATATGTGCTTGATCCATATTTCAATGAAGTCAGGGAGGTTACAGAATTTGCAAGAAAATTGCAGAGAAAGGCAATATTAACAGTTTACAAGGCTGCAGAAGCAGAAACATTTGGAATAATCATAGGATTGAAAGAAGGCCAATTTTCAAAAGTTACCGCGCTCAAGTTCAAAAAGGAGTTGGAAAACATTGGAAAGAAAGTTCAACTCTTTGCCATAACAGATATTTCAGATGACAAATTACGTAACCTCAAGGGAATTGATGCCTTTATCCAGGTTGCATGTCCAAGAATATCAACTGACAATCATTTTCACAAGCCGGTCTTGTCTACTCCTCAGGCAAATGCTTTACTGAAGATATTAAGAAAAGAGAACATGGAAGGATTCTTGGAAATCCCGCACTGGCTATAAACAATTATAATCATCAAATTGCAAATCAAGGCATTGTCTCAGAAACCAACCCTTCCAGGGGATAAAATTGCAATAATTGAAGAATTTGAGATGGGCAACAATACCTTCGATGATGGTCAGTCAATAAGATCATTAGTAATAGGTACCCCAGAATTTGACAAGGCAAACCGCATAGCAAAAATCAATGAGATGCGAAAACCAGCAGTTGCTAAAACAAATGATGTGATAACGGGAAATATTTCAGCATTGATGAATAACATGTTTGCCATAAACATTTTGTACATAAATGGAAAACCTACACATTCAGGTCTAGAATGCATCTGTCAAGCAAAAGGAGCAAAGAAGAGAATTCTTGTAAGAGTGGGTGACATAGTATCTGCAAAAATAATTAATCTCCTCAATGGTGTCGTACATGCAACAATTAGTGAACCTGAACTTGGAGTTTTATTTACCCAGTGTAACAAATGTGGAGGCAAAGTTGTTTCAATGGGCAGTAACATAAAGTGCGTAGATTGTGGATATATAGAAGAGAGAAAGCTGTCAACCAGATTTGGAAACAGCGATTTTATAAAATTCAATTCCAACTAAGAATATGTTAAAAGTAGCATTTCAAGGAGAGCCAGGAGCATACAGTCAAGCTGCTGCAATTAGTTTTTTCAAAGAATCAATAGAGACAATACCACATCCTACATTTTATGAGGCGTTGGATTCTACAGAAAATGAAAGATCTGATTATACTATACTTCCTGTAGAAAATTCATTGGAGGGAAGCGTGGGTGAAAGCTATGACCTACTACTTACCACCAAGCTTAGTGTGGTAGACGAGACATATCACAGAATATCTCATTGTCTTATTGGTTTACAGAGTTTGGAAAAAATTGACACGGTGTATTCCCATCCACAGGCACTTGGTCAGTGTAGGAAATTCATTCAAGAGAATCACTTGAAGCCCATACCAACTTATGATACTGCTGGTAGTGTAAAGATCCTTCTAGAACTAAACAAGAACAACATTGCCTGCATTGCTAGCAGAAAGGCAGCTGAGATATACAATGTTCCAATAATAAGAGAGGGAATAGAAGACAACCCAAATAACTATACCAGATTTCTCATCTTGGCCAACAAGAAAAAAGAGAGAACATCCAAAGACAAGACATCAATAATTTTTGCCATAAGACACATCCCAGGCGCACTCTATAACATTCTTGAGAAATTCAACACAAGTAACATCAATTTAACAAAGATTGAATCGCGTCCCACAAAAAGTACCCCGTGGGAATACAATTTTTACGTGGATTTTGAGGGCCATCAAGATGATAGAAATATACAAGATACTCTTGAGAAGATAAAGGCAAACACAACATTTCTCAAGATATTAGGTTCTTACCCACGAGCTGAACTAGTCTAGAACCCTTTTGGTTTTCTAATTGAAAACACTGCGCTTATGCCAATTATTAGAATCCCAGATGATATGACTAGTAGGTGTGATGTGAATATTAACGGATTTGTAACTGCTTCTAGTTTTCCAGTTACATGAAGCACCGAACCTCCAGTGTTTGTTATGTTTATGAAATGTTGTCCATTTTCAAGACTGTACCAATCTAAACTTACTTCCTTTTGGAAATCTTTGTCGATTTGCAGACCTGTACTAGGTGTCTTCATATGTATGTGAAATGAATTTCCAGTAACATTAAGAAGTTCATGATAATGTTTTTCTGCATCAAACTGAAATACATCGTTTTTGCCAACATCTACAACATCAGTGACATCATGCACATTAGTCATAATTGACTGTAACATGAAAAAGGTACCTAGCACAACAGCTACCAGACCTATTCCAATTCCAGCTACAGATTTTTTTGTAAGCATTATGAAAAATTATTCGTGATTATATTTAAAGTAAATCACATCAATTCGACATCATGTGGTTGACTTTCTGCATATCCCGCAGTTGACATTTTTATAAATTCTGCATTTTGTTGCATTTGTGAAATATTATTTGCACCACAATAGCTCAAACCGGAACGAATTCCTCCAGTTAGTTGTTTTATGATATCAGTTACACTTCCCTTGTATGGAACCATTGCCTCAACACCCTCTGCAACATAATCGTTGAGATCCTCTACCATCGAAGCATTGCTAGTTTCTTTATTTTTTCTTCCAAGAGCTGCATAAAATGATGCCATTCCCCTGTAAATCTTGTATCTCTTGCCATTTTTCATCATAAATGAACCTGGGCTTTCATCGGTTCCACCCAACAAGCTTCCAACCATCACGGTAGACGCTCCTGCGGCAAGTGCTTTGGTAGCATCACCTGATGTTCTTACGCCGCCATCAGATATTATTGGAATATCATATTTTTTACCAACTTGTGCACAGTCCATTACAGCAGTAAGTTGCGGCACTCCAGAACCAGTGATTACTCTAGTGATACATATGGAACCAGAACCCACTCCTACCTTTACTGCATCCACTCCAGCTTTGATTAGATCTTCTGTTCCTTGAGCAGTAGCCACATTTCCTGCAATCAATTCACAGTTTGGAAATGCCTTTTTTATCAACCGAACTGTATTGAGCGCGTTTTCACTATGACCATGTGCAATGTCTACTACTATAACATCTGCACCTGCATCTAACAATGCTTCAGTTCTTTCCATAAAATCACCTTTTACACCAACTGCTGCACCAACTAACGGCCTTCCCTTTTTGTCTTTTGATGCTTGTGGATAATTACCAGAATTTATAATGTCTTTACTAGTGATCAAGCCTTTGACATGTCCCCTTTCATCTAAAAGTGGTAATTTTTCAATGCAATTTTTTCTCAGTATGTCCTTGGCTTGAACTATATCTACTCCAAATTGTGCAGTAATAACATCATTTGTCATGACTTCGGTGACCTTTTTACTTTCATCTTTAGGTTCTAACATTACAATATCTCGCCTTGTCAATATTCCAGCTAATTGGCCCTGACTATCTGTCACAAGCAATCCCGAAGCTCCTTTTTCCCTCATGGACTCAATAGCTTCACGCACAGTCTGATCTGGATGTATAGTATATGGATTTTCAATTATTATGCTACCTGAACGTTTAGTCTTGAGCACTTCATTTACCTGTTCTGAGATGGTAAGAAATCTGTGTATGATTCCAATTCCTCCTTCTCTTGCTATTGCCACTGCCATGGCAGATTCAGTGACAGTGTCCATGTTTGCACTAATGATTGGGATGTTAAGAGCGATATTTTTGGAAAGTTTTGTTTGTAAATTTGTCTGAGATCTAGTAACTATACCAGATCGTTTGGGAACAAGGAGTACATCGTCAAATGTTAGCCCTTCCCGTATTTCCAACTAAACCTTCTTGATTAGAATGAAAATCTGTTATAAGCCTTTCTTGAAATTTTGTAAGTTTTTTACGATCTGCACAACATTACTTGTAGCTTTGACATTATGAGTCCTTATCAAGTCTGCACCATTTAGAGCGGCAAAAGTTTCTGCTGCAAGAGATCCATAGAGTCGATTTGCAGGATCAGACTCTCCCAACAGTTCTCCGATGAATGATTTTCGTGAAACTGAAATAAGAATCGGATATTCTTGTTTTATATGATTTAGATTTTTCAATACCAGCACATCTCTTTGTAGCCAGTCAGAGTTTATTTTTGTAAACAATACACCTTGTGCCTTTTTTCTAAAAAAACCAATAGCTGGATCTACTACAATTTTGTTTGTAGGTATTCCGGATTTTAATGCTAGTGCAATACTCTGGCCAATCAATCTTCTTGTCTGTGAGACTTGATTTCCTTCAACTGGCGTATTACTAAATGCGCATAAAATAACAGATGGACAGTATTTTTCAAGTACATTAATCATGTTATTGTCATACTTTAATCCCGAAACATCATTAACTATTTCTGCACCTAATTGAAGAGCAGTTTCCGCTACCTTTGCCCTACATGTATCAATCGAAATGGGTAATTTGGAGACCTTTTGAATAGCATCTATAGCATTTGAAATTCTTTTTATCTCTTGATTTTCTGACACAAGAGTCTTGAGATAGGGTGCAGTGGACATTCCTCCAACATCAATAAAATTAGCACCTTCCTCTTCCATCAATTTAGCAGTTTTTTCTATGATTTTTTTATCAGTGAATATTGATTTTTTATAAAATGATTCTGGGCTTGTATTAATTATTCCCATTATTCGTATTGGATTGGAACCACCTACGCGCACTCTTGCCAGCTGATGCATATGGTTTATGATTAACCCAGATACATTTAGACTTACATGACTTTGAATGGTTGGCAACAGAAATATCTAGAAATTCTTAAAGAATTCAATTATGATAGATCGAGAGAGATAAAATCAGCCAAGATCCTCAATTCATTCCTAAAAAATAAATTTCAGACAAATACTTTGGAGCAAAAAATTAGAAATAAAACTGTTTTTGTCATTGGAGCAGGACCATCTTTGAGTCATTCCTTGGTACATCTTAAAAAATTCAAAGGTTTCACAAAAATTGTTGCAGATGGTGCCGCACAAGCAATGCTTGAAAATAACATGATACCTGATATCATAGTAACAGATCTTGATGGAAATATAGAGTCCCTCAGAAAATCATCTGAATTAAAATCAATAATGATTGTGCATGCACATGGAGACAATATTAGCAGACTACCATATGCAGTTTCATTCAGATACTGCATAGGGACTACAGAAGACAAGCCATTTGGAAAAATCAGAAACTTTGGAGGATTCACAGACGGTGACAGGTGTGTGTTTCTTGCCAATCATTTTGGAGCATCTAAAATTATTCTGATTGGAATGGATTTTGGGATGCATATCGGAAAATATTCCAAAGAGGGAGTGTATAACAGACCTGTAAAGATAAAAAAGATGAGAAAAGCAAAATCACTCTTAGAGTGGCTAGCCTCAAAGAGTAATGCAGATATTTATACAACATCTCAGTCAATAACAGGATTCAAAAATATAAAATTGATAGATCTTCAAAGATTAGTCAGACGATAAGATTTGTTTTAATATTTATATCCACTTAACAATAGAAAAAACATGGATTATTCAGAGGAGAATCTGCGTGATATTTTAGAATTAAGAGAGTGGATCTCTGAAGAAATTGAGAAAAAAGAAAGAGAGGTAGACAAGTTTAAGCATAATCTTCGCATTATTGATTCTCTTGTAAAACAATCAAGTTTTAGTAAAGCATCTTCACTTGTATCAAACAAACAGAACATACCACAGAGTCAGCCAACATCTTCTGTCATACCCATCAAGACACAAGATAATAAAATTTTAGCAAATGTACATGTAACTTTGGATGAGCTAGTGATCATTCCATCAGAAGATATCATGTTAGACATGGAAACTCATCCATTCAAATCATTTTTCCTAGGAAGAATAATTGGAGGTATGGAAAACCAAGATAGACTTGATGCCCAGAACGGCATAATTCCACAAAATTCTGTAATATCATGTCTAGTAAACAAAAACGGTAACAGGATCAGTGAAATTCTTATCAAGAATTATCGTCAAAAGGAAAGGGTAAACGAGATAATAAATACAATAACTTGGTCATTTTCAAGAATGCTTGAAAATTCTCAAAAGTGATATCATGGACAAGATAATTGTACTAGATTTTGGTTCGCAGTATAGTCACCTCATTTGTAGAAGAATTAGAGAATTTTCAGTCTACTCAGAACTTGTTCCATACAATATATCATTAGAAGAACTACAGAAAATGAATCCCAAGGGCATAGTATTCAGTGGAGGACCAGCAAGTGTATACAATAAGGATTCACCACAGCCGACAAACGGAATATTCGAGATAGGACTGCCAGTACTTGGCATATGTTATGGCCACCAATTAATTGTAAATAAATTCGGGGGCAAAGTAAAGAGTGCTCACAAGGAATATGGATCTTCTTTGCTTAGTATAGACAACAATTCTGATCTGCTAGCAGACATGGGTCAATCAACAAGAGCTTGGATGAGCCATGGTGATGCTGCAGAAACCTTACCAGAGGGATTTACTGTGATAGGTCATACCGAGAATTCTTTTGCAGCAGCAATCGCAAACAAGCAAAAGATGTTATACGGTATCCAGTTTCACCCAGAGGTAATTCACACTGAAAATGGAATTCAAGTTCTCAAGAATTTTGTCTTAAACATATGTAAAGCAAAACAAGACTGGACCTTAGAGAATTTCATAGAATCAACAGTATCAGAAATTTCAAAGATTGATGGTAACGTATTGTGTGGAATAAGTGGAGGTGTCGACTCTACGGTAGCTGCATTGTTGATTCAAAAGGCAATAGGAAACAGGCTCAGATGTATTTTTGTAGATAATGGTCTTTTACGAATGGATGAAGAGATAGAGGTAGAAAATATGTTTGAAAATAATTTTGGGATGAATTTTACAGTGATAAATGCCAAAGAAAGATTTCTCACAAGACTTGAGGGAATAACTGATCCTGAACAGAAACGAAAGATTGTAGGAGAAGAATTCATTAAAATATTCACAGAATTCGCTGAGAGAAATGGTCCCTTCAAATGGTTAGCTCAAGGTACACTTTATCCAGATGTCATTGAAAGTGGAGTTTCAAAAGGCCCTGCGGCAGTAATTAAAACCCATCATAATGTTGGAGGATTACCTTCATGGTTGAACTTGCAAGTCTTGGAACCACTCAGATTTTTGTACAAGGATGAGGTAAGAAAAGTCGGTAAGATCCTAGGCGTTCCTGATAAACTCCTTTATCGCCATCCGTTTCCTGGACCTGGTCTTGCAGTAAGAATAATGGGTGAAGTCACTCCAGAGAAGTTACAGATCGCAAAACAGGCAAGCAAGATTGTAGAAGATGAGCTTGTATCATCAGGATGGCATGGAAAGGTTTGGCAAGCATATGCAGCAGTTGGAGATGATAGAGCCGTAGGAGTAGTTGGTGATGAAAGAAAATATGGTCATGTAGTTCTTGTTAGGATAGTTGATTCTATTGATGCCATGACCGCAGACTGGACAAGACTACCATCTGAGATACTTGAAAGAATCAGTAATAGAATCACAAATGAAGTAGAAGATGTAGCTTGGGTTAGCTATGTAATTTCAAGCAAACCGCCTGCTACAATAGAGCCTCAGTAAAAATAGTCTAACTCAAAATTCACGGAACTTTATTTTAAAAAATATTTTTTAAAATAAGAGAACTATGGTGCTACGTTTATTCTGGCAGTCGGTGGTTGACTGTCCTGAACTATTGTAATCTTTACTGTACTGGTATCTGTACCATATGGATTGCTCACGGTAAGTTTGAACTCTACTACTTTCTGTTGACCATAGTCAGCAGACGGTGAATAGAATGCTGGATTAGCAGTATTGCCCAATATTAGAGTCACTGGGTCACCGCTGATTTGTTCCCATTTGTATGTAATACCGTCACCTGTGCTAGCACTGCCATCTAATACGACTCTGCTATTTGGTGAGACTGTTTGATCTGGACCTGCATTAGCAACCGGTGGTTGTCCTGCGGGTGGAAGATTGTTGATCTTTACAGTAACGGAACATGATGGAATATCAACCATGTTGTCAGATACATCTAGTGTGAATTGAAGTGTACCGCTTGTACCACTTGGAGTTGGTGCTACAAATGTTGGGCTCATATCAGTACTAGAAGATAATTGTACTGGCTGCCCAGAAATTTGTCTCCAGTAGTATGATATTGTATCACCACTTGGGTTTGCAACTGATACTGGCAATCTAACTAGAGAATTAGAATTAACAGAAGCATCTTGGCATGTTACAGTAGGATCTTGGTGAGTGCTTTTAACAGTAACTTTTGTCATGGCTGCTGACTTGCCTCCATTTCCATCATCTGCAGTGAATACAAATAGTAAAGTTGCAGTTTGGCCTGGTGCTACAGCAGGAGCGATAAATGATGTGCCAGTAGTGCTAGTTGATGACAATTGGACAGTAGAACCAGAATATTGGCCCCATGCTAGTGTTAACGGATCATTGTCTTGGTCTGTTGCAGTAGCCATGAGAGATACTGAAGCTCCCTCATCGACAACTTGGTCAGGGTTTACTGTAACAACCGGAGGATGGTTAACGTGTAAAACCACAACATTGAATGTTGTAGTATCATTTAATCCGTAGCCATCATTTACAGTTAATGATAATTTTAATGACTTGACTTCATTTGCAGGTACTGAAGGAGCTACGAAAGATATCACTGGAGAACTAGAACTTGGAGTAAATGTTACTGTATCACCAGAAACTTGACCCCATTGATAGGTCAATTTCTTGCCAACATCCGGAGTTGTTGATTTGAGGCCAGAAAGTGTAACTTTTGTGTTTTCATATACTACAATGCTATTTGCAAGTGAGCCTTGTAGGAAATATTGGTTTAATGTACCTGATCTTGCAACATCAGAGGTATAGAAATTGGTGCAGTAAACATGATCTGTACCTTGAAATTGTTGAATACATTGTTGAAGGGCTTGCGATGCACTGTAACCGCTTGATGAGCTGGTTTGAGCATTTGCAGATATTGTTGGCAGCGCTGCAGAGAAAATCATGGCAGCTAGTATTGCAACAAAAAATTTGTAATTCAACTTGTCAGTTCTAAATTTTAGATTATTAAAAAACCTTTCTCTCAATTTGTAGTATCACCAAGATCAGTTTTTTGATCTAAAAACACTGTTTGATATGGTAATTTCATCAATTTTATACAAATAATTGATGGCTAGAGACAATTAGTCCTAACAAACGACAAAACTTCATCCATTGTGGGTGGAATTCCAAGTGGGTTGCCAACATATAGAGAAGCCGCACCGTTTGCAAACCGTAGTCTTTCAAGATCACCTAAACTTGCAAGATATCCAAGCATGTTTGCAGCATCCCAAACATCCCCAGCTCCTGTTATAAATTTGGGTTGAACTTGAAAAGATTTTGCGTATTCTACCTCTTTCCCATTTGACCAGTATGATCCTGCAGAGGTATGAAGGTCAATAGGTATAGAATATCTTTTGGCCAACTCTTGTACAAGTTTTTTGGTTTCTTTTTCTCCAGAAATCATGTCTAGTTCTGACTGTTTTAGAAGAATATTACACTCATTCTCGTTGACACATAAAGAATTTAGGCAATCCACAAGTTTTGGTAGCGCTTGTTTGAATTCTTCGGATCTTGATTGTATATCAGCTGGATCCAAAAGATGAAAAGCTGATGCAGATTGGGAAAATGCAAACTGTGATAATTCTGTTCCTTTTTTGTTGCTTGCCCAATTTGTCATAATTACTGCGTCAGCACTTGCGAGCATATTTTGTTCCGCTATTCCAAGTTTTTCAGGTCCAAAGTTTTCATTATCGCCTAAATCAGAAATCATTACATTCACAATGCTTTCAGTATTGTTAAATTCAAGCGATGTTGTTCGTCCTGGTTTTCCATCAATTATAGCCAACGAGACTTTGTCAAATTCAGAAAAAGTTTCTTTTAGTATCTGAGAGCTAATCTTGTCAGCAATTGTGATCAATGATACTGGACAACCAAGTCTTGCAAGAGCATATGCAACATTTGTTGCATTTCCGCCCTTTAGATCTGTTTGTGGAATTCCACGAATACTTCCACCCAACTTGCTTTTTTCTAAAATTTGCTGGTAGAGATTATCTAGATTTTGAATCTTAATTATACGATCTAGGAAAAAATCATTTAACACAACAACTGAATTGACTAGTTTTAGATTTTGTAGCTTTTCTAACATGAAAAGGCTTAGCCCATCGGCGGACCTCTTCCGCCACCTCTGCCACCGGACGAGGCAATGACATCATCAATTCTAAGTATCATACATGCTGCTTCGGTTGCAGATTTTATTATCTGTTCTTTTACTACAATTGGTTCTATGATATCAATTGCAAACATGTCTGCAACTCTAGTGTTTCTTGCATCAATACCTGTCCATTTTCTTCCTTGACTATGTTTTGCACGAAGTGTAACCATAGTATTGATTGGATCCATTCCTGCATTTTCTGCAATTGTCAATGGAATTACCTCTAGAGCTTCAGCGTATTTTTTAATTGCAAGTTGTTCTCTTCCTTCGAATTTGTCTGCCCATTCCTTTAGATTCGAAGCCAAGAATTCTTCCGGTGCACCACCCCCAGCTACAACTGCTGGCTTTTCTATCACATCTTTTACAACCATCAGAGAATCATGCATTGATCTATCGACTTCATCCACAACTCTTTGAGATCCTCCCCTAAGCAACAATGTAATGGCTTTTGGATTTTTACAGCCTTCAATGAAGACCCATTTGTCTGTCTCCACTTTTCTTTGTTCTACAAGATCTGCTAAACCCAAGTCCTTTGGAATCATGTCATCGATATTACTACTGATTCTGCCCCCAGTTGCCTTGGCAAGCTTTGTCATATCACTTTCTTTTACTCTTCTAACTGAAAGTATACCTTGCTTAGCTAGATAATGCTGTGCGATGTCATCTATACCCTTTTGACAAATCAAAACGTTTGCGCCAATTTGATGAATTTTATCTACCATTGATTTGAGCATTCTATTTTCTTCCTCAAGGAACATCTGCATTTGTGTTGGGTCACTAATTCTAATTTCTGCGCTCATCTCTGTTTTTTCAATCTCTAAAGCTGAATTAAGTAATGCAATCTTTGCCTTTTCTATTTTAGTAGGCATGCCGCTGTGGACAACTTCTTTGTCAAGTACTATGCCTTTGATAAACTGGGTATTTCTAATAGAACCTCCTGCTTTCTTTTCTACCTTGATATTATCAAGATCTACTTTGTGTCCTTCTGCTTCCTTTTCTACAACTTGCAGTATGGAATCAACTACAAGTTTGGATAACATATCGCTATCTTCCGAAATAAGCTTTGACTGCATACTTGTTTTTGCAATTTTTAGCAAGATTTCTTTATCATTTGGACCTACTTGCTTTGCCATTTCGGTGAGAAGTGAAAGTGCTTTTTCTGCAGCTGCTTGGTATCCTTCAATAATCACTGTAGCATGAACATCTTTTTCTAGAAGCTCTTCGGCTTTTGCTAACAAAGCGCCACCAAATACTACAGAAGATGTAGTACCGTCACCCACCTCATTATCAACAGTTTTTGAAATCTCAACCATCATTTTTGCAGCTGGATGCTGAACATCAATTTCTTTTAGAATAGTAGCACCGTCATTTGTAATTGTAACATCTCCTAGAGAATCAACAAGCATTTTGTCCATTCCACGTGGACCAAGACTTGTTCTTACAAGTTCTGCAACTAACTTTGCTGCAGCAATGTTATTCTTTTGTGCATCTCTTCCCTTTTGTTGTAATGCACTTTCTTTTAGTACTAATACAGGTCCTTGTGGTGTTTGTTGAATAGATGCCAAAATTAATCCCTTAATTCATGTAATTAATTGCCCCTTTTAATATCTTATCGATTCAAGATCTTCAAGTATCTTCTATTTTTAACGTCTACAACACCTGTGTATAAAATTCGGATCTCAGGTAATGCAAGAAATGGTAAGAAAAGAGGTATTAGATGAGGGTTTTTAAATTTGCATCCAGTCTCTATTAGTTTAGAATCTATACTAGAGTATTCATCCAATGTTTTTTCAAAAGGTAATGAAGAGATCAGGCCTGCAAGAGGTAATGAGAATTTACTTAAGATATTACCATTTTTAGCTACAAGCATGCCACCTTGCATTTTAGTCAGAGTATTTGCAACAAAGGCCATGTCTTTTTCATTCGAGCCTATAATTATCATATCATTTTCATGAAAGCTCTGTGTGCAACCAAATGCCCCTACATCAGCACCAAAATTTCTTAAAAAAGCCACAGATTTTTTTCCAGTACCATATGTTCTATCAATG
>JAGWGC010000016.1:0-6471 GCA_028867615.1 Nitrososphaerota archaeon | reverse complement strand
CTCAAAGGAATTCCTTGATGCAATAGTTATGGCGTCTATTGGATCCATGCCAATAGAGATAGATTTTCTTATGCAATGATCAATCATGCCATAATCTACAATATCTTTTGGGTTAATCCCATCGGTACAGAACATCAGTCTATCAAGATATGTTTTATGAGACAATATGCTAGGCAGGATTTTATCTAGGTCTCGTCTGATAGAACCTTCCCTCATCATGACCCACATCCCAAGTCTGAGTCGTTCTAGGACTTGATCATAATCAATTGGTTCATGACATGAGAGAATTCCAGAAGCTATGTACGCATTTAGTTTTTTATCACTTGCACCAGCTGTATGACCATTTATGATGCCGTTATTTTCTAAAACATTGGATATGCTTTTCATAGTATTAGGATCTCGTGTTGTGACTTTGGTCCAAGAAAATACTTCGCCCAATCCAACCACGTTTTCAATATCTAGTCCTTTGATCTCTTCTTTTTTGGTCAATGTTCTTGCGTGACTGAATTTTCTATCAACAGGCAGCCCTCCAGGAATTACATGATAAACCCGGATTGGAAGACGCTGTGTCATCTTAACAAATTCCTTGAATCCCTTGTAACCGCAAACACTTACAATGTCAATCGGATCTGCAAACAAAGTAGTAGCACCTGACAGAAGTGATTTTTTTGCAAATTCTGATGGAAGAACATATTGATCTATGTGTGTATGAGGATCTACAAATCCTGGTGTGATGTATCTGTTCTGTAGATCAATGACACCAGTTTTTTCTCCAACTGTGTGAGATGCATCCTTTCCTACATATGCAATTCTGTCTTTTTTTATTGCCACATGAATTTGAGGTATAATTTCCCTTGAGAATACATTAACCAGCCTACAGTTTTTCAAGACAACATCTGCCTTGCTTTCACCCATTGCAACTGCATTAAGCGATGAAATCATGGAGGCAAGTGAGCTGGCCTTCATAGAGATGATTTAATCTATGATCTATTAAAGCGATGTTTAAATTACGGTCAACGTAGCTCATTTTTTATGAACATGCCAAAGGAGATCAATAGGTATTGTCCCAAGTGTAAGAAACATACGTTACACAAGGTCTCCATATACAAGGCAGGAAAGAGAAGAGGTTCCGCTATAGGTGAAAGAAGACATGCTGAAGATAAGAAAGGTTATGGCGGTCAGAAATTTCCAAAGTTGGCCAAGCCAGCAAAGACTACTAAGAAGATTACACCTATCATGACATGTCCAGAGTGCAAGAAGAAGTGGAATGTATCTGGAATAAGACTGAGAAAATTGGAGTTAGTTGCATAATGAAAAGAGCTCATATTTGGATACCAAAACCAGGAAGTAAATTCCAGAGAGTACAGTGCAAAGAATGCGGGGAAGAGAATGTCGTTTATTCACATGTTTCATCAGTAGTTACGTGTAAGGCATGTGGTAACACTTTAGCAGAACCAACTGGTTCCATCGCAAAAATAAATGGAAAAATTTTAGGTAGCACAGATTAAATCATAATCTTTCTTTGTATTCAGGTTGGTAGCTATTCTTTTATCATCAAGAACAACGTAAGATTCCTTCACAGTTTGTATGTTGTTTATCTGTTTAGGATCGACTATAGAAATTCCAGTATAGGCATATTCTTCACCATCGTATTTAACAAGAAATTCCGCTTCCAATCCAAGAGATTGAAGAAAATTTTTTCGTATCAATATGCTTGTCCATACATTTTTTTCATTTACCAGTTTTACAATTTTTTTAATTATCTCGGAATCTAAAAGAGGCATGTCCCCAGAAGTTACAAAAATCGGTTCTTTGAACTTTGACAGAGACTCTCCTAGATCATTGACATATCCATTTCCATTTGTTTCTAGTATGTCAAAACCCAGACTAGAAACAAACTCACGAGTCCTTGGAGCATTGTTACTTGTAACACATATTATATTCGAAAATATTTCTGAATTTTCTAAAGCATTTAGAACATGTTCTATCAATGGTTTTTTGTATAGTAAAAGTAGTTTTTCCTCAGAGGATTTCATTCTAGTACCCTTACCTCCACACATAACTAGTCCTATCATACCGATGCAAAAATCAATAGTGATGCCAATCTTACCAACTCATTGCTTGCACCAAATACATCACCTGAAATTCCTCCAAAGCTCCTGTTTGCAATGACAAGTAATAGAAAAGATAATCCTATACACGATATTACTACAAATACGCCTGTAATTCCTGCCAAAATTACAACTGGCGTTATTGCTAATAGTGCAGCTACAGCAAGTTTTCGTGGATCCTTCATAGATTGAGTAAATGGGGAACTGAGTCCTTGCCAAGCTGAAAGACCGCGGTTTGCCTGTATTACCATTGATAGTTTAGCCATGAGTTCACTTAGCAGTATTGCCTCAAACAATGCAAAACCCTTGATCATGGAGATAGCTAGTATCATGCCTACAGCATATAGAACAACTGTCATTACCCCTGCAGAACCAACCGCTGGGTCTCTCATTGCTTGGAGTTTTTTTTCTTTTGTTCCCTTTGCCATAATTCCATCTGCAAAATCACAAAGTGCATCGGTATGATGTATCCCGGTGATTATAGCAAGGGCGCCAGTTAAGATCAAGCCAGTAATCAAGGGTTGTAGAAACAACGATAATCCATAACCTGATGCACCAATAATTAGGCCAATCAAAGCTCCCGCAACTGGAAAAAGATACATGTTCTTTGCTACAGTTTCTAGTTCACTATTCTTAGAAGGGATAATGGTTAGAAACGATACTACTGATGATATTCCCTTAAACATTAAACCACCAAACCAAGATATGACAAAAGCAAAATCACAGGAACTGTAAAAAATAAAACGAACAATATTGTAGTTACCTTCATTATAGAAATCGCAGCTCTGAAATGTCTTTCAGTTATCTCAGAATTGCCATCTCCTAATACATAATGTTCCATCTTTTCAAATTTTATTCCAAGTGCACCAGCCAGAGTAGCCATTGGATAACCAGCGTTTGGACTTTCAGTTTTTGGACCATCTCTTTTCATAATATAGATTGAGTGTTTCCAATCTTCCTTTAGTACAATACAGGAAAATATCATTACAAGACTTGTGAGTCTAGAGGGAAGAAAATTAAGTATTTTGTCACAATTTGCGGTAAACCAGCCTATGTTTCTAAATATTTCCGTTTTGTATCCTATCATAGAGTCTGCAGTGTTTACAGTTCTATAGACAAATGCACCAATCAAACCAAAAATTGAAAAATAGAAGAGCGGACCGGTTATTCCGTCAACAATGTTTTCGCTAATGCTTTCGAGTGTTGCAGAAATTACATGTTGTTTATCTAAATTCTTGGTATCACGCTTTACTATCATGGAAAGTTGTATTCTGGCACCATCCAGATCATTTTTCGATATAGAATTCATAATTTTTGAGGCATGCTCTTCCATTCCCTTTATTGCAATAGTAGTCTTTAGAAGAATTCCTATTAGGACTATGCTTGCACCCATGAACAGAATTTTATAAAGTCCATTTGAATCAAGATTTTCTATATACTTCAACAAATACGATAACGAGGAAATTAAAATGGACACCATTGTTATCAACAAAACAAGAAGAAAAACTCCATTAATTTTGTCAGTTAGGGGATTTTGTGATTTTACGTATGGTATAGACTTGCCAATTAATTTTCCCATCCAAACGGTTGGATGATATCTATTTTTTGGATCTCCAAAAATAAGATCAAGTGCAAGTGCAAACATAACTGCAATTATAGGTATTAGAATCAATTTAACATACCTCGTATCTTTTTCATATCCAGATTTTTTTTCACAGTTAAAGCCAAATGATTGATTTCTTTGTCCAGTGTTTTGAGATATTTTTTTGTCCATGAGACCTGTTTTGGGTTTGCGTGCAAAGAATCCTCATCCGGAATATCAAACTCAATTAGAGGAATTGTACCAATTACAGGTTTCATGGTTTTCTTTTTCAATATAGAATAACTCGGATACAGTATGGTAATATCTCCTCTAAACTTGTTTATGACAAACCCTTTGACAAGTTTTTGATGCTTTTTATCAAGAAGTGATAAAGTTCCTATAAGACTAGCAAAACTTCCACCCTTATCTATGTCAGTTACCAAAATTACTGGTGATTTGCAATACTCTGCCATTCTCATATTAGCAATGTCATATCGTTGCAAGTTTATCTCTGACGGGGATCCTGCTCCTTCCAGCATTACAATATCATTTGTTTTTATCAATTGGTCAAGTGCATTCTTTGATTCGACAAGTCCTGTTGAGAGTACGAATTTTTTGTAATAATCTCTAGCATGCATTTTGCCATGTGATACACCATTTACAAAAATTTCACTTCGATAATTTCCAAGAGGTTTTAATAGAATTGGATTCATTATTGGCATTACTTCTGTTCTTGCAGCCATTGCCTGAATGGCTTGTGCTCTTGATATCTCAAATCCTTTACCAACATAAGAATAGGCAGACATGTTTTGAGACTTGAACGGAGCCACTCTATATCCTTCATCAGAGAAAATTCTGCAAAGTGCTGTAACTAGAGTTGTTTTTCCAGCCCCTGAGGCAGTACCTTGAATCATCAAAGTTTTTGCGGTCATGATTCTCGTAATGCCTCAATTAGGTGAAGATTTTCTTTGTGGGTTCGAACCGCAATTCTTATGAAGTCATTATTCAATCCTCGAAACGTACTACAATCTCTTATGAGAATGTTCCTTTTTAATAGTCTATTTTGAATTTGGTTTGATTTTGTTTTCGATTTTATCAGAATAAAGTTTGTATCGGAATTGTAACAAGTAAAACCATTTATCTTTGATATAGAGTCTATAAGAAATTTTGATTCTTTTCGAATAATATTCAGAGTCTTTGGCAAATGCGACTTGTCAGACAATGCCTTTATGGATGATTGTTGTGCAATCCCACTAACATTCCATGGAATCTTTATTTTTTGTAGGATTTCAATTATTTTTTTATTGCCAAGTCCATATCCAATTCTCAATCCTGCCAATCCAAACGACTTTGTCAAGGATCTGAGGATAAAAAGATTATCAAACTCTTTCATATGAGAGATAACACTCTCGTTACCATCAGGAACTAATTCAATAAAGCATTCATCAAGAAAAACCATTGCAGATTTATCATATGCGGATTCTATAATCTTTAACATGTTTTTTTTCTTTATGAGTACACCTGTAGGATTATTTGGGTTGCATAGGAAAACACAATTTTTCTTTGAAATTGCATCTTGAAATTTTGACAAGTTTTTGTTTAGATTCATTGTTTTGAAAAAATAGAGCGTAGCCCCATTTAATTTTGCAGCGGATTCATATTCACTAAAAGTAGGAATCGGAATCAATACTTTTTGCTTTCGTAAAAATGCAGCACAAAAATTATAGATTATTTCCGTAGCCCCATTTCCCACTATAATCTGATTTGTTGGAATTCCAGTATATTTTTGAAGGTGAGTTCGCAGATTGTTGGAGTTAGGATCTGGATAGATAGAAACATGGGAGATATTTTTGAAAACATTTTTGACTTTTGGTGGAAACCCGAGAGGATTAACATTTGAACTAAAATCTAATAGTCTCAAGTTATGTTTTATGCCATTTGAAAACATACCTCCATGAGCAGCCACTCTATGATTTGCTATTGCCTTTTCTACTCTAATCCGCATATTTTTCAAATACTAATAACAGTATTTAGTTGTGTTTTGCTCGTACTTCTAAAAGAATATTAATTGTATGTGGACTAATTTATTTATGAAACGTGTAGCCATTATTGGAGTTACTGGTGCAGTAGGACAAGAATTTGTCCTAGCTTTGAACAAACATCCATGGTTTGAGGTAAAACAAATAGCCGCATCTGAACGATCAGCAAAGAAAAAGTTTGTAGATGCAATCAGAGATCCAAATAGTGGTATTTTGAAATGGCATTTACGAGAGCCCGTCCCAGAATATGTAAAAAATATGACAGTGGATGCTGTAGATGACATCAACCCAGAAAATTTTGATCTGATTTTTAGTTCAGTAGAAAGTGAAGCGGCAAGAGATATAGAAACAAAATTTGCGAAATATGTTCCGGTCATCAGCACATCTGCCGCATATAGGTACGAAGCAGATGTTCCCATTTTGATTCCCGGAATAAATGACGACCACATTGGATTATTAGATATCCAAAGGAAGAATCGAGGTTGGAAAGGATTTGTAGCTCCATTACCAAATTGTACAACGACAGGACTAGCAATAACAATGAGACCACTTTTAGACCAGTTTGGTGCTCAAAAAATAATCATGACATCCATGCAAGCGATGTCAGGTGCAGGTAGATCACCTGGTGTTTCTGCACTAGATATTACAGATAACATAATTCCATTCATACCAAAAGAAGAAGATAAAGTGAGACTAGAGACAGGCAAAATACTTGGAAAGTTCATAGATGGAAAAATTG
>JAGWGC010000169.1 GCA_028867615.1 Nitrososphaerota archaeon | reverse complement strand
TTTTAAGCAATGATTTTAATAAAACCATTTCATATGTGCAATGAATCATGACCCTTAAAAAAATCGAGGCTGTATTTCCACAAGAAAAATTGGACGCAGTCTTCAATGCTCTAACAGCACTTGACATAAGCGGATTTACGTATTTTAGTGTCAAGGGCAGAGGCGCCAGACCAAGAGAAATGGTATCGTCGGGCAGAGGAGGACGTGTTGAAGCTACACACAATGATAACTCCTTCATCTACGTAGTTGTTACTGAGAGTCAGTTACCTAAAGTAATAGATGCAATAACTACTCATGCAGGTACAGGAGTAGCTGGAGAAGGAAAGATCTTCATATACAATGTAGATGATGCAGTGGATATAGGAACCAAAAAACACGGCGATTCCTCACTCTAAATTTCTTTTATACATTTAATTTAATTTTAAAAAATATCTTAATCTATATACATCTAGTAAACACAACAAAGTCATGTTCTGGCCAGGAATGGGAGATCCGACAAAACGCAAAAAAACGCTCAGATTTCTTGCAATTTCAGCAGCTATCGGAATTACAGTTGTCTTGGTCAGTACCACAGTCATTTCAAAGATCAAAGAACAAGATCCCCTTTACCACAAATGTGTTAATGGATTAGATATCACATACCATGTATCTGCCACATTAGATATTCAGGTAGATGGCAAAAAATGGATCAGGCCAGCTTATACAGGTACCGACATACCAAAAGACTGTGAAAGATCCATGGTTTTCCTAGACGATGGAACTATTCGTGGCGAGTGGATAAAGAAATACCCATTTGAGGTAGGCCAATTCTTGTGGATGTCAGGCTTTCCCATAAGAGATATGGATGAAACTAAATCGAAAATCTATGTAAATGACGTAGAATCATCCAACTTTATTCATACAATAGTACAAGATGGTGTTCATTACAAGGCAGAGTTTGTCACAAAGAATGCAGGAGCGCCAACATTTACACCGCCTAAAAGCTAAACGTGAAACAGTTTAAAGGTAGACCCGGAATAATTTAAAATCAAAGTTATTTGAAAATACCCGATAGTGAAGATGGAATTAAAAATAAGAAAAAGAGTTTTGGGTTTTTACCAGTATTTACCGTTGTCTGGTATCAGACCAATGCCTTCTCTTTCAAAGTGCTTGTTGAGTTCTGCGACCCATCTTTCTCTTGTGTCGCCACCAAGACCGTGCACTCTGAGCCAGAATGCAATTACTCCGAGAAGGAATACTGAGAACATGATGGTTGCAAATAT
>JAGWGC010000168.1 GCA_028867615.1 Nitrososphaerota archaeon | reverse complement strand
GATGGTATCAGAACTGAATTTAAAACACATGATGTTGCCTGGAGCTTTATGAAAGAGTACAAAAAGTTCTATCCCTTCTTCAACTTTGCACTGGTGTCTGATTTGCCAAACTCTGAGAAACTAACGATATTTCGGTATCTCTGAAGGAAAATTACTTTCTTGGATTGTTCTGCTCTTTAAAGTAAGGCATTATGGTTGAAGCAAACTTGTCAACTGAGCCAAAGTACCCTGAACCCCAGAATCTTACTATGAAATGGTTGACACCTGCCTTCATGAATTTCTCAAAGACCGGTATGATGTCGTCTGGCGTACCCATTCCAATTGATGATCGAGCAACATCGTCTGGAATTGTTTGAGCTGCCTCTCTCATCTTTACAATCCATTCTTGATTTGACATGGAATATTCTGTGAAATATTTTTTAAAATCAAAACCTGCAATATCTTGGATGCCGTGAACCTTGAGAACCTCTGGCTTGAACAAGCTAACCTTTACGGCATTTTTCATCTTTGCCCATGCACTCTCGGCATCTTCTGAAAAGTACACGTCTATATCCACTGCATAGTTAAAGTTTTCATCTGTTCTTCCATTTTCTTTCATGGATGCTTTTATTGATTTCACATGTTCTGCATACAATTCTGGCGTGTAACCTATTGGAATCCATCCGTCACCATATTTGCCACATAGTGCAAGTGTCCTTGGGGCCCCTGCCGCCATGTAGATTGGTGGTGCTGGCTTGCGAATACTCTTTGCCTGCAAACACGCTTCTTCCAATTGATAAAACTCGCCCTTGAAATTGACTCTGTGAGAAGGTGATGACTCGTAAAGTAATTTGATGACCTGTAACTGTTCTTCAAATCTTCCCACTGGCTTGTCCCACTGGATTTTGAATTCCTTGAGGTTTTGTGCTTCTCCTGCACCTATGCCTAAAGTTCCTCTTCCGTGTGATACTCTGTCAAGTGTAATTGATGCAAGTGCAATATTTGATGGATGTCGTCTTACTGCATCGGTTACACATGTTCCAAGTTCTACTTTTTGTGTAACTGCTGCTATTGCAGAAAGCATTACCCATGGATCGTTTACTGTAGCCTTGTCCCACTGTGGAACATTACTGTGATCCATGTACCAAATGGAATCATAACCTGTCTTGTCTGCTAAAACACAAGCAGTAATTATTTGATCCTCGTTTAATCCGAGTCTTGCAACATTGAGTCCCTGTTGAATTCCAAACTTTAGCATTTGCGAAATCCTTCACTGTTGTCTCAAATCGGGTGTATTTAAGTTTAGTAATATTG
>JAGWGC010000167.1 GCA_028867615.1 Nitrososphaerota archaeon | reverse complement strand
ATGAGGTAATGGATAAAAATAATGCAATAGTCTCAATCAACAATCAGACCTATTACCAAACTACTTTGAACTATACAATTGACAATTTGACTAAGGGAATGTCTGTCAAATTTCAAAATGTTGCTTTTACTTTTCCAGAAGGGATAATGAATACTCCAGGTGGAAGTATGATATTACTTGATGTGAAACTGTCAGATGGTTCTGAAGAAATTTATGGACAACATAAGGTTAATCCAGATGGCTCAGGCGTCGTAAGTGGAATATCCATACCCGCACGATATGGACTTTCAAATGCTAGAAATTCTACTACTGTTTTAGGTTATCATATACTGCCACAAGCTGGATTGACTGTATTCCATGATGCCATTAAACTACTGGTGAGCAAGTAAAATGAAAACTCTACATCTTTCAATAATTGCCTTTGTGATATTGTTACTAATTCCTACAATGATACATAATCCAGCTAAAGCACTATGCATGCCAAATTCTGATTGGTCTTCAGCACCATGTCATAGTGGCTTTGTACCATCTAAGGAAAAACAGCGAGAGGAGTGGGCACCATATTATCAATACAAAGGAGCAAACTGGATGGAGATGATGAAAACACAAATGATTGGGGCTATGAAAAATGGTACCATAGAAGATTGGGTAACTGGCAACCAGTCGAACTATAATGTCTGGAGATATTATTATGTAAATGACCAAGCCCCATTCTTTAGAAGCTCGGTAAGTGGTCTAAATGATGAACATCCCTATTTTCCACCTCCTCTACAACAACTCAAAACAGGAATTACCCCCAAAGATGTTGTTTGTAAAGAGGGTCTGGAATTAATGATAAAAACAGCTGATGGCTTGCCGGTTTGTGTAAGATATCCAACTGCAAATATTTTGTTGGAAAGAGGATGGGCTAAGGAAACTATTTCCACCATGACAAGTTCTGAAACAACCATAATAATTCCTGTAAACTCTTCTATCAAATCTAATGGTTTTACATTTACACCATCTCTTGTAAAAGTAGTCATTGGAACTAACAATACTGTACGATGGATTAACATGGACAGTGTCACAAATGACATAACAAGCAGTTTTGTATCTTTTAGGTCTGGCGCGATTGAATCAGGCTATGCATGGACTCATACCTTTGACAAATCAGGCATATATCATTACTATAGCGTTATTCATCCATGGCTCAAGGGAATAGTAATAGTTACTGCGAACTCCACTATTGGTAATTCAAGTGGTAATTAGAAAATGAAAACTAGCTTGTTTCCAAATATCTTATATCAATCTGTGTTTAGACCACTGGATTGCAGTTGACTAAAAAACATTAAGAA
>JAGWGC010000166.1 GCA_028867615.1 Nitrososphaerota archaeon | reverse complement strand
AATCGCTGGAGGAATTATTTATCTAATAAAACTGGGCAGATAAAATATACAATATTGTACAGGAACTTGTAAGACTCCATTTTGTAATCCACTGTGAAATAACATTTGGCTCAGTCCACTCTTTCTACTCTAGAAGAAATCTACGTCAATTTTTTAAACTATGGTTATCCAGTACATGTAAATCATATGAATGCTGAAAAAAATGAACTTACTGTAATTGAGGCCTACGCAAGAGATGTCGGACGAGGCATAGCACGCATAGACAATGAAATGATAGAGAAACTGGGATTGTCAAAAGGCGACGTTGAAAGAAAAATGAAAAATACTGTTCAAGTTACCGTTATATTAAATGAAAAAGAAATCATGATAATGTTTCCAAACTTGGAGGGTGAATCTGATATGGGTGAGGTATTTTGTAGCATGGATTCGCTTTTCCATGAATGGTGTCTTGATTATTTTAGATATTGTTGGTATGGCTCTGATGTATTTTCAGAGTACAAACTCAAAGAGTGATAAATAATCATGGAATTTTCCAAAGTAGAACCTGCATACATTTCAAAGGATGGATGTAGACTGGTTTGGAAAGGAGTGGATGAAGATGATCAGGATGTCATAGTCATCAGCGGAGATGAATTGGAGCGACTTTCTGAATTATTGTCAAAAGAATCTACTGGAAAAGTGGAACTGGAGGATCAATTTAGCATGATATGGGTTAATACAGATACCGTACAATTTAGGCTAAAAGAACACAAAATGCTTGAAGTGGAAACGACAGTTCTTAGAAAGAAACTCTTGGAATATGAAAAAATACCTCATGAGCCAAAACCAATCAAAATTTACCCCAAAGAGTTTTTTCCATCAATCATAATAGACAATGAAGAGGAAAATACCCTTCTAAATTCAATACTCGCTGATAAAAATAAAAACATCATCTCAGAAAGTGACTTTTTCAGAATCATAGCAACACGTAGATCGACTAGAAATTTTGACATGTCAAGACTTGTTGAGCAGTGGAAAATTGATAAAATCTTGGCTGCCGCCGACACAGCGCCAACTGCAGGCAACTTTCAAGGATTTGAAGTATTTTATATAAAAAATAAAGAAATCAAGAAACGTTTGGTGGAAGCAGCAAATAACCAACCATACGTAAATGCTCCTATCGTTCTTGTTTTTTGCATGGATCCTTCTCGTGTTAAGATAAATTTTCCGCCTGAAATTCTTGCCAAATTTTCTCTTCAAGATGCAACATTGGCAGCTGCTTATTCACAACTTGCTGCATCATCTCTTGGTCTGAGTTCTATATGGATTGGAATGCTTGATGAAGAAAAGGTAAGACAGATAATTAATACTACTTT
>JAGWGC010000165.1 GCA_028867615.1 Nitrososphaerota archaeon | reverse complement strand
ATGGTCCCACTCATCAAAGCCCAAAAGTTGAGTTATATGATCATCCTTATGAAGGAATGGATAAAAATAATGCAATAGTCTCAATCAACAATCAGGCCTACTATCAAACTACGCTTACTCAAACAATTTATAATTTGACCAAGGGGATGTCAATGAAATTTCAAAATGTTACTTTTGCTTTTCCTCAAGGGGTTATGACTACACCGGGTGGTGCATTCATAATGCTTGATATGAAATTCCAAGACGGTTCACGTGAAACCTATGGAGAAAGTAAAATAAATCAAGACGGCTCATGGGCTATGGGCGGAATACAAATTCCAACACAGTACGGACCTTCGTCTGCTAAAAACTCGATTACGGTTCTCAGTAATCATCTAAATCCTCAGACAGGATTGACAATCTATGATGATAAAATAAAATTGCTAGTTAGTGTTGACAATCAAGCATATCAAAAAGAAAATGCTACTTTACCTGCATCATTTGAGCCATGTGACACTCCTTATCCACAGAACAGTACAGGCGAGGTGGTGCTTTACATGCCTGCGAACTCTACTGGAAAATTATGTGTACGATATCACAATCTCGATGATAATCCTAAATCAATAGGAATTAGAATATCGGAGGCAAGTAGATTAGATAAGGACGCCCCAGAAATCACAACTTGGAATGATTCGGGAAACAATATGCTTCTAAAAGGAAATTCCACGGTTATTTATTGGATAAAGACAGGAAATCATGCCGGATTTTATGGGCTAACCATCTTCTGTGTGCCAATGCCCTTTGCAGTTGGATATGATGACAACTCCACATTCGTTAAAAGCGATTTTCCATGGCTTATCGGTAATAACACATGGTTTTGTCCTTCCCAGGGCTATGATTTCCATATTGACAGTATGACTGGAATAGGAGTCAAATACATTCCATATTCTTGAGTAATTAGAAAATGAAAACTCTACATCTTTCAATAATTGTAATGGTATCAGTAGTAATTATTGTAATGATTACATTGTTTCTAACATCTTCTGGAATGAGAGTTCATCCTGTAGGTTTTGAAAATGATGCGGGAATAGTTATTTTGGAAAATCAGACCTATTATTTTACTACCGTAAATGATACAATGACTACCTACCGGGGAGAAGGTGTGCAAGAGTCATTTCATGATGTGACGTTTACTTTCTTTCCAAGACCATTCTCTGGTGGTCCTGTAGGTTCATGTGGCAATACTAATTTTGGATCTTATGTAAAGTTTTCAGATGAGGCACATGAATCATTGGGAGTGGGCATTCCAGGTATGCCTTGCAGAGAAAATTATACCCAGACTGATTTGACAAATCACACAAACCCACGAGCTGGACTGGC
>JAGWGC010000164.1 GCA_028867615.1 Nitrososphaerota archaeon | reverse complement strand
AAACCCTGCCGGAACCCCTTTCTTGATTTTAATTAAAAGCCCATCTTTTATCTTGAATTTCTTTGCCATTTCCTTGACTACTAGTCCTGCCGAGTTTTTTTCTGGCTCCAAAGGAACAGAATCTGAACTCTCGATGGTTATTCCCTTTCCTTGCTTTGTTATCTGTACTTCATCATAATATGCATCAAGGGCTAATCCAAACACATCAAAACCAGGACCCAAATTCGCTGTAGAGCTTGGTGCTCTTGCACTTACATTTTTCATTAATCCTCTACCTCTTCGCCTAAATTGAGTACACGGCTTAGTGCAGCTTGAAGGTTTACCATTCCCTCTCCAGTAGCATTAGAAATGGGAATTGTCCCCTGTGCAAATCCTCCCAAATTCAGGCTTCTGAGAATATTGATTGCAAGAGTATAATTTTCACCATCAGAATCTTTTGCAAGTGCATCTTCTAGACTTGTCATGTTTGTTGACCATTTTAATATCTCTTTAATCTTATCTTCAATAAGATCTGTTTTTGTTAGAACATTTATCTGTGATAAACCAAGTCGCAATTTTACTGAAGTAGCAAGTAACGCAATTGAAATAAAATTACTAGGAGATGTCATAAGCGATCCATCGTGAAGGAATATTGACGCTTTTTCTTCGGCATTCAAGTTTTGTATGAGAAATGGTCCACTTGCTCTATAAGCAAACAGCTCAATTTGGCCAGGTGTATCTATTATGAGATAATCCGGATTTACGTTATCTATTTCATTTTGCAGATCATCTATTTTTGACGCGATAAGATCATTTGCCATGATCATAGCTCCATTTGGGCCAAGATCATATTGTTTCATGATCTGCACGATATCGATGTAATCTCTAACATCTATGTCACATGTATATGGCAAGTTCTCAACACCTGGATCTAGATTTAGCATTCCAACAAAAGCGCCATTTCTGGAATAATAATCAAGAATTTTAGAAGCTAACAAAGATTTTCCCGCGCCTGCAGTCCCTACTATGAAAATTGCCTTCATTTTTCTGATAATTTATTTTATGTTGAGCTTATATTTCCATCCATGAGTAGGGCAGGCAATGAATTGGAAGCTTCTTGCCATTCCTGTTAGTATAATACCATTCCTTATTATTGCGACTACATTTAATGTGAGTTTTGAAAATCTTCTTGCGATAGGCTTTCTACCTTTCTTGGGTGCCTCAATTGCTATGGCTGGTAAATTATTCACTCAGGGACTAAAATTTAATTATCTTGTAAAGAAATTCTTGGGTCCTGTGGACGTAAACTGGAGAACAATTTCTGTAAGAATAGGTAGTGAATTTGTAACATCTACTACCCCGTCTTTTGTAGGTGGTGAATTGGTTAGAATAATGTGGTT
>JAGWGC010000163.1 GCA_028867615.1 Nitrososphaerota archaeon | reverse complement strand
ATATTCATATTTGCTGGCTGTGGCGGATTTACAATTGGAACAACTGGAGTTTGATTATTCATTATATCAACATCCATATGATAGAATAGGTATGCATATGGTTTTAGAAATCCCTGTGGAGATGGAGTATTTAACATTCTATTATCAGTAATTTTTATATTATCTGTTGCTGATCCAGTTTGACTTACCATGGTATAATTCTATTAAAATAGTATATAAGGTTTATCCGGCGGGAGTAGGAATTAAACCTGACCATACTCCATTAATCTTATGATATTCTCCTATTCGTTCATTATCTCTATACCATATTATGATCACTTTATCAAAATATTTAATATTATCGTAGTATTTCATTTTAGTTCTTATTCCATATTCATAAGGTTCTTTCTCAATTTCTACTGCGATAACTTGTCCATTTTGAATCAATATTCCATCAGGAACAGGTTTTATCAGCGGAATTACTTTTGTGTCTATTAATCCTTCATACATATTAAGTTCTTTTCTCATACCTTCCCAATCTTTAGGAGATGGAACACCTAATTTAGAATTTCTTATTTTATCTCTAACTTCTTGTGAAATGATTCTACCTTTTCTACCCCGCGACATGACAGATATTCCCTTCTGTTTAAACCATAAATTCTTTTGACCTTCTTCTGAAATATTCCAAGTTGGGTGTGAACATTTAAGTGAACAATATATTCTATTTGTCTTAGACTTCTTTAATCGGTGATTAAACGTTCTAGTTTGTAGTGTTGTTTCTTTTTCACATGTTGAACATAGAAATACCGTATAACTGATACCATTAATTAATTTGGTCTGTATTATTTTCATTAAATTAGACTATACTATACAGTATTTAAATATTTCTAAAAATAATATAGGTTTGGCATTAACTTAAAGTAATTTGCCAAGTTATTGTAATCGTATCTGTGTTGGCTAGCGAAACGCCTGTAAATGCGTTCTCTGCAAACATGGCTGGAGTTCCAGATGTTGCATTAAGCAATACTGCGCCTCTAATAGTTGTTCCACCGGCGGCATCACCTGTAAATGTGAAAGCAGGGGATGTAATTGTAATCTTATTGTAGTTAGCTGCTGTTCCATCTACTCTTGCCACGGTACTATTTGCTGGAGAGCCTTGATTTGTAAGGCCAACCGTAATAATTCCTGCGGCTGAAGAAGCTCTTGATCCACCTATTACAGATGTAGTGTATGTATCAGAACCGTTTGTCTTTGCTGTTCCACTTCCATTGATTAGACCAATGAATCTGAATCCATTGAACTTTGTAGAACTGGATATTTTATTCAAATTACATACATTTGTTCCGTTAGTGTTTAGTGGGCCTGGAGTCAAACCATTAAACAAGATTTGTTCCGCGCAATTTATACCCTGAACTGTTCTT
>JAGWGC010000162.1 GCA_028867615.1 Nitrososphaerota archaeon | reverse complement strand
TCAAGTGTTCAACTATCAATTGATGGCACACCATATGTTACCGCCACAGGAACAACAAGTTGGTCTTATACTGCAAACGGACTTGCAGCTGGGATACACTCCATTACTGCCAAAGCAACAGATGGCCAAGGATTGATTGGATACAGTACAAATGTAGTTGCAAGTTCTGGAGTACCTGTAGGTAATGGTGGACAAGAACTAGCATTTGATCCTGATAACGGTAACATCTATGTGGCTAATTATAATCCATCATACAATATAGTAGTCGTTAGTGGCTCGACTAATCAGGTACTAGCAACAATAGCTGATTCGGGAGGACCAACAGGCATTGCTTATGATTCTGTAAACCATTATGTCTATACTGCAAATTATGATTCCGGTACAGTCACCATGATAAATACAGCAAACAACCAAGTAATAGGTTCGCCAATCTCAGTTGGTTCACATCCGTTTGGAGTAGCATATGTTCCAAATGGTAACATCTATGTTGCTAACACAGGGAGCAACACGGTCTCTGTAATTAATCCCTCAACCAACACTGTTGTTGCTACAATCCCAGTAGGATCTCATCCACAAGATTTTGCGTATGATTCTACAAGTCAACTCCTTTACATGACAAATCAAGGTTCTAACAATGTATCTGTAATTAATCCCTCAACCAACACTGTTGTTGCCATAATCTCGGTAGGTATCTCGCCAAGAGGCATAGCATATGATCCTGTAAACGGTGACATGTATATTGCAAACTTTAACTCTAACACTGTATCTATAATCGATACCTCAACCAATACTGTTTCCAGTATTCCTACAGGTTCTAGTGGCGGTCCAAACGGTGTCGCATTTGATCCAGTAAACGGATTTGTCTATGTGCCAGACTTTTCAAGTGCTACTACTAGGCTAAATGTAATAGATTCTTCAACCAACGCTTTCATTAATCCAGTTACATTACATAGTGCTTCTTACTATTACTATGCAATATTTGATCCAATAAACTCTGATATTTACATAACCAGCGGTAGTAACGCTGCAATAATCCAGACTCAGACACAATTTACAGTTACAGCACAGACCACAACCACATCAGTATCATCATCACAAAACCCATCCACATTTGGTCAGTCAGTCACCATCACCGCATCAGTCTCACCAAACACTGCAACTGGAACTGTAACATTTACAGTTGATGGCACACCGCAAACTCCAGTCGCAGTATCATCAGGACAAGCTACTTTCAGCTCATCCTCATTATCAGTAGGTCCACACACAATAACTGCAGCATATTCTGGAGATGCAAGTGATCTATCAAGTGCATCATCTGCATTAACACAAACAGTAAACCAGATAACAACCACTACCACACTGGCCTCATCACAAAACCCATCCACATTTGGTCAGTCAGTCACCATCACAGCATCAGTCTCACCAAACACTGCAACTGGAAC
>JAGWGC010000161.1 GCA_028867615.1 Nitrososphaerota archaeon | reverse complement strand
TGTCTTTTTTTCTCCACCAGAGCAGGTTGCCAGATAGACGGCAGCTGAAACTAGTGACATGGGATTTTTCCCTGCTGAAAAACCCGCATCTTCTGCTTTTAATAATAAATCAAGTGCACTTCTTTTTGTACTCTCATCCACACCAATTGTACTACAAATTCTAGTCACAAACTCTACAGGATCAAATGGCTTTAGTTGAATGTTCAGGCTTTTTACCACCGTACGGTATGCGGCAGCAAGATCACCTCTTCTGACATTTCCAGCTTTTGCAATATCGCGTAGAGTCCTTGGGGTACCAGTCTTTCGACAGGCAGCATATAGTGCAGCATAAAGTATTGAAGATATTCCCCTGCCCCGAGTTAGTTTCTTGGCAAAAGCCTTTCTGTAAATGTATGCAGTTTCCTCTACTACAGCATCAGGAAGTGAGAGATGTGACTTCATAGTATGAAGTAGTGTAAACGCCTGTCTTAGATTAGAGTCATTTCCTTTTGACTTGCTTCTACTATCCCAGAGTCGGAGTCGGTTGAATGTATTTTTCATATATCCAGATAAAGAATTTCCTGCAGCATCCTTGTCTTGGCTTCCTATGGTAGTTGCAAGACCCATGTCAGATACAGCAAGGCTTGATCGGGCTCCAACCCTGCTTTTGTCACTGAACTGTTCAGTGTCAAATGAGCGAGATTCAGGCCCCATGTTGTCTATTTTATCTATCAAGACCTGGCCACAGCTTGCACAAAGAATTTCGCCAGCATTGTCATCAGTCACAATAGGTCCTTTTGGACAGATTTTGAGAGTACATTTTTCAAATATCTCATCTTGCAATTGGGTATAATAGGTCGAATTTGACTAATTAGTAATTTGCAAACAATACTAGGGTTATTTTGCAGTAGGTCCAGCTAAGTCTTTAGCTCCAAAGTCATATGTCCCCTAGAATTTTTCATCGTCTGGTTTTTTACAAATTAGTTATACTACATCCACTTGCTTTAAATTAAGAACAAATTATTTTTCAATGAATGTCAGAAGATCTTGCCAATAAAATCGAGGAGTTGATAAAATCTCAGAAAGGCGATATTGAGAGATTACAAAACATTCTGATTGCAATCAAAAATGGCGAACCAGTCTCTTTTGAGGATCATCAATACATCGAAAGTTTGACAGAAAATCAACCTCAACCCAGTCAAGTCTCAAGTGACAATATCACAGATGCTAAACCAGAAAATGTGTCAGACAATACAGTTCCAAGTCCTGAAATTCCAACGCAGGTAGAGACAAAATCGGTCAAGAGAATGTCTACCAAAAAATATGCTTCAATAGGCATCATTGTTGCAATCACAATCATAGCATATGTTGGACTGGACATATATGCAGTAGATAGTTTGCAATTTCGCCCTCATCATGGTCAGCAGGTAGCAATCTCAGATACTGAGCTTAGCATACAAACCGATGCA
>JAGWGC010000160.1:157-1523 GCA_028867615.1 Nitrososphaerota archaeon | reverse complement strand
CATTAACCGAAACAGTTACAGCTCATGATTCTGCAGGAAAATCTGTCAGCCAATCATTAACTGACTCTCCTATAGCAGAAGATGCACTTCTCACTTCTGCAAGTTATTCTGCGCAGGTAACTTCTATTTTGATAGATAATACCCAAACTGCAACAGGTACGGGAACTTCAATCACTATACCTAGTTTCACTGTAAGTAATGGTGCAAACAGGTATCTCCTAGTTGCTATTGAAACAAACGGAACCTCAGTAGCTAGCGTAACTTACGGTGCTCAATCTCTATCTAAGCTAAGATCAAGTAATGACTTGAATCGCATAAATAGTGAGATATGGGGAGTGGTTAATCCTACCTCTGGAACTGGAAATGTTGTAGTAGACTTTTCTCCACATACGGCCATCGCTGTAGTTGGTGCATATAACATTCTAGGGGTTGACCAAACTAATCCGATACCAACCACTGTATCTGGAACCTCTGGAGTTGGCGGTGGTAGTCCCAGTGTCTTCATAACAAATCAATATGCTACAAGCATAGTCATTGATTCAGCAGGAAAACAGATACAAACAATCTCTACAACTGCTCCCCAAGTCCAAACATGGAACCTGCAGTTAGGAGGTGTAACCGGTGGATCAAGTACCATACTTCCAAACATCTCTGTCTCAAACCACTTTATCTGGACTCCAGGAGCTTCTACAGGAAGCTGGGTTGAAGCTGCCGTAGAAGTAAAAGCCTCTGGTCTTATTTCTCCTTTAGAGATAACCCATGTAACTGACACCCTAACAACAGCTGCATCAAAGAGCATAACTCTATCAGAAACAGTAACTGTGGCAGATCACACTGTTTCACTATCTGGAGGCAGAAACACAACTTTGGCAGAGATCGTCACCTCTTCCGATGCATCATCAACAGCTGGAACAAAGAGTACAACACTAACTGAGATTGTAACATCTGCTGATCAAGCTGGAATGTCTGGAGGCAGAAGTAAGACATTCACTGAAACAGTCACCGCCTCTGACAGTCAATCAACTGCAGTATCACGAAACAAAACCCTAGCAGAGACTGTCACCGCTTCTGACAATCTATCAACCTCTGTTGCAAAGAGCACAACCCTAGCAGAGACTGTCACCGCTTCTGACAATCTATCAACCTCTGTTGCAAAGAATGCCACACTAGCAGAGACTGTCACCGCTTCTGACAATCTATCAACCTCTGTTGCAAAGAGCACAACCCTAGCAGAGACTGTCACCGCTTCTGACAATCTATCAACCTCTGTTGCAAAGAATGCCACACTAGCAGAGACTGTCACCGCTTCTGACAATCTATCAACCTCTGTTGCAAAGAATGCCACACTAGCAGAGACTGTCACCGC